>JARGFR010000142.1 GCA_029210985.1 Spirochaetaceae bacterium | reverse complement strand
CTCCGTCGTTTCCCGAGGAAATGATCCGTTTATTCGTCAAAGAGACAGGAATACCCGGGATACTGGGCAATAAAGCGGCCTCAGGTACCGCCATCATCGAAGAACTTGGGGAAGAGCATCTGAAGACCAAGAAACCGATTTGCTACACATCCGCCGATTCTGTTTTTCAGATTGCCGCTCACGATTCAATATATCCGGTGAAAGAGCTCTATCGGCTCTGTGAATCGGCCAGAAGGTTATGTGACGCCTACAACGTCGGCCGAGTGATTGCCAGGCCGTTTACCGGCAACCCCGGGGCGTTCAGCCGCACAAAGGATCGCCATGACTGGTCCATAGAGCTTCCCGGGAAAACAATTCTGGATTACTTGAAAGAAAGGGGAGTGCAAACTCACGCCGTGGGTAAAATCGGTTCCATATTTAATGAGCAGGGAATAGACGTGTCCCACCACGACTCGGGAAATGAAGCATGTATCGCACGCACCCTGGAGCTGGCTGAGGCCGAAGAACAAGGCGATCGCTTTGTGTTTGTCAATTTGGTCGATACGGACATGATTTACGGTCATCGAAGGGATGCCCGGGGCTACCATGACGCTGTTGCCGCTATCGATGGTATTCTCCCCGAACTCGAATCCCGATTAAACCCCGGCGATGTTTATATCATCACCGGGGATCACGGCTGCGATCCGACGTTTCGCGGAACCGACCATACCCGTGAACATGTTCCCATGCTGATGCGTATCGTCGGAGAATCGGGAGGGCCTGCATCGAAAATGGATGTCGGGATTCGCGACAGTTTCGCCGATTTGTCAGCATCCATCCAGGTTCTTCTGGGTAAGGACCCTCTGGGTGAAGGAATTTCTTTCTACAATTTAAAATAAGGTATCTTTCCAACAGTTCTGGTTGCGGATTCAGGCATTATTCGGATATATTTTTTAAATCTGGAGAAATCCAACAAAGGAGAAAATCATGAAAAAAGCAATGTTGCTCGTTGTATTGGCCGCAATGGCCATTCTTCCTGTCATCGCCAACGGAGGCAGTGAAGGTGACATGGCGGGAAAGGGTGTTGAGAAACTGAAGGTCGGCATGGTAACCGATGCGGGTACCATCGATGACAAGTCCTTTAATCAGGGTACTTGGGAAGGCATTCTTCAGGCCGCGGCGGAAGGATCCGTATCCGAGAAATATCTCAAACCGACGGGTACGACCGAAGCCGATTACATCAAAGAAATCGGCAACCTGTACGATGCCGGATATAAACTGATCGTCACTCCCGGTTTCAAATTTGAAACGGCTATTTTCGCCGCCCAGGACAAGTACAAGGATGCCAATTTTGTTCTGATCGACGGTACGCCGCATAACGCGGATTATTCCGAGTTCCGCGCCGAAGACAACGTAGTTTCCATCTTCTTCGCCGAGCATGAGTCGGGTTACCTGGCCGGTGTGGCCACAGCTCTCCAACTCGGAGAAGGCGAAGCGGGTTTCATCGGCGGCATGGAGATTCCTCCGGTGCAGAAGTTCAATTGGGGCTTCCAGCAGGGAATCGCCTACGCGAATGAGAATTTGGGCACTGATATTGTGCTCGAAGCTGAGAACATCATTTATCAGGGTTCGTTCGACAATGTTGCGGCCGGCCAGCAGCTGGGTGCCGGAATGTTCGACAAGGGCGTCGATGTCATATTCTGCGCCGCCGGCGGCGTGGGTGTCGGGGCCATCAATGAAGCCAAGGCTCGTGCCAAAAACGGGGAAGATGTCTGGATTGTCGGCGTCGACGTCGATCAGTATTCCGAAGGCATCTACGAGGGGAATAAGTCTATCATTCTCACCTCCGCCATGAAGAAAATTGATACGGCTGCCTACGATATGATTCAGGCGGAACTCAACGGTGAGTTCCCCGGTGGTCAGACATTGGTCTTCGACGCATCGAACGACGGCGTCGGGATTCCTGCAGAGAATCCAAACCTCGATTCCAGTGTTGAAGCGAAAGTTGCCGAAGTGACCGAAATGGTGAAAAGCGGCGAAATCATAGTTTCGGCCGAACAGGGTAATCTGATTAAATAAGAACATGCAGCTATAAGGGACTGTCCAATGAGGTGAACTTTTTGGGACAGTCCCTTTTTTTTCCTTTAAGGAGCGCCCCGAAGTGGAATACATCATCGAAATGAAAGGAATCCGGAAGGAATTCCCCGGTATCGTCGCCAACGACAATGTCACCGTCAGCCTTAAGAAAGGGGAGGTGCTGGCACTGCTTGGAGAGAATGGAGCGGGCAAATCCACTTTGATGAGCATTCTGTTCGGTCTGTATCGTCCCGATCGGGGCACAATCTCCGTAAAGGGGAAAGAAGTTCAAATCAGCAATCCGACTCAAGCCAATAATCTGGGTATCGGAATGGTGCATCAGCATTTTAAATTGGTCCACAATTTCACCATCACCGAGAACATCGTTCTGGGGCTTGAACCACGGAAATGTATGGGAATGGATTTGGCCTCGGCCTCGGCGAAGATTAAACAGCTCAGTGAGTATTACGGTCTGAATGTGGATCCCGAAGCTAAAATCGAGGATGTTTCGGTAGGGATGCAGCAGCGGGCAGAGATATTGAAGATGCTCTATCGTGATGCCGAAGTCCTGATATTTGATGAACCGACGGCCGTCCTGACTCCTCAGGAGATTCAGGATCTGATGCAGATTATGAAAAACCTGATAGCCGAGGGCAAGTCCATCATTCTCATCACGCATAAACTGAAAGAAATCAAAGCGATTGCGGATCGGTGCACCGTCATACGCCGGGGTAAAGTCATCGGGACGGTGGATGTGGAAAGTACGTCCACCGAGGAAATGGCGAAAATGATGGTGGGACGGGAAGTGTCCTTCACCGTGGATAAAGGAGACATCGAACGGGGCCCGAAAGTTCTGGAGATTCAAGGTCTGAACGTCATGAATAGACGCGGTGTCATGGGCGTCAAAGACTTTTCTCTGGATGTTCACGGCGGGGAAATCCTAGGCCTGGCGGGTGTCGACGGAAACGGCCAAACCGAACTTGTGGAAGCTTTGACCGGTCTAACCCGTGCCGACTCCGGTAAAATCTTGTTGGACGGCAAAGACATCACCGACAGCTCGATTCGTCATCGCATCATATCCGGTATGGCCCATATACCCGAGGACAGGCAGAAACGCGGTTTGGTTCTGGATTACAGTGTCGAAGACAATTTTATCCTGGAAATTTATGGAGAGGATCGTTTCAATCGATTCGGATTTTTAAAACGAGATGAAATTCGAAAAAATTCAGAGCTCATCATCGAAGCCTTTGACGTCAGGGCCGGCCGGGGGAGTGAGACGCCGGCACGTTCGCTCTCGGGTGGAAACCAGCAGAAGGCCATTGTCGGCAGAGAAATCAGTCACAATCCCAATTTGCTCATCGCAGTCCAGCCCACCAGAGGACTCGACGTCGGATCCATCGAATATATCCATAAACGACTGGTGGAACAGCGGGATTCGGGAAAAGCTGTTCTTTTGGTTTCCCTGGAGCTCGACGAAATCCTGGACCTCTCCGACCGGATCGCCGTCATCAGTCATGGTGAACTTGTCGGACTGGTCAATGCGGACGAAATTGATGAAAACGAAGCCGGACTGATGATGGCCGGCGTCTCCAAAGGAAGCGCATCATGAGAATCTCTCTTCCCAAGATTCCCCGAGCCCTGTCGGTTGGAATTATTTCCGTCATTCTGGGTTTGATGGCCGGGGCCGTATTTATGACCATCACAGGAAGCAATCCATTTGCCGGATATGCCTTCCTATTCCGCGGCGGTTTGATGAACATAGAACGTCTCGGGAATTCCCTGGCTACGGCGACACCTCTGATATTGACGGGTTTGTCGGTCGCGTTTGCCTTCAATACCGGATTATTCAATATCGGAGCTTCAGGTCAGCTGCTTATGGGCGGCCTTAGTGCGACAATCGTCGGACTGACGGTGGTGCTTCCCAAGCCGCTTCTTATTCTGCTGATGCTCGTTGCCGCTATTGCCGGCGGTGCGCTCTGGGGGTTTGTGCCGGGCTTACTCAAAGCGATTTTCAACGTGCATGAAGTTGTGGCCACCATTATGATGAACTGGCTGGCCTATTGGGTGGTGTACTACACAGTGCCGGCGTATTTCAAAGGGACTTTTCTGGAAACCGAGTCCCGGAAAATCCCCGACATCGCGTCATTGCGAGTACCCTGGCTCACCGAATTGTTCGATGGGTCGTATATCAACCTGGGTCTGCTGATTGCGCTGATTACCGCAGGCATTATTTGGGTGATCTTGGAAAAGACGGTGTTGGGCTATGAGTTGAAGGCCGCCGGGTATAATCGTCATGCCGCCGAATATGCCGGAATGAAAGTCAATCGCAACATCGTATTGTCCATGACCATCGCCGGCGCATTGGCAGGTATCGGCGGACTGACGCTGTACACCGGCTATGCCGTCAATATTCAGATCGGTATTCTGCCCAATCAGGGCTTCGACGGCATTGCGGTAGCGCTGCTTGGCGCCACTTCACCGATCGGTGTTCTCTTTTCCTCGTTTTTCTTTGGTGTACTCCATTCCGGAAAGGGCTTCATGAATGCCATGACGGATGTGCCGCCTCAGATAGGCGATACCATCATCGCCACCATCATATATTTCGGAGCAACAAGTGTGCTCATCGAACGATTCCTGGACAATTCCAAAAGATTTTTCGCCAACAGAGCTTTTCTCAAGGCTGAAAAGGAGAACGGCTGATATGTGGGATATACTGACACTCATCTTTCCGTATGCCATCACCTTCACCATCCCGCTGTTGATTACGTCATTGGGCGGACTAATTTGCGAACGTTCCGGAGTCGTGAATATCGGCCTCGAAGGGTTGATGATTATCGGGTCCTTCGCCAGCGCCCTGACGACGTCGAAGTTGTATCCGGTGATGGGAAATTCCGCCGTGTGGATCGGGCTCTTGGTGGCCATCGTTGCCGGTGCCCTCTTTTCGCTCCTCCACGCCTTTGCAAGTATCAATCTGAACGCCAACCAAGTTATCAGCGGTACGGCAATCAACATGATTGCCGGCGCCCTGACGGTATATTTCGCTCGGTACATCACGGGCAGCGGGAATATCCAGATTATCACAGGCCTTCGACGGTTCAATATGCCCATACTGTCGAAGATACCGATTATCGGAAAACTCTTCTTTACTCAAACCTACATGACCACTTGGGTGGTCCTGCTGATACTCCTTGGAAGCTGGTATCTGGTATACAAGACTCCCTTCGGGTTGCGGCTGAGGGCATGCGGTGAACATCCTCATGCGGCCGATGCCGCCGGAGTCAATGTCCGCTTGATCAGATACATCGGCGTGATGTTTTCCGGTGCTTTTGCCGGGCTCGGCGGCGCGGTTATCATCGTCACGTATTCAGGAGAATTCAACGGTTCGGTGGCCGGATTGGGATTCCTGGCCCTGGCCGCGCTGATTTTCGGCCAATGGAAACCCTTGGGCATTCTCGGAGCGACTTTTTTCTTCGGTTTCGCCAGTACTCTGGCCAATGTCTCCCAAGTCGTTCCTGAATTGACCCGTATCCCCGGACTGATCTTGAAGGCTTTTCCTTATGTCGTGACCTTACTGGCTCTCATCGCATTTTCAAAATCTTCCCAAGCGCCAAGAGCCGCCGGAGAGCCGTTTGATCAGGGTGCTCGATAGAGCTGGAGTGATCAGCATATCGACAGTGACATCCGTTAGGGCTATGATGCGTCCGAACTATGTTGAGACGTAAATTATTAATATCAGCGGCGGTCCTGGGGGCCGTCTTAACATTTGTCGGCTGTGCCTCCGATGCCCGGAGAAATTCTGATATTCCAGTTATCGCGACAGAAGAGGTCTTTTTACCCAGACCTCGTTTCGACAAACCTGCGGCGCGCCCTTTGAGCCGATTTTTATTGACGTGGGACTCTGTCGACGGAGCCGAGGGATACCAGATCCAGATGTCCGAAAACCGGAAATTTGTTCAAATTGACAGGGCTTGGACCATTAAAGGCAATAATATGGAACTTCCCATCGAAGATGGCCAAACTCTTTTTTTTCGCATCCGCAGCTTTGATGAATCGACGACGAGCCGATGGAGCGCCGTCCTGGAAGTGAAGGAGGAGCTGTTGTGAATCCCATTGACCTCAGTTCATGGTTTGCCGGCATCCCGGCGGGCAACGAACTTCTTTGGTGCATAATGCTGGCACTGAATTTCCTCGCCATACTGGTGGTTTACAGGCGATTCGGCAGAATCGGTCTGTACGCATGGGTGCCCATTTCCGTCATTATCGCGAATATACAGGTTGTTAAAACCGTTGAGCTGTTCGGACTGACCGCGTCGCTGGGAAATATCGTTTACGCAACGAGCTTTCTGGCGACGGATATTCTTTCGGAAAACTATGGAAAAAGAGATGCCGGCAAGGCTGTCTGGATTGGATTTATTTCGCTGGCGGCTCTCACCGTCTTTATGAATCTGGCATTGTTCTTCAAACCGTCTCCCATCGATTTCGCTCAAGAAAGCATGGCAAATCTTTATTCTCTGCTTCCAAGAATCGCTCTGGGGAGCTTTGTTGCCTACGGTGTCAGCCAGGCACATGATGTGTGGGCGTATGCCCTGATGAAACAGAGACGTCCCGATGGACGCTGGATCTGGATTCGCAACAACGTCTCCACAATGATCAGTCAGGCGATCGATTCCATCATTTTCGTCACCATAGCCTTTGTCGGCATCGTCCCCATCGAAGAGTTCTGGGAACTCATCATCACCACATACGTTTTGAAATGGATTGTCGCCGCCGCCGACACTCCGTTGGTCTACCTTGCCGCCAGGTGGATGAGAAAAGGCCGAATTCCGGAGGATAGCTGATTTATGTTTTTCTTGTTGATTAAGAAATCGTTTTTTGATGCATGGGACAATCTTGGGGCCTTGATTCTGGGAAACTTTTCGTTTTTTCTGGTTCTTATGGCCGGATTATGGCCGATGTTTCGAATACTCGAAAGCGGCAACAGTATGGGGTTTATTTTCATAGTCATTCTCATACCTATTCTCGGCATCACGCTCGGCATGGTTTCATCTCTCCAATCCAAGGTCGCCGACTATAAGCGGCCTGCCTGGTCCGACCTACCCGAAACATTCAAATCCACATGGAAAATCAGTTTGGTCTATTCAGTCTCGGTGGCGCTGTTTTTCGGTATTTCATCATTTGGCATAACTTTCTATATCGGGATGAAGAATATGGCAGGGCTTACGGCCGTTGCTCTGCTGTTCTGGCTCTGCTTCGGCGTCTATCTTCTCTCACTCTGGTTTTTCCCGGTTCGGAATCGATTGTCCGGCAATTTCCGATCGCTGCTGAAAAAAAGTGCGCTTATCATGCTGGATAATATGGGATTGACGCTGTTCGCCGGTCTGATAATGGTTCCACTGCAATTTTTCTTGTGGCCGCTGACGGCTTTCGGTGCCTTTGGACCGGCAGGAATACTTCTTTATCAGGCCGGAACAATGCGACTGCTCATGTTGAAATATGATTGGCTGGAAGAAAATCCTGAATCCAAAAAACGGGATGTTCCATGGTACGAACTGCTGATTGATGAAAAGGAACTTGTCGGTAAACGAACCTTGAAGGGAATGATATTTCCATGGAAGGAATAGCCGTCTTATCAAACCCGAAGACTCTAATCGCGGCGATTTCGCCATTCCGACGCCGTCATGCCGACTAATGATCTGAAGGTTCTTGAAAAAGAATAGATATCTTTATATCCGACATCCGATGCGATTTCACTGATGCTTCGTCCGGAGACGGAAAGTAGATGTTTCGCCGCGGTGATACGGAGGGATTTTCTGTAGGACATAGGCGGCATTCCGTATCGATTGGAGAACGAACGGATAAAAGCTCCGGAACTCAGACATGCAGTATCAGCGAGCTCCGCTATGGTAATTTCAGAGGCAAAGCGGCGTTCCAACATCAATCTGGCGCGATCCAGTCGATCTCGATTTCCCTCTTCGGTCTTATCGTTTCCCAGATACCGATAGAGCTCCATAAGAACTCTCCCGAATACCAAAGAGGCGGACGCATCCCTGAATTCGCTCTCGTTGGTGAGAGCGGCTACCACATCATCCATCAGATTTTCAATCTTTCCACTTTCAGGCGGCGGAATGAGAAGAGGCCAGTTAACGGCCGGCACTTCCAGGCCAAACCAGGAGCTCAAAACCGAGTCCCAAGGAAGTGATATTGTTTCTCCCTTTAATCGCAAGTCGAAGGTGACTTCAATGAAGCCGCCGCCCCCCGGGGATTGGGGCCGATATTCATGCCTGCACCCGGGATCAGTCAGAATCATGGTGCCTCTGGCGAATCTCAGCAATTTCGAATCGTGTATCATTGTGTTCAGACCGGATGTGTATAGAATGGCATGATACACCGGGTGGGCATGTCCTCGTTCAGCCGGAGCCGTCGATCCCCGGTCGCTCTCAGGCCAGGACGACCTTCCTGCATGGAGGAAGGTGAGAATCGCCGGAGCGTCGTCTATGGACAGCGACAGCAGTGAAGAAGAGGATGGTTCCGATGACGTGCGAATGTATTCCGATTTCATGATGTATCAATATAGGTTAAATAGAAAGCATAATCAGCTATTCCTGTAGGGAATATTGTTGATATGATACAAAATATCGAAATTTATAGGAGTAAAATATGGCAGGAAAGAATCTCCTCGAAAAAGTATGGCAGCGCCATAAAGTACGCACACTGCCGTCAGGCCAGGATCAGTTGTTTATCGGATTACATCTTATTCATGAAGTCACATCTCCACAGGCCTTCGGCATGCTGAAGGAGAAGAATTTGTCCGTGAAATATCCCGGTCGAACTTATGCCACTGCGGACCATATCATTCCCACCGACAGCTTCAGCCGGCCTTTTACCGATCCTCTGGCTGAGGAAATGCTTCGTGCCCTGGAGGTGAACACTCAGGAGTACGGGATTACGT
>JARGFR010000141.1 GCA_029210985.1 Spirochaetaceae bacterium | reverse complement strand
TGGAATCAAGTTTATCCAGAGTGCCGCCGGTATGTCCCAGGGCACGGCCGCTCATCATAGGAACTTTGACGCCGCAGGCGGCCGCAAGGGGCGCCAGAATGAGGGAAATTTTGTCTCCGACACCGCCGGTGGAGTGTTTGTCGACAAAAGGACCGGTAAGTGCCGACAAATTGATGATATCCCCGGAGTCGATCATGGCCCGGGTCAGATATCCGGTTTCCTCAGGCGTCATCCCGTTTAAAAAGGTGGCCATACACCATGCGGCGGCCTGGTAGTCGGGAACCGAGCCCTCTGCATACCCCTTGATGAACGAAGACACCTGTGCTTCGCTCAATTGATGTCCGTCCCGCTTGGCGGCGATGATGTCGACGGTCCGCAGTGATTCGCTCATAGTGCCTCCTTCAATGGCCAACGATCCAGAATCGTGTATTGGGCGCCTTCCGGACGTAGAACAGACCGGAAGAGCACCACCTCACTCGCCCGGAAGGCTCCAACGTTATCCGGTTTCGTCCCCGGCGGCAACAACTCTCCACCCTCGGGTCCCTCCACTCCTCGATGTTTTGGCCTGCCGAGAGTGAGATGCGGGTGGTATCGCTTGGGGTCTTTTCCGATCAAATTTTCCATAACGGCCTGCAGGCTCCGATTCAGGGCTGCCAGGTGATCGGCGCCGCCGCCGATCCGTTCATAAATGAGTCTGGGAAACGAGGGAGAACCAAAGCATCCGATACCGTCAAATTGAACGTCGAAACACGGGAAACCGCCAATAACGGGGCCGACAACACCGCAAAATTCGTCCACAATTTTTTCCTCGCGTTCACCCAGAAAAACCAATGTGATATGAAAATGCTGCGGAATCACCCATTTCACACCCTTCCAAACCTGACGAAGGACGGCTCGTGAAGAATGGATGTCCCTGGCCGCATCCTCGGGAGGAACAACGGCAAGAAAGGTTCTCATCGCAGTCCATCATGAACTCCATGCGCCTCGGCATGCAAGAGTCAATAGACCCGAATGCTTCTCAATGGGCGTTCCAGCAGGGATTGAATGATGGTGAGCAGCCAGGATTCGGCAGCCGTGACGGCGGCGGGAGCCAGCCCGATTTGCAGAGCACCTTCGGGTCCGGATCCGGTGAGAGCCGACAACCAACGTCGGGCACCGTCGGAGAGCTCCGTGCCCCGTCCCTCGGCGCATTCGGGTCCCGCCAGTAGGCCGTTGGGCAGGAACCGGGCGAAACCGGACTCTCCGCCTATTATCAGAGGTTTTCCACAGCGGCCGCAGTGCTCGGGATCCGGCTGAACCCCCTCAATTCCCAGAAATTGCCACATGAAGCCCACGCTCAGTCGTTTGATGTCCGACGGAACCGTAACGGACAGGCGGGAGAAGAACGCGGCGGCCATCTCGAAGAGGGAGGCCGAGTCGTCCCCCGCGCCGTGGGTTTTCAGGAGGATTTCCGCCCAGGTTGTCGCCGCGTAGAAGCGATCCAGATTTTCCCGCAGTCCGTCATGAGAGTCTTCCGGATCGAAGGCCGTCAGCCTCCATCGATCCTTCGCCCCGTCGTAGTGCAGATCCGCAACGCCGCGATTGTAGGGCACGGCGGTTCCTCTCAGCGTACTTCTTTTTCCCTGGGCGCCGTAGGCAAAGGGACGCAGAATCCCCTCGCCGCTCACCAGCATCGACAGACCCCGGTGGTTTTCCCCCACCGGGTTCACCTTGAGTACCAGGGCCGGGGCTTTCAGGTTTCTGGTCATGACTGCCTCGATGATGACGCGTTCGAGGCCTGACGACAAGATGTCAGAAGGGAACGGAAATGGTGAAATTACCCCCGTCGCATCGAAAATCCGCAGTGATTTCAAGGCTGTTCAGCTCGACATCGAGTCCGGCGCCCGCAATTCCACCCTCCAGAGTCGCCCTGAGCGCGAGGGTGTTGGCAAATTTTGATTCAACTTCAAACCGAACGCGTTCAAACCAGAATGCATACTTGGACGCGGCGATAACATCCGAGCCCGCCAGAGGCTGAATATATTCGGCATGGAAATCCGCCTGGACCGATTCCCCTGAGGAGCGGATTCCGAAGCCCATCCCCAGTGTCATGGAAATAGTGTTCAACGGATCAGAGATACGATGACCCAGATTTCCGTTCCTCAAGTCTTCCAGGATTGTGGAATAGGTAAAAAAGCGCATATGACCGATGTCCCTGAGGATCAGCAAACCGCGAAGAGGGCCCTTGCTGACGACGGCACCGATGTTGGCTCCCAATCCGAAGCCGACATTCAGCCGATCCACCTGCTTCAATACGGAAGAGAGACTGTCGGGCTCGCCGGCCGCGGCGGAGATGTTGGGTAAATGAACATCCAGGGCGAGGATGTTCAGGTGCGGGACAAAATCTCCGCCAAGGGAGATTTCGACGAATCCGGCGGAGAAGCTGCTTCCGTATCCAAACGGATGTCGGCCATGGCCGGGGATATTGATGTACCGGAGGGCGCGAGTGTTTGGACTCTTCCGTTCAACCCGGCGCCCAGCCGTTCCCGACCCGGCCCAAACCGACCCGGAAACTGTTGCCGAATCCCGCATCCGCAAGTTCGGATATGACGGAACTCCCGTTCTCAAGATCGCTTACGGATATCAGGAGAAAGGGTTCGGCTTGGTTGTATAGAGCCGGGTTATCGGTAAATCCCGTTACCTCCCCGGACACAGAGAGCCCCGGGAGTGTGAGCAATACCGAAAGGAGCAGAAAAAATTTCAATTTATAGACAATTGTCATTCGATCGTTCATCCGGGCTCCTTGGCCTGGGGTTGAGGATATGAATGACTTTTTTTATGGTGACGTTTTGGGATGAAACCTTATTGGATAAGACGATTCTACAGGAATTCAATCTGATACAGAGTGGAGAACACCGGAAGATTTGGGAATTTCCGGTGTGGGAATTCACCTGATCTACAAAGGCAGAATGTTTTTTCCGTTTGCCCCCATGGATCCCAAGTCTTATTTTTAAGAAACCGCATCATCGGCCATTCTTGCGAGGAAGGATTCCATGTCAGACGAAAACGAAAACCAGGTCATCGCCGCCTCGGAGGCGCTCCCTAACCACATATACGTTGTTCCGCTCCAGGGGAAACCCATATTCCCGGGGATTTTCACGCCCATCATGATTACCGGAGCCGAGGATATTACCGTCATCGACAAGGCCATGGAGACGCACAAGGTTGTCGGCTTGGTACTCACCACCGACCCGAATACCGAATCCCCCGGACCGGAGGAACTCTATAAAATCGGAACCGCCGCCAAAATCGTGAAACGGATCAACCTGCCCGACGGCGGCATCAATATATTCATCAGCACCCTGAAGCGTTTCCGAACCGCCAAAATTCATAATGACAAGAGTCCCTATTCGGCCGCCGTCGAATACCTGGACGACTTGTATGATCCCGAGGACAAGGAACTCAAGGCGCTCACACGGGCTCTGCTCACCGAAATGAAACAGATCAGCGAAGACAATCCGCTCTTTTCCGAGGAGATGCGCCTGAACATGGTGAATATCGATAATCCGGGGAAAATCGCGGATTTCATCACCAGTATTCTCAATGTCGACCGGGATAAACAGCAGGAGATTCTCGAAACTCTGGATGTGAAGAAGCGCATGGAAATGGTGCTCATCTACATCAAGAAAGAACATGAACTGGCAAAAATCCAGAAACGGATAGCCGGCGAAATCAACGAGAAAATCGAGAAAAGCCAACGGGACTATTTCCTCAGGGAAGAACTGAAAGCCATCAAAAGGGAACTCGGCGAACCCACCGATGCGCGTTCAAGCGAATTTCAGAAATTCAAGGAAGCCGTCGAAGCATTCGCCTTTGAGGGAGAAGTCGCCGAGCAGGTGAATCGGGAATTGGAAAAGTTCCAGGTGATGGAACCCTCGTCCAGCGAGTACGTCGTCACGCGGAACTATCTGGACTGGATTATTTCACTGCCTTGGAACATGCCGGAAGCCGACAAAATCGATATGACCGAAGCGTCACGCATTCTCGACGAGGATCATTTCGGTCTCGAGGACGTCAAAGAACGCATCCTGGAGTACCTGGCCGTCAGGAAGCTGAAAGAGGATTCCAAGGGATCCATCATCCTTCTCGTCGGTCCCCCGGGTGTGGGCAAGACATCCATAGGCAAATCCATCGCCCGATCCATGGATCGCCCCTTTTTCCGATTCTCGGTAGGAGGAATGAGGGACGAAGCGGAGATTAAGGGTCATCGCCGCACCTACGTGGGCGCCATGCCGGGTAAGATTCTCCAGGGCATGAAGATCGTCAAGTCCCGCTCCCCCGTATTCATGATCGACGAAATTGATAAATTGGGAACCAGCTTTCAGGGCGATCCTTCATCGGCTCTGCTGGAAGTTCTCGATCCCGAGCAGAACATCAATTTCAGGGATCATTACCTGGATCTCCCTTTCGATTTATCGCATGTGGTTTTTGTCGCGACGGCCAATACTCTCGATCCCATTCCAAGGCCTTTGTTGGACAGAATGGAAGTCATCCGTCTGTCCGGTTATGTGGTGGAAGAGAAACTGGAGATTGCCAAGCGATACATCATCCCCAAGAGCCTGCAGCGCCATGGACTGAAACGGGGTCAGATCCGCTACAACAAGACTGCCCTGACGGGCATCGCCGAAGGATATGCCCGGGATGCCGGCATGAGGACCTTTGAGAAAGCCATCGATCGAATCCACCGAAAAGTCGCCAGACAGGTTGTGGAGGACAAGAAGGAGATGCCCATTCGCATCGCCGCCGACACACTCGAAGAATACCTGCGCAAACCCAGCTTCCGTGATGACGGGCTCAAAAAGGCCGGTCTGCCCGGAATGGCTCTGGGCCTGGCCTGGACCAGCATGGGAGGAGACGTCCTGATCATCGAGGCCGAGGCCGTCAGAGGCAAAGGCGGCTTCAAACTCACCGGACAGATGGGTGATGTCATGAAGGAATCGGCCGCCATCGCCTACACTCGGGCCAGGAAAATCATCGAAAACAATCCGGATGAAGCAAAAGCTAAGTTCTTCGATACCCATGTTGTCCACCTTCATATACCCGAAGGCGCCACGCCGAAGGACGGCCCATCGGCCGGCATCACCATGACGACAGCCCTTCTTTCCCTGGCGACGGGACGGAAAATCAAATCCAATCTCGCCATGACCGGTGAGCTCAGTCTGACCGGCAAAGTGCTGGCCATCGGCGGGCTCAAGGAAAAAACCATCGCCGCCAGACGTCATAAACTGAAGGACGTTATCATTCCGGATTCCAATGTGAAGGACCTTGACGACATCCCGGACCATGTGAAGAAAGGCATCACATTCCATCCGGTTAAACAGCTGGACGAAGTCATCGCCAAAGCATTGCCGGGCGTCCTGCCGGACTAGCGGGCGTCGATAAAACGGAACATCCCGAAATACAGCTCGGTTTCACCCCGTTCGGTGAAAACGTAATCCACGTTGAGGGACAGCCCGGCCAGAGGCGGGAAAGTTATCCGAAATCCCGGACCGATGCGGTACATGAATCCGGTACCCGCATCGCCCCAGGAGAGGTCGGCGACGCCAACCAGCTCCAGGAACATCCAATTCTCCCGCAGCGGTGCGATGCCGATCTCGGTGGAGGCCGCCAGCACCAGAGGGGAGTAATACTCCCTCCCCGATCCGCCCCGAAGGTGCACCAGGCGATTCGTCTGATACGGGAGGATCTCCGCCGAAGAGTAGTCGACTCTCAACCTGGTGATGATGTTGAACAGGTCCTTATGGAACACATCGAAATACTCGGCCTGGGCGCCGGCCTCGATATAGTCTCCCAGGCCGCCGGAGAATGAAAAGATGCGCGAGACATCCGCACGGGCACCGAAACCTTGTCTCCTGATGTCGTATAAATTCACCTGGTCGAACTCAATCCGCCCGCCGAATCCTGCGGTATCCGCTGTAAGATCATAGTCGCCGCTGAGCACATCATTACGATATTTCATCAGAAATGATGTCTTCCAATTCGATGTGAGGGAATAGGATATCCAGCCCATGAAATAACCCGATTCCGACTCGAATTGACCGACCGGATCGCCGTCCTTGGAAACACTGGAGATATCGGAAAGATATCCGCCGGTGGCGAACAATCCCAACCGGCTGCGGCCGAGTTTCTGGTGATTGTAGACTGCACTAAAGTTATGCTGAGAGGCATCGTCGGGATAAAAGGTTCCGACGTAGTTTCCCATAAGCATAAAGCCCGCTCCGGCGAAATTGAGATCGATGAGGCCGAGACTCAACTGAGTTCGTCCGTCGTCTCCTACCACATAGATGATGGGAAAGAGCGTCCATTTCTCCCGGACCCGTAATTCCATCACCATCCCGCCCGGTTCATCGTAAAGTCCCCAGTCAACCTCAAAAAACAGTTCCCGGTTGAACACCGCCTGAACCGACTCTTCAATCGTCACCAGGTCGACCCTCTCACCGGCTTCAAAGAGGAACTCGGAGAGTATCACCGAATCCTTTGTTTTCAAATTTCCCGTTATTTCAATCCTGTCTATCCGGATTTCTTCCTCGGGCCCGGGTCGATATCCGGGATCAACAACAAAGCGGACAACGACGTCGATGCGGCCGTTCCGACCCGGTTCCAGCCGGTAGACCGCTTTACTGTATCGACCGGATTCACGAACACTCTCAACCGCGGAGGCCAGCTCGCCCTCGGTAAAGACTGCTCCTCTGACGAACCCAAGTTCTTCCTCCAATCCCCTGGGGGATCCGACTCCGTCGATCTCGACAATCATACGGTCCAATTCAATATTTTGAGAAACGCCGAAGACGCCGAGTGGTACCCACATCACCAGTGCGACAAGACAAAGGAGGGGCTTTTTCATAAAGCGACGGTATCACAAATGGATGAGTTTGAGTCAAGGCGAACTTAGGTTAGAATGACCTCGAGGAAAGACGGAGGATTCTTATGGGTATAATCAGCGCATTTCAGCGTATGAGCGTCGACGAACTGAGGGCCGAGGTGATTACACTCCTCAAGGACGCTTATGCCGATGGGCGAATCACCGTCGAGACACTGGAAAGACGGCTCAAAAACGCCACGGTTGCTGAAGACAAGGAAAAACTTCTGTCTCTGATCGCCGATATACCGGCACCCAGGGGCTCCGGTGATCAAAAAGAGGATGACCGATATGAGAGGGAAGACCGTCCCTGGCTCATCAACACCAGAGTACCCAGAGAAAAGCAGTCCTTTTTCGCCTTGCTGGGCGGATCAAACAGGAATGGACGCTGGCAGCCGGCAAAACAGATCCATACACTGTCTTTGCTCGGTGGAGTTCATCTTGACTTCCGGGAGGCCGAGTTCCCGAGGACCGGAGTTCATATCACCGCCGGATGCATCTTAGGCGGTTTGGACATTATCGTCCCGCCGGGCATCAATGCCGACGTTTCCGGGATTCCCCTCCTGGGCGGCATGGAAAACAAGGCGGGTGCCGGCGATGACGGAGCCCCCACTTTAACAGTTCGCGGAGTCGCCATTTTGGGCGGTGTGACGGTGAAAAGGAAGGAGCTCAAATCCCCTTCGAAAAGAAAGGGGCGTCGAAGCCGCCGTTGATATCAAGGGTTCCGATCCGGGAGACGCGCTGCCGATCGGATTGTATCCACCACGTCCGGGCAGTCTCCTTCCATCGCCAGATCCAGGGGTGACCGCTCCTCCTCGTCCCTGACATCAGGATTCGCGTCGGCACCCAGCAGCATGGCCACCAGGTCGGTATCGCAGGTGAGAACCGCGAGATGGAGGGCCGAACGGCCGTCCACATCCACGAGATTCGGATCGGCGCCCACATTGAGCAGAGCTGCGGTGACGAGAATATCCCCGGCGGCGGCCGCCCGATGAAGAGCCGTCCGGCCCATCTCATCTCTGGCGTTCACCTTCGATTCGTCGGTGATGAGTTCCATGACTTCATCGATATCTCCCTCTTCCGCCGCAGTGTGCAATGAGGTGGTTGTACCCCGGGGAATTCCGGCGCACGAACCCAATACGGCCAGGACGACTGAAATAAGCATGACTGTCCGGATTGTGGTCATGAGGTCCTCCCGCTGCCCTTTCCTATTATTCATATCCGAACAATCGCCGCCAGTCCCGGGGAATTCGCGTCACCGGCACAAAGTAGGTGAGCTGAGCCGCCTCGTCACTGACGACGAAACTGGGAAGACCCAGCAGCCTCCAGGATTCATCGCTGACCGCCCCTCCTGAGCTCCCACCGCTGATAACGGCGTCGGATTTATAAATCAAGCCGTCGGACGTACGTTCTCCTCCCGAGAGGATGCCCCGAGTCAAAGTGAAATAGGAGCGGGATAATCCTGATCCCATCCATGGGTAACCCATCAGAAGCAGCGGATCGCCAAGCTCCATCAAGTTCGGATCGCCCAGCCGCCAGAACGGAAAGCGATATCCGGCCGGCAGCGGCCGTCCCCAGCGGTCACCGGTAATTTGGAGCAGAGCCAAATCATCTTTCGGACTGGTCCGGATGACTTCGGCGGAATAGGTTTCAACAGGCACCTCAAAAGCCGCCGGAGCTACGGCGACAATCAATTCCCGCAGATCAACCCCCCCGTCATCCACCACCACATGATGATTGGTGAGGATTTTTCCGTCGCCGCTGACGATACATCCCGATCCGATTCCCGACGGACTGATCAGCTGCACCGTGGCCAGGCGCACCGAATCCGCACCGTACTCGGCGCCGGCAAGAACCGGGACAGCCGGCGCCGATTCGGGGACATCGGAGCCGTAGGTGGCGACGAGCCGAACCGATACCGGATAATCGGATTCCGAGGCTTCGAGGACACTCAGATAGTATTCGCCCGTCACACCATTCCGATCGGTCCCCTCCACAAGTAGAGACTCCCTCCCGAGATAGGTATCGGCGATGGCCGTATAGGCGTCACGGGTGGGAGCCGCTTCTCCCTGTGAGAGGAGCAGATCAACATCCCCGGGTGTGTCCAGTACGTCGATGCGAAGTGAGTCGACGCCCCGGGGAACGTTCAGG
>JARGFR010000140.1 GCA_029210985.1 Spirochaetaceae bacterium | reverse complement strand
CCCGTCACATGAAACAAAACGTCTGATTCATAGGAAGGTGGCTTAGATTGGTTGACATCTTTCTTGACAAATACCGGAGCTTTAATTAACATGTATTTCTTATAGGAGAAAAACTTATGAAAAAATTGTTATTTGTATCGGTTTTTGTTTTGCTTGTTTCAACGTTGTGGGCGGAATATCTACCGTACGGTTTTGGTCTATCGGGTCGCTATTATCACAGAAAACTTGTTAATGTTGCAGATACTGAATTTACGACAGACAGTATATACATCCAACCACATATATCTGCAATGGTTGATGATAACATTGAAGCTCGAGTTTTCGGTTACTTTTCGGTTGAAACAGATAAGACTGACGGCACAAAGACTGACAAGAACATAGAATATGGCGGTGGATTTGGGGCCTATTACCACTTACTGCAATCGGAACTTTTCCACATGGGAGCCGGTGTCCTCGTTTCCGCAGGCTATCAAGCAGACACGTTCCCAAGCGGTACCGATGACGACCAATTCGTCTACGGGCTTGATGTACCAGTTTTCGTTGACTGCATTGTTCATCCAAATGTGGTTCTTCGTGTAGAACTTTCGACTTTCGCAATCGACGGAAGTTATGACAAAAGAGATGATGGTACGAAGGATAACTTCATCGATTTTCTGGCTGGCGCGAATCCAAGGATAGGTGTCACTTATCGCTTCTAGTTTGTTTATCAAGTTGACTCGATTGTTGTCAGCTGCTCCTGGTCTACAACAAATTGAAAGCGTAAAATCAGTACGATCGATGGTCGATAACAGTTCTGTACTATATCCGGATTCCGGCAACGAACACGTTTGTTAGGCTTGGCTCGCCGGTCGCTTCGCGACCGGCAATGACATGAAACCGGAGCAGGGTACCGACCGTACCTATGGTTAACCTGATTACGTAGCAATTCCAAGGCAGCAGTTAGCTCAAGTCGGTGACGCCAAGTCTGACTTCAGACCAAAACCTATTGTTCATGTGTCACATCATAGACGGTATGAAGTTTATTTATCTTTATCCACTAATACTAAACAGTTGCCACTGTGATACCCCTCTCCGAACAGATCTTTTACCGAGTCTTCCTGGAAACCTGACATTCGGACTGGTTAATCTGTGATTTCGATGCCCGGAATCCCGGGTTCTTCATCCCGAAGTATACGATAAACAACAAGATCGCCGTCACCGGGTACATCCGGGACCGGGGAGGGAACCATCATCGACCAGTCCTCCGCCATAGTCGGATTTCGGCCCACCGACCAGGCCTCCCGCACCATTTCATGGACATCTCCGGTGGGCTGAGTGGCCGCGGCTTTAGGATTTCTCGTTCGGTATGCCAGAGCGCGTATCACCGGATAGAGTCTTTGAGCCTTGACGGCGCTGCCGATATCCCGGCCGCTGCGTCGGTCGCGTTTGAACGCCGCCAGACTCCAATCCAAAGCACTCCGTCCGGCGTCATCCAAAGATACGGGTCGAGGAATATTTCCCCAGACGCCGTCGGTGACGGGCAGCAGTTTCGATACGGCATAGAAGTCGCCGAGCCAGGCGGCGATCATCAAGACATTGATGCCCTCCTCATCCACGGCGTCCGCCGGATAATCGGCGTCAGTCAGCAAACCCAGGGCGGCATGATTACCCGTAATCACAGCGTAATAGAGAGGTGTGGTTCTTAAATTGACCTCCGAAGGCCGGCCGTTCATTCCATCCTCAACTTCAACAGCTGTGAGTAAATCGGACAGAATTCTCACATCGCCTCCCAGAGCGGCATAGGCAAGAACACTGTATCCTTCATCATCTCGAAGATCGGCGTCCGCTCCCCGCTGAAGCAGCAGGGATACAACGGCATCGTTGGCGTATCGGGCGGCACTCATCAGGGGAGTGACACCCCTTGGGTCCGGGAGATCCGGATTCACCCCGGCATCGAGAATTTCGCGAACGGCAAACCAATCCCCGTCTCTGGCCGCCCGGTGGAGATTCCATTTCGAACCTCCCGCTGATGCGACGGCGTTCCAATCCGGTGAGTCGGAGAGATCGTCCAAAAGAGCCATGTCCCGCCAGATTCGGGAATCCAGGGGCACTTTCACCGTCGGCAGTCTGAGAGGATCCGGGACCGTTCTCTCCGAATCGGAAAGCAGCCCGGATCTCGCACCGAGAAAAAGCAGCCGTCTGGCAATGTCTATTTCACCGCGATTGACCGCTTCGGACAATGCCGAAGACGGCACGCCCGAAATATCGGTAATGTAGTTGGGATCGGCGCCGTTTGAAAGCAGGAGTAAAACCAGGTCCTCACGGGAAGCTCTCACCGCCGCGATCAACGGCGTCATACTCTCCCGGCCCGGGCGGTTCGGATCCGCCGTCGTATTCAAGAGCCGCTCAACCAGACGATATTCCCCGGACAAGACGGCGTACATCAGGGGTGTCTGGCCCAGGGAATCCGGTTGGTCGGGACTGCCTCCCATACCGAGGATTTCCTCCACGGCATTCATATCACCCGCTGCCGCAGCAGTTGCCAAGGCGCCGGGCGCCGGTGCCTTCTGGGCGGAACAGGGCATGAGGACAGCCAGAGTCAGCAGCGTACCGGCAATCAATAAACGTAAAACCATCTACATCATTATCGGCAGGAGAGTGGATTAATCCCCACCCCGCCCGACTTTCGCTATAATAGGAACATGAACATTAAAAGCCAATCCTTCGGCACCACGCCAAACGGCGAAGCCGCCTCTTCATGGATAATTACCAACGAATCCGGACTCAGTCTCGGGCTGAGTGACTGGGGTGCGACGATCATATCGGTCATGCAGCCGGATAGAAACGGCGTGTATGATGATGTCGTACTGGGTTTCAACGACGCCTCCCGATATATCCCAACAGAGGGATATCAAGGCGCGACATGCGGCCGATTCGCCAACAGAATCGCCAAAGGACGTTTCAGTCTGGATGGTACTGTCTATGAATTGGCCACCAATAACGGACCGAACCATCTCCACGGCGGGGATGTGGGTTACAACGCGCGCATTTGGAAAGCCGAACCGTACACCGAAGGTGACCGCGCGGGAATTCTGTTCTCATTGGACAGCCCTGACGGCGACGAGAACTATCCGGGGAACTTATCGGTGAAAGCTGATTACGCCATGGATGAAAGTGGACGCCTCTACATGGACTTTCATGCTGAAACCGATGCCGCCACCATCGTAAATCTCACCAACCATGCCTACTGGAATCTTGCCGGAAGGAAGAGCGGTGATATCCTGAATCACCGTCTGACCCTTCATGCCTCCCGCTATCTCCCGGTGGACGATACGGCGATCCCCACCGGTGAATTGGCTTCCGTTGAGGAGAATCCCTTCGATTTCAGACAGGAGAAAACCATCGGCCTCCATCTTGGTCAAGTCAAGGGCGGCTACGATCATTGCATGGTGATTGACGGTGAGAGTGGCAAACTTCGTATCGCGGCGGAAGTCTTTGAACCCGAGAGCGGCCGGAGACTTGCCCTTTACACGGACAGACCCGGCGTTCAGTTCTACTCAGGCAATTTTCTCGACGGCCGATCCTTTCCCAAGCACGGTGGGTTCTGTCTCGAACCCCAGGATTTTCCCGATGCCCCGAATCAGCCGGATTTCCCGTCGGTGATTCTCCGGCCCGGAGATGTCTACCGACACAGGTCGGCTGTTCACTTCTCCGTAGATTGAGACGTCTGATCACAGGAGCCATGGGGAAAGGCGATATGAAAAGCACATCCTTTCCCCAGGCGGCTCTCCACCCATACCCGGCCGCCGTGTTTAATGGCGATATGCTTGACGATGGCCAGTCCCAATCCTGTTCCGCCCATCTCGCGGCTTCGTGCTTTGTCCAGCCTGTGAAATCGCTCGAATATTCTGGTCAGTTCACTTTCAGGGATTCCGGGTCCGTCGTCCCGAACAATGAAAACCACCTCTTCTTCATTAACCTCCGAAGAGAGAGTCACGTGGGAGCCTTCGGGACTGTACTTGATGGCATTCTCCAGCAGATTGACCAAGGCCTGTTCCGCCAGTATGGGATGGACACAGCAAGTCTCATCATTTCGAACATCGAGCTGGATTTGAGTATTCCGGGCATCCGCCTTGAACGCCAAGGTGTCCATGGCGCCTTGGAAGAGTTCCCGGACACCCACAGTTTCTCTGACCAGACCTGATTCACCTTCCTCAAGCCTGGAGAGCGCCATCAGATCGCCGATGATATGTTCCAGGCGAAAGGCCTGCCGATGAATAATTTCCAGAAACCCATCACGCGTTTCCGTGTCGATATTCTCGGACTGCCTCAGCGTTTCAACGAATCCGAGTATGGACGTGATGGGTGTTCGCAGCTCATGGGAGACATTGGCGACGAAGTCCTTTCGCATCATTTCAAGCTGTGTGATACGGGTGATGTCGTTCATGACAAGCAGGCAGCCCGTATCATCCGCACCCCTACCCTGAACAATGGACGCATTAGTCTGGAGATAGACCGGGGGACCGCCGCTATCCAGTCTGATCAATGTCTCGCCGATGTCTTCACCGTCCATGACTTTCCGCGCCAGATCATAAAGCTCCGGGCTTCTGAAGACACTCAGCATCCCTTTGCCGATGCACTCTTGGGTTTCAATCCCCAGGAGCTTGGACGCGGCGGGATTGATTTTCCGGATATCCAGTTTCCTATCGAGAAGCACAACCGGCGCGGTCATGCCTTCAAGCATGGACTGGAGCTCCTCCCGGCGGAACTCCAGGGCCATGATGGTGTCCCTGAGTTGTCGCCCCATACGATTGATGGTTCGGGAGAGAACGTCCGCTTCCTGAAAACCCGAAAGCGTGAGGACTTTGGAAAAATCTCCCCGGGCGTAATGGTCGGCGACGATCTGGACCGAATGCAGTAATTGACTGATTCGTCTGGCCGCCAGAATGCTCACAACAACGGAAACAGATATCAGCAGAACAGCAAACACAACGAAAGCCCTGATTGAACGGTCCAATCCGGCCTGTAAGCCTTCGACCGTTCTGGCCACGCGAAACACCAGAGAGAGAGAAGAATCGTAGTAGGCGGTATAGATCAGAGGGACACCGCCCAGGGTATCGCTTGTTCGAATGCTGGATCCCCGGCCCTTTGATACGGCTTCACGGACTTCCGGCCGATTTCCATGGTTGTCCATGGTTCGGGCGTCTTCGTGGGTATCCGCCAGAACCCGACCGTCGGCCGCGATGATGGTAATGCGATAACCCAGGGATTCCGGAAGATATGAGATGAAAGATTCCGACTCTTCTTTCCGGGACGAAAAGGATTGGGAATACTCGTCCGACTCGCGTTCATAGAGCGAGGCCAATGTCAGAACAAGTTCCCATTGCCGGGAACCGGCGTCTTCAATGGCGTAGGTTCTCAGAGACTTGATGCCGAAATATCCGGTGGACGCAACTGAAGCTGCGACAAGAAGAATGAGAGTCACGAACAACTGCAGAAAAACCGTTTGACGTTTCAAGTTCCGTCCGTCATTCTCCGCGCATCCGATAACCGACACCCCGGACGGTTTCCACCAGATCTCCCTTCGCTCCCAGTTTCTTCCGTATTCCGAGAATCTGCACATCCACCGACCGGGCCGTAACCGGGTAGTCTTCTCCCTTCACGGCATCGATAATCTGGTGCCGGGAAAAAACCCAGCCGGGATTCTCGGCAAGGAACCGCAGAATGGCGAATTCGGTGGCGGAAAACCCCACGGATTTCCCCGCAACCCGGACTTCATGGCGAGCGGAATCGATGGTAATTCCATGATGTTCCACAACCTGGTTGCTGGTGGTTTCCTGTGCCGGCCCGTTGCGCCGTAATAAAGCTTTGACTCTGGCCACCAGAACTCTGGGGCTGAAAGGCTTGGTGACATAATCGTCTGCACCGGCCGCAAATCCGGTCACTTGATCGTCCTCTTCTCCACGGGCGGTCAGCATCATCACCGGCGTATTTTTGGTGTGGGATTCGCTGCGCAGCTGCCGGCATATCTTGAGTCCGTCGGCTCCCGGCAGCATGAGGTCGAGAATAATCAAGTCCGGCTGGAGACGCCGGGCCAGGTTCAACCCCTCCTCTCCGTTGGCGGCCTTAATCACTTCATAACCATTCATTTCCAGATTGAATGAGATGAGTTCCCGAATATCGGCCTCGTCCTCGACGATGAGCAAGGTTTCCTTTTTAACCATCAGGCAACACTCCCTGTCTGCTGCCAGAATGTGAAAAGTTCATCAAGAACAGATTAGCCGATTGTTAAAATATCGTTAAGATACAGCCTTAAAACTTAAATCGGCCGATTTCCTTGTCCATGGAGTCCAGAGATTGAACATTTTTCTCACCGAGTGCCGTGATATCCACCAGAGCCTTCCCGATGTCCGACATGGCCGCGCTGATTTCGTTTATCGCCTCATGATTCTGCCGCGACAGATCCGCCACTTTTGCCAGGGATTCGTTAGATCTGCTCGATTTGGTCTCAATATTTTTGGTGGACTCTTTCACGTTGCCGCTGGCTCCCACCAGACTGCTTAGGGCTTGGGTAATCTGATCCGTTCCCCGTCCGAGTTCCTGGAGGGCGTTCATAATTTCCGACAGCGCCTCGGATACGCTGGTGGAGTCACCGACAATCTGAGTGATCGCTTCACCGGTCTGCCGGGAGCGGTCCGATGTCTGACGTATCCGGTCGACGATTTCCACCACCGAATCCCCGATGCGTTTCGCGTTGCTGCCGGTTGATTCGGCCAGCTTGCGAATCTCATCGGCGACAACGGCGAATCCCCGTCCGGCATCGCCGGCATGGGCGGCTTCGATGGCCGCATTCATGGCCAGAAGGTTGATTTGAGAGGAGATGCTGTCGATCACCGTCACCACTTCCCGTATGGAATCCGCGGAAGACGAGATGCCGTCGATGTCTTTCAATGTCACATCCATCTGTTCCTCACCCGATCTGGCCATGGCCGCCAGCTCATCGGCGAGGGCTGCCCTCTCTTTGGCCACCTGGGAAATGCTCTTGATGGACGCCACCATCTCCTCTACAGCCGCCGAGGATTCCTCCACCGCCGCAGCTTCTTCGGTCGCCTGGGCGTTGACATTCTCCACTTCACTGCTGACGTCCTTAATCTCATCCCGTACATCCTTGGCCAATTCCGCCAGGGAGTTCGATTGAGAATCGATGGATGTGATGGTGGCTTGGATTTCCTCCAGAGACGCGGAGATTTCCTCAACGTTGGACGCTAATGTTTCGGCGACTTCCCGGCCCTGGGACGACGCGCCGCTGACGCTCGTCATGATGTTCTGCAGGGACTCGACAAAGGAATTGAAACCCTCCGCCAAGCGGCCGGTTTCATCTTTGCTCCGAACGGTCAGACGCTGGGTGAGGTCGGCGTCCCCTTTGGCGATTTCCTCCAGTCCGGCTGAAGTTCTCTGCAGGGCTCTGGTAATGAAGGTGATGATGAAGAGTGCCGCCAGACTGGCGCCGACGGCGAAAACCGTCCCGATAATGAGAACAAGGAATTGAATACGCTGGGATTGGGCCACCAGGTCGTCTTCGTAAGTACTGAAGACAATAATCCAGTCTCTGGGAGCAAAGTGTCGGATGTAGCCGATTTTCTGAAAATATTCATCATCCGGCTGCCCCGGCTTGGTCCACATATATGTGATTCGACCGTTCTGGATTTCAAAGTATTGGGCGGTCAAATCTTCTCCGGTGACTTTATCGAAACTGGGAGATACCTGACCCACTTTGGCTTGGTCGATATATGCGATATAGACATTGTCCCGGGTCTTGATAAAGGGATAGGAACCCATAATTTGTGTAGAATAGATCTCTTCGTTGAGTTTCTTCAGCTGTTCCTCTTCATATATCGCCAGATCGTCATCGATGTTGTCGATGTATTCACCGGTTCCCAGTATCCATCCCCAGGGTTCAAAATATTGAACAAAACCCATCTTGGGTGACGGTTCTTCTTCTCCGGGTTTGGGAAAATAATACTCATAGGAGAAGCTCCCCTCGGCCATGGCTCCATCCACCATGTCCCGGACGATATACTGACCTGTCACATCCAAGAGTTCATAACGCGAGGTGCCTTCCACAGCTGTGTTGGGAGGCAGGATGATGTTGATATAATCACTATCGTCCATCCAGAAATACCCGTCGGTTCCGTATCGGATTTCCCTGATGGAGTCGGCAGCGAGCCTTTGGGCGGCCTCCCGGCTTAATTCACCGGCGAGTTCTCTTTGGTGATAGTCGTTTAAAATACTGATGCTGCCTTCCACCAAGTGCCGAAGACGAAGCTCGGTCTCTTCAAGTTTGAGTTCCCGTATCATCTCGGAAGCCTCATGGTACTGGGAAACAAGACTGTAGATCTGATCCAGATAAGCGGAGGAATAGTTCTCGAAATCTTCGTTGATTTTATTTCTCGTCATGCGTCCGGTCACCATGGACAGCAGCAGAGTCACCGCAATAAACAGCACGAAAATGGGAAGGAAGACTTTCCAACGAATGGATTTCATAAAATGCTCCTAAATAGCGTTTTTGTGGAGCCGCCGAAGCCCGGTCCTTGCTGCCCAAACAGTTAAGATATTATATAAGCGTGGCTGCAATTGCTGTAAAACGCAATCATTTTTCTGAAAGTCATATATCCCTAATTCTGCAGCCCTCTAAATAATCCGGCAGTTCAAAATTTGTCCCTGCAATGATATAGGGAGAACTTTTATAAAATTTGTTAACATATATGGGTTGCGTTATGTAGCGTAATGTATAATACTCACAGCTACTGGGGGGAGTGATGGCATGTATCTGAAGAAAAGCACGTCGTCAAAAACCGGACGCACTCAGCTGACAATTGTTCATGGGTATCGAGATAAAGAAGGAAAATCCAGACAGAAAACAATACAAGCTCTTGGATATCTTGATGTGCTCCAAAAAGAGTATGAGGATCCGATCGCCCACTTTGAGCAAGTGGCAAAACAAATGGATGAGGTTCGTAAAGAAGAAGAGGCCACCATCTCCCTCTCGCTATCTCCGAAAGCATCACTGCCCGTTGGCAGCGA
>JARGFR010000013.1 GCA_029210985.1 Spirochaetaceae bacterium | reverse complement strand
AGGAACCGGAACCGCCAAAGGCGACTCCGCCTGACGAGCCGTGCCCCGGCGCAGCCCCTCTCTCGCCCACGCTGTCACATACTCTTAATTCGAAGCCACTAAGGCCACTGCTTCTTTCAGCCGTCGAACGGCCTGCCCCTTACCGGGCAGCGAGCCGCTCTCATCCGAGGCGGCGGGCGCGATCCAGTTCGGCAGCCCAGTGTCGGATGCGGTTTTAATCCGCCGTCGCAGATGAGGAACACTTCTGACTTCCCCGGCCAGGGTTATCTCTCCGATTGCGATCATAAAAGCGGGCAGAGCCTTTTCCGCTCGGGCGGAGAAAAGAGCCAGAGCCAGGGCCAGTTCCGCACCGGTATCGGAGATCCGCAGGCCGCCGGCCACATTGACATAGATATCCTGATCTGAGAGACGCAAACCGGCGTGGCGTTCAAGAACGGCAGCAACCCGACTGACCCGACCGTTATCGATCCGATCGGAATATACCCGTCCCATTCCACCCTTGGCCGGCACGGTGAGGGCCTGTATCTCCACCAAAAGGATGCGGGATCCCTCGTATACAGCGGCTATGGCGCTGCCCGCAGGTGGTCCGTCTTTACGGTGTTCGAGGAACAGCCCGGCAGGGTCCGCTATCGGCAGAAGACCTTCTTTACTCATGTGAAAAAGACCCACTTCATCCACCGAACCCATACGGTTTTTCGATGCCCGGAGAATACGCAAATCGTCTGATGAGTGATCAAAATACAGAACCGTATCCACCAGATGCTCAATGACCTTTGGCCCGGCGATAGTGCCTTCTTTTGTGACATGGGCAATCAGAAAAACAGGTTTTCCGGATCGTTTAGCCCATGTGGTGAGGCGATGTCCGGCGATTTTCAGCTGATTCGGCGTTCCCGGGATAGAGCCTGCCTCGTCGGAAAAAAGGGTTTGAATGGAATCCACCACCACATAGTCCGGTTCATGGTTTTCCAGGACGGCGAGCAGGGCTTCGAGATCGGTCTCACAAAGAACATCCAAAGAATTCTGAGGGAGTTTCAGTCGATCGGCCCGATTTTTCACCTGACCCGGAGATTCTTCACCGGATACGTAGAGACCCTGCCCCGGAAGTGTTGCCGCCACTTGGAGCATCAATGTGGATTTACCGATACCCGGCTCTCCACCCAGCAGGACAGCGGTTCCGGGAGACAGACCGCCCCCAAGCACCCTATCGAGTTCGTCTATTCCTGTCGGGTGCCGCTCCGGCGGTGTCGAATCGATTTCAGACAAGCGGCTGGGAGACACAGCGGCGGAGGTCCTCACCGAAGATCGCTTAGAGGCTGATCCGCCGGTACTCAGTCGAACTTCTTTAAATGTATTCCACTCCCCGCAGGAGGGGCAGCGCCCCAGCCATTTTGTCTCATCATGCCCGCAGGAGTCGCAAACGAATGCGGTGGACCTACCTTTAGCCATCGACGAAGCCGACAAGCTCCATGTCGAAAATCAGCCAGCTGTTGGGTTCTATCGGTCCAAGACCTTGCTCACCATAGGCGAGATGCGGCGGAACCACGACCCTTCTGGACTCTCCGGTGGTCATATCGCTGACCATTTCGATCCATCCGGGTATCACACCGTCGCGTCCCAGGATAAAATCGAAGGTCTGACCTCGCTGTATGGAGCTGTCGAAAACCGTACCATTCAGCAGCCGTCCGACGTAGTTCATGGAAACCTGAGATCCGGATTTCGGTTTTTCCCCTTCACCCTCGGTCAAAACCTGGTAATACATACCCGTGTAGGTTTTTACCATTTCGTCACCCAAAGCCTTGATGACTTCGGGTAAGGCCGGATTCGTTTCCCCGAGAGCTTCGATTTCCGCTTTTCTGGCGGACGCGTAAAGCTCCTTGAAAGCGTTCTCATCAAAACGGAAACTTTGAGCATCCTCTCCGACCCGGATGACACGAACCGACTCGAGAACATCATCGCGTTGCAGTTTCTTCAAAACTCGTTCTCCGGAGACGATGCGTCCGAAAGCGGTGTATTTGGCATCCAGGAATGGATCGCCCTGTATGGTGATGAAGAATCGGCTGCCAGAGGATTCGGTGAACAGTCCGTCCATCACGAGTGTACCCGGCAGACCCGTACTGATGACGGCACCGGGTTCTCTCGGGATGGTGTATCCCGGTCCTCCGGTTCCGGTGCCTTGGGGATCGCCTGAGAACACCGCGTATTCCGGAGCTTCCCGATAGAATGTCAGACCGTCGTAATACGGTATGCCCGTACCTTTCTCATCATTCGGCAGCAGGCCTTCCGCGAGCCCGCAGAAGTTTGCGACGGCAAGGGGTGTGTTGGACGGGTCAAGGAGGAATACCATGACGCCGCGGTTTGTGGTGAGCTCGGCATAGAGCCCGGGCCCCAATTCTTCTTCGGTGCCCACTGCCATGAGTGCGGCGAAGGACATCGTGAGAAGCAAGATGACGGCAATTGATCGCATCATCGTATTATCGCTCCTAGAAGTCGAGCAACTCGACGTCGAATACCAGCCAGGAACCTGGAGGAATGGGGCCGATTCCCCGTTCCCCATAGGCCATTTCCGGAGGAAGGATGATGACTCGTCTCTCACCTTTTTTCATCTGGAGAAGAGAGATGTCCCAACCGGGAATCACCTGGCCGCTGCCCACGTTGAACTGGAAGGGCTCTTCCCTCCGTCGGGAGCTGTCAAATTCGGTTCCGTCCATCAACGTGCCCGTGTAATGCACGGTGATGGTGGTTCCGGGTGTCGGTGAGGCGCCGGTGCCTTCGTTTCTCACAACCGAATATATACCGGTTTCATCATCTCGGGTGGCATCGGGCCATCGGTTTGCAATATCGTTCATGATTGCCTTCTGAGCGTCTTCTTCCGCGGCACGCTGCCGGGCTGTCAGGTTCTCTTCGATTTCTTTAAAGGTTTGGGAATCCGCCTCGTAGGATTTGGCTTCCGCCCCGACCCGGAGAATATTCAGTTTCTTGATAGTATCGCCCTGTTCGATGAAGTCGACGACATCCTGACCCTCAACGACACTGCCGAAAATGGTGTGCTTTCCATTGAGCCATGGAGTCGGGACATGGGTGATGAAGAATTGGCTTCCGTTGGTATCCGGACCGGCGTTTGCCATGGCCAGGACTCCGGGACCTTCGAACTTCAGCCCGTTGTCGGTTTCGTCTGGGAAACGGTATCCGGGACCGCCCGCTCCCGTACCCTGGGGATCACCGCCTTGGATCATGAAATCCTCAATCACCCGATGGAAGGTCAGTCCGTCGTAGAAAGGGCCTTTTTTATCGGCGAAATCGAGGTCGCCTTCCGCTAGGCCGACAAAGTTCATCACCGTCAAAGGTGCCTTCTCGGGGTAAAGCTCGACGATGATAACACCTTGATTTGTGTTGAATTCAGCATAAAGTCCGTCTTGAAGATCGGGACCTGTCTCGTTACATGATGTGGTCATAACAGCAAATATGAGCGCGAGGGCCGGGAACATCACTCCCCGCCTGAAGCCCGAATGGCTCATGCATGTCCTCCTGATTGGATGATAAGCGGGTATCTGAACCGCATGGGTCAGTATATAGAGACCGTCGATTATCGTCGACCCGGTGATGAAAGGCGTGAAGGTTCAGCGGCAAATCTGCCTGATCATGACAACGCCTTCAATACCTGAGAGCTGACTCATGGCCGATACACTTATGCAGGCTGCCGAAAGATCAATGATATTGTAGGCGATGCCGTCTCGATGGCGGTTTACCATGTCTTCCACATTCAGATTCTCATCAGCAAGGACGGCCAGAATCTGGCTGAGCATATTTGGAACATTCCTATTGGCCACAAGCAGTCTGACGCCTCCAGAGGGCTCCAATGAACAGGATGGGAAATTCACGGAGTTGGTGATGTTTCCGTTCTCCAGATAGTCCTTGAGCTGCCTGCCCGCCATGATTGCGCAATTGTCCTCGGCTTCTTCGGTTGAGGCCCCCAGATGGGGTATGGACATGACACCCTCAATGCCCAGAAGCTCCGGTTCCGGAAAGTCCGTGACATATCGCGAGAGTACTCCATCTATCAACGCTTTTTTAACGCCGGCGGAATCAACCAGGCCGCCCCGGGAGAAATTGAGTATCCGGAGTCCGTTATTGGCCCTTTTCAGTCTTTCGGTGTTCACAAGGTTTTCCGTATCCGGTGTGAGTGGAACATGGAGGGTGATGTAGTCGCAGATGCCCATAAGCTGGTTCAGACTGTCGCAGCGATTGACTTTACTGGAGAGTCCCCATGCGGCATTCACGGAGATGAACGGATCGTGTCCGTAGACTTCCATGCCCAGTTCTACAGCGGCGTTGGCCACCAGGACGCCGATGGCGCCCAGGCCGACGACGCCGAGTTTCTTACCGCTGATTTCCGTTCCGGCAAAATTTGATTTTTCTTTTTCTACATTCTTGGCCAGGTCATTATCGGCATCCTGCTTTTCCACCCAGGACATTCCCTCATGAATGCGCCTGGAGGACAGCAGTAATCCGGCGATCACCAATTCCTTGACGCTGTTGGCATTGGCGCCGGGTGTATTGAAGACGACGATGCCCTTATCCGTACAATAGTCGACAGGGATGTTGTTCACCCCCGCACCGGCTCTGGCAATGGCTCTCACCGAATCGCGAATCTCGTTAGTCGGCAGCTTGTAGCTTCGAAGAAGCAGGGCGTCAGGATTGGGTATTTCACTGGCGACTTCATACTCGTTTCGACCGAATTGTTCCAAACCGACAGGAGAGATTTTATTTCGTGTCTGAATCTTGAGCACAAACAGCCTCCAATCACGGCCGCAATCGGCCGGAAATATATTGTGACATAGGGGTACAACAAGTGAGGCATCGCGTCAATGACTTTGGTGCTTCTTTTCGCAGATACGCGCGAATTTCCGATTGGAGAAAAGGTCCCGGATCGGACTATAATCACCTTTATGGAATATATCGTTGCCTCGTGTTCAGACAAGGTTATTACCGAAAAAATACGGAAAGTCGTGGAAGAAGACTTCCCTAATGAGTTTCTTCTACAATTTCCCACCACAGAGAAGGCGATACTTGAGCGATTGAACTTTGAGCTGCCCGAACTGGTCATCGTGAATTTCTCGGATGAGGGGTTGAGCTCCGATTACCTGAGGGATCAGATATTGGATGATTCCTGGCTGCACAACTTCGGCATCGTCGGGCTCTACGATCGTAAAAAAGATCGGGAAGAAAATATTATCGAGGCCAATAAGGATATCAATCTGCTCACTCTGATGGACTATTCCCGAATTGAGAGTCATCTTGGAAAGACTCTACGGATCATCAATTCCAATCGGCAGCTGATCTTCCAGGGATTCCTTGCAGACAAGCTTGTCAACCGGATGACCGGATCGTTTCAGATTGATAACCATGACTATCTCGTCGCGCCGGTATACGGCGGACTCCTTGCCGTCAGCCTGGTTCGGATGGGAAAAATTCCCGAGGAAGACCGGCATGGTGTTCAGATGGCTCTAAGTGAACTGATTCTGAATTCCATTGAACACGGGAACTGCGGCATCAGCTATTCGGAAAAAAGTGAGTGGCTGGCTACAGGTGAAGCGATCAATGAACTCATCATCGAGCGATGCAAAGATCCGAAAGTGGCCCGTAAGAAGGTAACCCTGGATTGGGACATCGGTGAAGAGAGCTGCCGGTTCACCATCAAGGATGAGGGAAAGGGATTCGATGTTCTGGCTTTCCGGGACAAGCTTAAAAGCGATGCCAACGACAGGCTGCACGGACGGGGCATTGTCATGGCCCAGATGGTGGCGGACAAGCTGCTCTACAACAAAGCGGGTACCCAGGTTTCCATCTCCATCAGTCTGAAAAAACAGGTGGAGAATGCGGCTCCCGCGGGATTCCGGGAAGAGGAAGTGTTGAAGGTGAAGGCCGGGGATACGCTGATGCGGGCCGGTGAGTTCGGTGACTGTATCTATTACATCTCCAGCGGCAAGTATACCGTTTACCATCGGGACAATCCGGTGGGCCGCATCACCCCCGCGGATATCTTCATGGGAGAAATGGCGTTTCTGCTGAACAATGCCAGGAGTGCGACGGTTGTTGCCGACACACCGGGTCAGGTCATCCGCATACCGAGAAAATCATTCATCGAAGTGGTGAAAAACTATCCCCAGTATTCCATCTTTTTGTCGAAGATACTGGCGCAGAAGCTGGTGCGTTCCAACGAGAACGTCGCCGCCGAACAGACGGTGGCCGTTCAAGCCGACTGCGACGACGCCGAACCGGACTTTGTTGACGTGGAGATTTCTCAGCTCTGATATACCCGGGCGGAACAACTCCCGGGATTCAGTCTTCTTTCCCGTCTTCGATAAGGGCCAGCTTCAGGTCCGCCAACTGCTCGGAATCCACCGGTGAGGGGCTTTCGTCCATGGGGCTCACCCCCTGAGTGTTCTTCGGAAAAGCAATGACATCTCTGATGGTGTCCACCTGAGCCATCACCATCACCATACGGTCGAATCCCACAGCCAGTCCGGCGTGGGGCGGTGCGCCGTAGCGGAACGCTTCGAGAAGGAAGCCGAAGCGCTCTTCGGCCTCTTCCTTGGGAAATCCCACAATATCGAAAATTCGAGATTGAATAACCGGGTCGTGGATACGCACGGAACCGGATGCCAATTCGTTCCCGTTCAGTACCATGTCGTATAGATCCCCCAGGACTTCTCCCGGGTTCTCCTCCATGTTCTCAAGGAAACGCTGTTGGGGCATGGAGAACATATGGTGAGCCGGTTCCCATCCGCCGTCCTCCTCGTTTTTCTCGAAGAGCGGGAAGTCGATCACCCAGCAGAATTTGAAATCCCCCGGTTTCGCCAGGCCCAAATCCTTGCCCAGGCGGGAACGAACGGCTCCCAGGGCTTCCACCGCCGTCTTCCACTCGGCACCCATCAGGAGGATGAGGTCGCCATCGGACGCTTCCATGCTTTTCCGTATGGCTTCTGCCTGGTCGGCATAGAATTTTGAGACTCCTCCGTCCAGTCCTTCGGAGGTCACCTTCATCCAAGCCAAGCCCTTGGCGCCCCGACTCTTGGCGGTTTCTTCCAGATCGGAGATTTTCTTACGGGAGTAGGATTCCGCCGCGCCTTCTACCACCATGGCTTTCACCGCCCCGCCGGATTCCAGAACCGATTTAAACACACCGAAGTCGGAACCGGGAACAAAGGGGCTGAAGTCCCGGAACTCCATGGCGAAGCGCAGATCGGGTTTATCGGTGCCGTAGGTGTCCATCGCATCCTGCCATGACATACGGGGAAATGGGACCGGAACAGTGTAGTCCAGTACATCTTTGAATGTACGGACCATCATACCCTCCACCAGCTCGAGAACATCGTCACGGCTGGCAAAGCTCATTTCCAGATCGATCTGTGTGAATTCGGGCTGCCTGTCCCCCCGGGCATCTTCATCCCGGTAGCACCGGGCTATCTGGTAATAGCGGTCCGTGCCGCCGGCCATGAGAATTTGCTTGTAGAGCTGGGGAGACTGGGGGAGGGCATAGAATCGACCGGGATTCACCCGAGAGGGAACCAGGTAGTCCCGGGCACCCTCGGGAGTGGATTTTATCAAAGTAGGGGTTTCCACCTCCCAGAATCCGTTCTCCACAAGGTAATTTCTCACCGCCCAGGTGGCATCATGGCGCATCTTGATGCGTCGCTGCATGCCGTCGGTGCGGAGATCGAGATAACGATGCTTCAGACGCAGGTTTTCATTGGCTTCGTCTTCCCCGTCCACCATGAAGGGAAGAGTCGGACAGGTGTTGAGGATTTCAAGTTTTTTGATCGCGACTTCCACGGCGCCGGTGGCCATGTCGGGATTCACCATCCCGTCGGGTCTGGCTCTGACCTCGCCCACAACCGCGACGCAGAATTCCATTCTCAGTTCCGCCGCCGTCTGTCTAAGGGCTTCGGGTGCATCTTCGTCTATCACCGCCTGGGTGATGCCGTAGCGGTCCCGGAGGTTGATGAAGTGAACCCCTCCGTGATCGCGATTTCGGTGAATCCATCCGTTGAGGGTGACACTCTTGCCGACATCGTCGATGTTGAGTCCGCCGCAGGTGACGGTACGCCTGTTGTTCTCCATGGATCGGAATCTACCACGGGGGGCGTTTTGGGTGAAGAGTGACCTCCTCACGGCGGATTCCTTGGACTGGCGTCCGTAAAGAGCGGCGGAGGGCTACTCCTCGGTTCCACCTGACGACCATCGGCCGCTCACCAGGTTGAATATCGGGATAAAAACCGTCACCAGAGCAACTGCGAAGATGATCCAGTACACGCTGCCGCCGGTGGAAATCTGGTAGAAGAGCGTGGCGATGCTCCATGCCAGGATGGTGAGGTACACCACGGCCAGTATGCCGTACTTGGGTCCGATTTCCCGAACTATGGCGCCCATGGCGGCTACACATGGAAAATATACCAGGACGAAAAGGAGATAGGCATATGCCCGCCTCCAATCGTTGCCGAAGGACTCCTTCAGTGCGGCGAATGTACTTGTTTCCGCACCGATTTCCGCAGCTATGGTTTTGGTGTCTTCGGTGACGATATTCGCTCCCAACGGATCGATCAGAGTGCCGAGCACACCCCTGAAGGCTTCGGGAATGGACAGGACGGCCTCCAGTGCCGCCCCGCCCAGGTCATACGCCTCATCGGATTCCTGGCTCAGGTGAATCCCACCGGCGGCAATCTGACCGTAGAGGCTGTTCATCGTGCCGACGATGGCTTCTTTGGCGAATATCCCGGTTATAAGACCCACGGTGGCAGGCCAATTATCCTCATCCACCCCCATGGGACTGAGGACGGGGGTGATTGTCCGACCGATGCTCGCCAATATCGATTTCTCTCCGTCTTCGTTGCCGAAGCTGCCGTCCGTACCCAGGGAGTTCAAAAAGGTCAGCAGCAGAACCGCGAACACGATGATGCGTCCGGCACGAACGACGAAATCCTGCAGACGGATTCTGGTCCTTTTCATGATTTGGCCCATTCTCGGTGCATGATAAGGCGGGAGTTCCATGGCGAAATGGGCCGCCTCACCCTTAAAGAGGGTTTTCTTTAAAAGGAATGCGGTGGCGATCGCCAGCAGAATGCCCGTCATGTACAAACTCACCACAACCAGGCCGGCATGTCTGCGGAAAAACGCGGCACCGAAAAGGGCATAAACGGGCAGCCTGGCTCCGCATGACATGAAGGGAGTCAGAAAGACGGTGAGCGAGCGGTCCTTCTTGTTCTCCAGCGTCCGGGTGGCCATGACGGCGGGAACCGTACATCCGAAACCCACCAGCATCGGTACGAACGCTTTTCCCGGGAGCCCGATCGTCCTCATGAACCTGTCCATAACGAAGGACGCCCGGGCCATATAGCCCGAGTCCTCCAGGAGAGAGAGCATGAAGAACATCGTGAATATGATGGGAATGAATGTGGCGACGGTCTGTATGCCGCCCCCCACGCCGTCGGCCAGCAGCACGACGATCCATTCGGGAGTCCCGATTCGAGCCAGGAGATGGCCGGTTCCGTCAACGAACACCGCGCCGAAGAGAATATCGAAGAAGGTGATGAAGGCGCCGCCGATATTCATAACTGTCCAGAACAGCAGATATATCACCCCGAGAAATACGGGAATCCCGAACCAATTGTGGAGTACGATCCGATCAATTCTGTCGGAACGCGAAATACCGGATTGATTGCTGCTGCTGCAGGATTTCACCAGTTCGGATATGAAATTGAGTTTGGCGTCGGCGATTACAACGTCCGGCGTTTCGCCGCACCGGGATTCGATGGATTTCAGACCGTGGTCAACATCCTCTTGAGTCAGAGACCCCTCAGTGATGACCCGATCTGTTGTTTCTTCATCCTCTTCGAGAAGCATCAGCGCGGTCGGTCGGCTGTGTTCTCCGAGTTTGCCGGTCCAGTCGGAAACAACCGTTTCGACCGGACCGGGATAATCGACTCCTGCTTTCGGCACTGCCGGACTCTCAATAGAGTCGATAATGGCACGGCGGACGTTCCGGACGTCGGCACCGTAGAGGGCATTGATATCCAGTACAGGAACTCCGAGAATATCTGAGAAGGATTTGGTATCGACTTTCAGTCCGCGTTTGGCGGCGATGTCCATCATATTCAGGACCACCAGCATGGGTCTCCCCAATTCCAGCAGCGTGAGTGTGAGGAACAGGTTCCTTTCCAGGTTTGAAGAGTCGATGATATTCACTATCAGATCGAAGTCACCGGAAATCACATGATTTCGAGCGACAATTTCGTCTTCGCTCACGGCGTGGAGGGAATAGATTCCCGGTAAGTCCACCACTTCAACCGAATCATTGCCGAGCAGAGTGCCGCGCCGTTCTTCAACCGTGACGCCCGCCCAATTGCCGATATGAGCCGAATGGCCCGTCAGGCCGTTGAACAGTGTTGTCTTGCCGCAATTCGGATTACCAATCACGGCAACAGATGCGACCGTTCCGGGGATTCTACGTGTGATTTCTGCCATTCCAGTTATCGAACAAATACTTTCTGGGCCATACCATGACCAATCATCACCTGCCGTCCCATCACTGAAACGAGCATGGGCGACGGTCCGGCCTTGCGGATAATCGTCACTTGGACACCGGGAATCAATCCCAGATCCATGAGCTTTTTCCGAGCGTTGCGGCCGCCTTCAATGCGGGCAATCACCACTTTTTTGCCGTCTCCGACATCAACCAACCCCATTTTGAACTCCGTACTCGTCGACGTAATCCGCCGGGGCCGCAAGATGACCGGGAGTCACGCCGTTCTCCCGACAGAACACATCGAAATTTTCCTTCCACAGCGCTCCGATTTCCTCCGAGGATGAGAAAAATTTCACAAACTGAAGGAATCTGGCCGTCACTTCCGGGGCCATGATGTGCTCGAGCCTGCATGCGGTTTCATCCGCGGCCGCCTGGTCGACACCCAGGGATTTCATAAAGAACTTGCGGAACACAGAGTGGGTTTCCGACAGTCTCTTGGCTTCACTTCGGCCGCTATCGGTAAGGGAAATGACACCGTAGGGCTCGTAATTGATAAAGCCGGCGTCTCTGAGGTTCCTCAAAGCCACGGTGACTGAAGAATTTTTGACATCGAGTTTATGGGCAATATCCTTCACCCGTACTCCGCCCTTCAGAAGGATAATGTCATAAATGGCTTCGAGATAATCTTCCTGTGCTTCGGTTAAGTCAGTGCTCACAATACACCATGCCTACAACAGTCTTAGTACTCTCTAACATTAAGAGTTAACCGGTATTAGGTCAAGGTGTTTTACAAAAAATCTCCGGTGGAACACCAATAGGTCTTGACTGAAGGCTTTTGTATATCGACAATTAAGCAACTATTTAATCGAGAGGAAATCGGATGGGCGATACTCAGGATATCTGTACGGAATACGGTATATCGATTGGCGACGATGCGCAGTCCCTCCGGGAAGGTCTTTTGGATGTAGCCGGGCTGTCCGAGCTGTTCAAAGCCTTGGCGGACGAAACCCGAACCCGTATTCTCCACCTCCTGTCCCAGAGAGAATTGTGTGTCTGCGATCTGGCTCTTGTCATGGAAATGAGTCTGCCGGCGGTGAGTCATCATCTCAGGCTCCTGAAGATGATGAGACTGGTGTCATTCAGACGGGACGGCAAGCAAGTGTATTATCGATTGGACGACCAGCATGTCGTCGATCTCATTTCCATTGCCAGAAGCCATTTCAGGGAACAGGGCTGAATTGATGAATTCATTGAAGTCATACGACGTAAAAGGAATTGACTGCCCGATGTGTGCGAAAGACGTGGAAGCGGCCCTCAGGGAAGTGCCGGGTCTTGAACACTCGCGTCTAAACTTTGCCGCCGGGAAAATCATGATAGACCCGAAACAGGTGGATACGGCGCGGGCGACACTCAAAACCGTCGAATCCGATGCGGATATACGGGATTCCGCCGAGGATGTGCAAAAGTCCCGGAATCCCCGAATCAGAATCCCTTGGACCATTCCGATTTCCGCCGCTCTTTGGGTGGTGGGTATGGCTGTGTCCGTCTGGATACCCGAGGCGATCTGGCTGCGGCGGGCTCTCTATCTTACCGCCTATGGTATTGCGGGGCGGAGGGTAGTGTTCGGAGCTTTCCGGAATCTTTTTCGAGGCCGGGTGGTGGATGAACTGTTCCTGATGACCTTGGCGACGGCTGGCGCTTTTGTCATCGGAGAGTGGACGGAAGCCGTCGCCGTGATGCTTTTCTATTCCGTTGGCGAGGCTCTGCAGGAAGGGGCTGTTTCACGTTCCAGGGCCGCAATCCGGGATACCATGTCCCTCAGGGTCGAAACGGCCCGCCTGGTTGATGGAGAAACCGTACGCCTCATCTCGCCAGACGATGTGAATATCGGTCAAGTCATCGAAATCCGCCCCGGGGAGCTGGTCCCGCTGGACGGAACCGTTATCCGGGGTGAATCATGGATGAATACCTCAGCTCTCACCGGTGAGTCAGTTCCTCGGCGGTACGCTCCCGGTGATGAGGTTTCCGCCGGATACGTCAACGATGACGGAGTGGTTCGTCTGCGTGTCTCGCGAATCGCATCCGAAAGTGCTATATCCCGCATCAAGAGACTCCTGGAAGAGGCCTCGTCCCGTAAGTCTCCCACCGAAAATGTGCTGAGCCGTTTCGCGGCGGTATACACTCCGGTGGTTGTGGTGCTGGCTTTGGCGCTGACGACGCTCCTCCCTGTTTTCTTCAATCTCACACTCGCGGAATCCGCTTACCGTGCGATGGTTCTTCTGGTTATTTCCTGCCCTTGTGCTCTGGTGGTTTCGGTTCCGCTGGCGTATTTCGCGGGATTGGGAAGAGCGTCGAAGGACAAGGTTCTCCTTCGCGGAGGTGACGTACTCGATTCCCTTAATAGACTGGACACCATCGTATTCGACAAAACCGGTACGCTCACGGAAGGAAACTTTCGCGTCACCGCCCTTCATCCCGCCAAAGGCTGGGATGATGGGGCTCTCCTGGGCCAGGCCGCCGCCATACTGTCCCTTTCCCATCATCCCATCGCCAAATCCGTGCGGGACGCATGGGACGGACCGTTGGAAGTTGATATGCTGGACTCATATCGGGAAATCAAAGGCATGGGTGTCGCGGCCCGGGAAGGCCGCCGTGTTCTTCTTGCCGGCAGCGCCGACCATCTTGAACAGCATGGGATCCAAGTACCGGAAATACAGGGTTACGGCAGCGTCGTTCATGTGGCAGGCGACGGTGTCTTCATCGGTTCCATTTTCCTCAACGACGCCGTGAAGCCCGGCGCCGCAGAGGCGATCCGATCCCTCAAAAAAGAAGGCATTACCCGAACGGCGATGTTCACCGGGGATCTTGAGTCCCGGGGGAAGCAAGTGGCCGAAGAGCTTGGTATCCAAGAGGTTAAGGCCGGCCTGCTGCCCGACGGAAAACTCGCGGCTCTCGAAGCGATGGTGGACGATCCGGACCGTAAGGGCGGTGTGGGCTTCATCGGTGACGGTTTGAATGACGCTCCGGTTATCATCAGGGCCGATGTCGGCATGGCCATGGGTCGGAGCGGCATAGATCTGGCTATTGAGTCCGCCGATGCCGTCTTCATGGATGATGATCCGGCCCGAATCCCCGAACTGCTTCGAACCGCCAGGTTCACCCATCGGATCGTTGTTGGAAACATCGTCTTCGCCTTGGCGGTGAAGGTCGGTTTCATGATTGCCGGTGCACTGGGTGCGGCGCCGATGTGGCTGGCTGTTATCGGTGATGTCGGGGTATCACTTGCGGCTGTTCTGAATTCCCTGAGGATACTGCGAAGAACATAGAGGTTTCTGCTATCATAGGTCCATGGAGCTAAAAGGAGCGGCGGCCTCCCGCATCCGGATATTCGCCTCGTCTGTTGTATTGCTTGCGCTCTGGAAGACCGTTTCGCTGATTGTCGCCCGGGATATTATCCTCCCGGCACCTGAAGCGGCATTCCTTTATCTCTCCGGTCTCCTGGATGAAGCGGCCACCTGGGCGGCCATCGGAGCCACTCTGCGCAGAGTGGCGCTGTCTTTCCTGCTGAACATCGCCGCGGCGACCGCCACAGGTGTGGCGGCGGGTTTCTCGGTGAGGTTTTCTGATGCGGTGGCGCCCCTGATCGCGATTATGAAGGCGGTTCCCACAATGGGGGTCATCCTCCTTTCGCTGATCTGGTTTAACTCGGAAACCGCTGTTGTGTTTGTCTGTACACTGATTGTCTTTCCATTAATCTACGGAGCCATCGTCACCGGTATCCGTCATCTCGACCGCCAACTGCTGGAAATGCACCGGGTCTTTCATATTCCGGCATGGAAAACACTGATGAAGTTCGTTCTGCCGTCTCTGCGGCCCTATCTCCTTTCTGGTGTGATGTCGGGACTGGGGCTTTCCATGAAAGTGGTAATCGCCGCCGAAGTGCTCAGTCAACCCAAAGTGGGAATCGGGACGATGTTTCAGGTGGAGCGGTCCCAGCTGAATACCGTCGGAGTCTTCGCCTGGTCCATCATGGTGATACTGCTCACCGCAGGTATGGATGCCGTCTTCCATGGTCTGAAGAAACGCTACGGGTACAAAGTATGATCGAATTCATCTCGGTATCGAAGTCATTCGGTCGGACTCATCTTTTCACCGGACTCGATTTGTCCGTTCCCTCGGGATCCATCATCTGCATCCTCGGTCCCTCGGGCTGCGGTAAAACCACCCTGCTGAACATGGCCGCCGGGCTGGCCGAAGCTGATTCAGGTCGAATTACCCGCACCGGACGAGTTTCATATGTCTTCCAGGAGCCCCGGCTGCTGCCATGGTGCAGCGTGAGGGATAACGCCGGCTACGCCCTGGACTCCGGGATTCACAAGAGTGAGCGTTTGGAAAAGATCGATGTGATGCTTGAGGCGCTGGAACTCACGGACGCCGCGAACGCCCTTCCCGGTGAAATCAGCGGAGGAATGGCTCGACGGACGGCCCTGGCTCGAGCTCTTCTGGCCCCCCGGGATATCGTCCTCCTGGACGAGCCGCTGTCTTCTCTGGATCCCGACCTTCGGGGACGCCTCATCTCTCGCCTGCCGTCGCTGCTTGAAGGAAGCGCCGTCATGCTGGTCACCCACGACTATGGAACGGCCGCATCGCTTTCCGACCGAATCTTCAAGTTTTCACTGCCTCCGGTGAAGATCGATGAGGTGGATAAAAACGATTTGGAGAGAACCCTGGAACAGATTGAGCGTATGGAGGAGAACCTCAAGACATCTCAGTAACCGATACCTGCCGACTTCACATGAACAGGATCGAACGCATGGCAGGGTGTCACTCCGTGAACCGCACCGCAGTCGGGACACTCGGTCTCGAATGTGGCCATTTCAAAGGGTTTCCCGCATTGGACACAGTTTATCGGTAAGGGCATAGGAAGGGGCTGGGGGCCGAAACCCATCATTCTTACCTTGTCCACAATCGCCTTTCCGTCTGAAAAATCCCCGGAACATCCCTCATGCATTATCTGCCTCCTTTTGGTCCGACACCAGGCTTTCACCGGCGCGAAGTCGGGTTCTATAACCCATAATTGTGCGATCCAGCCCTTCCAGTGTCGAAAGGATGGCCCGTTCTTCTTCCGTTGTTTCCACCACCTTGGCGATACCGCCGTTACGGATGACGATACGCCTGTCGGCCAGGAGAGCCAGGATCGGATCATGGGTGGCCATGAGAACGATCTTTTCCTCAGAAAGGAGAAGGCTCAATGCTCGTTTCCGGTCTATCCCCGCATTCTCGATTTCATCGATGAGTATAATCGGCGATCGGCTGAGTATCGCCGTGTCGGCAATCATCAAGGCCCGGGACTGTCCCCCTGAGAGGCTGGTGATGGGCGTTTCTCCGGTAAATGACTCACCGGCCAGGTCGTTGGCTTCGGCGATAATCCGTTCCACGATATCAGACGGGTTTTCCGCCAGTCTGCTTTCGGCATGGAGTTCTTCAAACTCCCGAACGCTTAAATCCATCACGAAATTCATGTTCTGGGAAAGCTGGGCCACCAGTTTTTTTGAAGTGGAGAAACGCCATGAGGTGTCCGGATTATCTCCATTGATCAGTATCCGCCGACCCGTCGGCGTATCGGCCTGAGCGACCCATTCTATATCGCCTAGAAGCCGGCTCTTTCCCGATCCGGTGGGACCGACGATGGAAATCACCTCACTCTTGCGAATCACCATGGATTCGAAGCCTTCAGGGACGCCGGATTTATCTTTACCGGGTAGTATGGTGAGGGTGTGAACCTCATCCTCCGTATGGAGGAAACTGAGCATTTGATTGATGAACTCCGCAGTTTGGTCCAGGAGTTGATCCGGATCGACGCCCCTGTCCTCTTTCTCATCGGCATCCCAGGATTCGAAAAATCCCGCCAGTGTATGGGCTTCTTTACCGACATACTCCAGTCCGTTCTCCCCAAAGAATCCTTCCAGGAACGGATATTCTTCGAGAAGGGAGGCGATACGCCGCCCGGCAATCTGAGCACTTGCGATCATGCCTGGTCTCCCATATTCATTTTACGCACATTTCCCAACTGGTAGTTCTCGCCGATTCGGGTTTCGCCAAGGCAGTATGAGCAAAGTGCCGACGGCATAGTGAATCTCAACTGCCGACCCACCAACGTGTCGACGTCCTTGTGATCGCCATGTATGAGGGTGCTCAATTCAAAGCTCCCCTGGCCGGTCAAGCCGTTGATGTTCATAATCACCGCCGACGGATTTACAAGGTTCACCTTGGACGCAAAGACTTCTCTTTCGGCCTGGCTGACAATATCCCCTTTTGTAATCACGACGATGTCGGCGGATTTGAGCATCGGGCCGATCTTTTTCGGTGTGTTGACGCCGCTCAGGTTGTCGATGACGCAAACCGCCTTGATTCCCTTGATATAGGGTGAGCAACGATTACAGAGTCCGGCGGATTCGCTGATGAGAATATCCATGTCTTCGGCGATGCCCCATTGTGTGACTTCTTCGATGTTGCTGACAAAAAAGTGGTCCGGACACATGGCTCCGGATAAACCCTTCTTCACCGGAATGCCGGCTTTCGCATAGAGAGCATCGTCATCGGTGTAGAGGCAGTCGAATTTCACAACGCCCACCTTGAGGCTTCGGCTGCGAAGGGCGTCAATAGTTTTGAGGATGACGGAAGTCTTGCCCGACGAAGGCGGCCCTGAGACCGTCACCAGATTCATGAGCCGGCCTCGACAGCGGCGCATTCACAGCTATCCTCACCGGTCGGCATGGATGCCGCGGCACCTTCGAATAGGTCCTCGCAGTGTGAAATGAGGACGGACAGATCGTTCTTAGCGATGTAATCCCAGCCAAGCCACATGAACCGGCAGTCTTCGCCCAGGCGATTGTCCACATCGGGATGAGTCGTGGGGAACAGTCCCTGAATGGCCAATACTTCACCGATTTCCTTTGACGCAAAGAAATCGACCACCGGCTGGAGACGTTCGGCGGCAGAGGTTTTGGCCAGCATGAAAATGGGACTGATGATGGCACCGTCCTCCGGCCATACGGCTTGGAGAGTACTTCCTTCCTTCACCATTTTTGTAAAAAAATACGGCATGATGGTAACGGCGGGTTTGTCAGACTTTTTCCGATCACTCTTCACCATTTGCGAGGGGTGCATGGACTCCAGCAGACTGCGTCCCAGAGCCGCCACACCGTCATCACCGTAGGTCTTGTGGATGTTGAGAAGAATCCCATTGAACAGGTCAAAATCTCCCACAGGCAAAGACACACTCTTCTCATACTCCGGTTTGAGAATATCGGCCCAGGTTCGTGGAGCGGACCGTCCGTTCAGTTCCTCGGTGTTCACCAGGAAAACCGCCGGTACGACGGAAATGATTGAGTAACACCCGTCGGGATCGGAGATGGAGAGGCCATCGAAACTGGCATTCGCCCCTCGTGGTCCTACTAGATCAGAGAATATTCCCCGACCGCGGAAACGACCGATTTTCTGCTCATCGAAGAACAAATCAAAGCCCGCGGAGATAAACAGATCCGGGAGCTTCTCCGGGTTTTCCACTCCGTCGATGTTTGCCTCCACCCATTCCAAGCCCATGGATGCCGCTCTGAGTTCGTGATTCACCCATTCAAATCCGGCCTGTTCTCTCTCATCGAGGAAGTCGTTCCACTTTTCCATGAGGGGCAAACGAACGGGACAGGGTAGAAGGCCCACGACATTCAACGCACCGTCCCGAATGACGTCCCGATTCTCTCCGGCACGACGGACAGACTCTTCCAGAAGGCGAATAAACGCCTCCGGATTCATCTGCTTGAGGAGTAAAGCCGTCTTGAGTGTGATTGTCTTGCCGATACTCGACCGTTTAACAGGATCGGCCATATGAGGAAAACCGTTGGATGAGAAGACCGGAATCGTCTCCGGATTCATCTCAGTTATTTCATAGAGTGTTGCATCCTGATCAATCATTTGTCTTCTCCCTGACCGCCCTGCTCATCTGGGAAATTGTGGTCTGCTTCATAATTCCGTAAATATCCTGGGATACCTTGTGGATCCTGCCTTCAAAAAAGCAATTGCCGAACGGGCAATGATTTCTCCCCAGAGGGCAGGCATTGGGGTCGACCGGAGCTTCAAAAAGTTCATAAACCTCCATGAAGGTGATTTCTTCAGGTGATTTTTCCAGCGCAAACCCGCCGGACGGTCCGCGGATGGAAGAAACCAGGCCGCTTTTCTGCAGTTTTCCGAATATTTTTGCCAGATGAGCTTCCGAGGCTCTGAGCCGTTCCGCCGCCGCTTTGACATTTATGCGGTCCGGAGCCGATTCGGCCAGGAGTCCCAGGCCGTGAATGGCCAGGGACGTGCCCTCTGATATATTCACCAAATTATTCATGGACAGCCTCGAATGTAGTATTTCGGTACTACAATACCGAAATACATTCAAACAGTCAATCGGTGAATTTGGTGAATATATCAGAACACCAATCCGCCGGCTTTTCACTCTTCTGCCGGGACACCATCTGCCGGGAAACTGCCGGATCCGCGCCAGAGGAATGACACTTCCGGATCCGCACCGCCGAAGAGACACCACCGTAAAGACAAAAAAACTCCCGACAACGCCGGGAGCTTTCAAAAAAGGAGAGATGAATGAAAAGCGATACCAATCTCGCATTTGGTACGATGCAAACTTAACGTATTGGTATGAAGAAACAGTGTGCCCCCTGTGGGGCTTGTGCGTATCCCTATTTCATTGTGATTCGGTACTTGTGCGCCATCAGATCGGGTCTGTAAGAGATTTTTGTTTTTCTCAGACCTTCGCTGCCCAAATCCTGTTCGAGATTCATGTATTTATATTCTGAACAGAAATCACAGGCGAACCGACTGAATAGAAACTGATAAATACCCTTGAACGACACATCCGCCTTGGCGAAATGGATTGTGAATGTATCACTGTTCAAGGCTTCTCCCAGGAGGAAACCCGCGGGGCGGTCGTCGGCGAACGCCAGGGCTCCGACCAGGCCCAACTCCTCGCACATCTCCAAACCTTCCCGGCATTGCTGGTAGTCGCTGACCGCCATTTCTTGAGATGAATTGTTCTGCCAATGATCCAATATCCCTATGGCATCTTCAACGACATCAGACGTGATGGGAACAAGCAGGGCCTCATGATTTTTGAGAAACTGATTCAGAAGATTTTTTTTCTTGTGCATCTTCTTTCCGGGATAGGTTTTGAATTTTTCCGTAAAAAATAAATAGTCGGTATCGTCGGGGCTTGATGTCCGGATGAACTCTTTTTCCTCGAAGCATTTCAGCCAACCCTCGGGTATTGGAAAAAGGAAATCCCATTCTCGGCTTTGGAGAAGTTCTTTCAGTTCTTTAAAACAATCTTCCCCGGCCTTTTCGGGATTTGTCATGGGCATCAGGTATCGTTTTTTGTCATAGGTTATCCCGGATATGAAGAATCCGTGTTCGGTTTCAATCGTTTCATACTGATGTGTATTGCGGAACAAATAGAGGTTGGGAAAGGAGAATTCCGACAGATGCATACCGATGGCATCGAGTTTTTCCGTGATGTGTTTTTGATGATCCCGGGACAATGGTGTTTTGATCATGGTCTTACAATAGTCAATCAATCACCCCGACGGCAACAAACTCTTATACATTTTCCCCTTTTCTACTATCGCCCTTGGGCCGGGAATTCACTATGTTATCAGTGGTATTTAATATGAATCGAATCTATTTGGACAATAATGCGACAACGGTTCTGGATCCCAGGGTGAAGCAATCCATGGAACCATTCTGGCTGCAGGAATATGGAAATCCTAACTCTCTCCACCGATATGGAACCGAAACCCATCCTGAAATGTCTGTTGCACTGGACCGGCTCTATAAGGGGATCGGCGCTTCGGATGAAGACGATGTCATCATCAACGGATGCGCCACAGAAGGAAACAATACCGTTCTCAAAGGAGTATGGAACGATCACATTCGGCACGGTGAGAAGTCACGAATTGTTTCATCTCAGATAGAGCACCCCAGTGTCGCCCGTACTCTGGATTGGCTTGAAGCTCAGGGTGTCGAGGTGGTGCGCCTGGCGCCGAATGACGACGGCATCATCACAGAGGAGATTCTGGCCGACGGTTTTGACGAGAACAAGACCGCACTGGTGAGCATTATGTGGGCCAACAACGAAACAGGTCTGATTAATCCGGTGAAGGATCTGGCTCAATTCTGTCGTGGGCGCGGTGTTCTCTTTCATACCGATGCAGTTCAGGCGGTTGGTAAGGTTCCTGTTGACCTCCAAGACCTGCCGGTCGATTTTCTGACATTCAGCGCTCATAAATTTCACGGACCGAAGGGTGCCGGAGGATTGTTCCTCCGTAAGGGCATCAATCTCACGCCGCTTCTCCACGGCGGCGAACAGATGGGCGGACGAAGAGCCGGAACGGTGAATGTTCCATTTGTCGTGGGAATGGGACTGGCGATGGAGCTGGCGGTGGATGCGCTGGAGTATGAAACACATGAAGTGAGGCGAAGGAGGGACCGTCTCGAGGATGCCATCGCATCGATTCCCGACACTTTGATTTTCGGCAAACGGGAGCATCGAACCCCCAATACGATTCTGGCCAGTTTCAAAGGTATTGAGGGAGAGGCTTTCCTTTGGGATCTGGACAAAAGGGGCGTTGCCGCCAGCACCGGCAGTGCCTGCTCTTCAGAGTCACTGGAAGCGGATGCGACACTCCAGGCAATGATGTCCGATGCGGACCTGACCCACACGGCCGTCCGGTTCAGCTTGTCCCGATTTACAACGGATGAGGAAATCGACGCGGCCATCCTGGCGATCCATGCGGCGGTGGATCGTCTTCGATCGATTTCAAGTACATATTAGACACGATTCGAGAGGTAGCATATATGGCGAAAGGTGATCTGGTCGGCGGATCTTTGTGGCAGAATTACTCCGGGAAAGTTGCGGACCGTATGGATAATCCGCGCTATCTCGGTGAGATTACAGCTGAGGAAGCGGCGTCGATGAATGCCGAGTTGATTGTGGCCGAACATGGGGCCGAATCCTGCGGCGATGCCGTTCGACTCTACTGGGCGGTGGACAAAGACAACGGCAAGATTCTGAAAGCCAGTTTCAAGAGCTTCGGCTGCGGTACAGCCATCGCATCCAGCGATATGATGGCGGAACTCTGCGTCGGCAAGACGGTGGATGAAGCGGTAAAGATCACCAATCTGGATGTAGAGAAAGCCCTGAGGGATCATCCGGATACTCCGGCCGTGCCTCCCCAGAAAATGCATTGCTCGGTTATGGCTTATGACGTCATCAAAGCGGCGGCCGCCACATATAAGGGGGTTGATGTGAAAACTCTCGAAAGCGCCGAGATGGTTTGCGAATGCGCCAGAGTCACTCTTTCCACCATCAAGGAAGTGATACGGATCAACGATCTGAAAAGTGTCGAGGACATCACCGCGTATACGAAAGCCGGAGCCTTCTGCAAATCCTGTATTCACCCCGGAGGACATGAGAAGCGGAAATGGTATCTCGTAGACATCCTGGCTGAGACCCGTGCCGAGATGGAGAAGGAAGCCGAATCCGCAGGCGGTGAACCATTCTTAAATCTCAGCTCCTTCAAGAAGTTCAAGGCGATAGAAAAAGTTCTGGATGCACAGGTGAGGCCCGCTCTTCACCAGGACGGAGGAGATGTGGATGTGGAGGACTTCCGAATGGAAGGGGATGTTCCGGTTGTCACAATTTCCTACCAGGGCGCCTGTCTCGGGTGCATGAGCGCCACCGTCGGAACCCTCGGGTTCATCGAGACCATCCTCAAGGACAAACTCGATCCGGGTTTCCGGGTGGAAGTCGGCTGATTCGGGTCTCTCTTTCCTGCTTCAGTCGTCGTCCGTATCCACAGAAGTAAATCGGACCGTGACGATACGCTGCCGATAGGTTTCCAGGATTGTATAGACCCCTTCGGGCAGTTCAATCGTCGTACCTGATTTCGGAATATGTTCCAGTTTCTCCAAAAGATATCCGCCGATGGTGTGGGTGCGGCTGTCGTGCTCCAGCCGCAATCCGAGGATGTCGTTGACATCATAGAAATCCGCATCGCCTTGAATAATCCAGGATCCGTCCTCTTCCTGTCTGATTGGCTCCTCGGCTGTTGGTTCCCGTTCGTCGTAGAGTTCCCCGAATATCTCTTCCATGACGTCTTCCCGGGTCACAACACCATCCAATCCGCCGTATTCGTCCAGAACGACGGCCATGTGTATCGGTTCTCTTTTCAACCGCAGAAACAGCTCATGAGCCTTTAGGGTTCCGGGTACGAGGTAAGGCGCTGTGGCGTATTTCCTGATGGGTGAATCGGGTGATTCTTTGAGCGCCGCAGCCACGGCGCCGAGAGTGACGACTCCCAAGACATGTTCGGAATCCGATTTCATCACCGGGGCCCGGGAATGGCCTGATTTCAAAAATCCGTCCAGTGCATTGCTGATGCTTGTCTCCTCATCGATGGAGTACAATTCGGTTCGGTGGGTCATGATGGCTTCCACCGGCGTATCATTGATTCGAAATACATTACGAACCATTTCCTCTTCGAAGGATTCGACGACTCCTTGGCCTTCGGCGACTTTAACGTGGTGGAGAAGGTTTTCCAGGGTGAGGAGTTTTCGCTCCTTGCCCACGGCAAAGCGGGTGATGGTCCGGCTGACGCCGGAGATAATCCAAATGAAGGGTCTGAGCAGCCAGGACAGAATCAATATGGACCGGGCGCTGTGGATGCTTAAGGCTTCATTTGCCTCCAAGGCGATTTGCTTCGGGGATACCTCGCAAAACACGAGAACCGTCAAGGTCAGCACACCGGTGGAAACCGCCACATAAGCGTTTCCGAACAGAGCCAGTGTCATGGTGGTGGTGATGGCCGAAGCGCCGAGGTTGGCGATGTTGTTGCCGATAAGCAGGGTGGTCAGGAGAATATCGGGTCTGTCATTCAGCTTCTTCACCAGTTTTCCGCGTTTCCCGCGATTCTCGGCCAAAGCGCTGACCTGACCGGGTGTCAGGGATGTATAGGCGGTCTCCAATGCCGAGAATAACCCCGACATGACGAGGAGTGCGACAAGCAAGGCAATCGGGAGGGTCATCATTTCAGGTACGCGGCCCGACGGAGGACGGCCGTAGGCCGCCCGATAGGTAAAGGATCTTCCATAGATCTCTATCATTCACTATCAGAGCCCGTATCGGCAAGAGGGTACCCCTTGCCGACGCAACGGTGCCATGAGTATCTTATGCGTCGATATCGACTACTCCAGAGGAACCAAACATGGCCAAGAAAAAATTCAAAACAGAAGTGAGTCAGCTGCTCAATCTCCTGATTCATTCACTCTATTCCCACAGTGAAATATTCATGAGGGAACTCATCTCCAACTCATCGGATGCTTTAGACAGACTGAAGTACCTCACCCTGACGGATGAAGCTTTGAAGAAACTGGATTTCGATCCCCGGATCGACATCCGAATTAACGGCGCAGGTGAGAACACCTTGGTGATAGAGGACAACGGCATCGGGATGAATGATGTCGATCTGGCTGATGCCCTTGGTACGATTGCCCGTTCCGGCACAAAGAACTTCATGGACAAACTCACCGGGGATGCCAAGAAGGATTCAAACCTCATCGGTAAGTTCGGCGTCGGTTTTTATTCCTGTTTCATGGTGTCCGATGAAGTCGAAGTCATTTCCCGCAAAGCCGGGGAAGATTCGGCTTGGAAGTGGACCAGTGACGGGAATTCCGGCTTCAGCATCGACGGAGCCGAGAGAGATGGACAAGGCACTACGGTCATTCTGCATCTCAACGACGCCGGAAAAGAATACGACTCTCAGTGGCAAGTGAAGTCCATCATCAAGAAATATTCGGACCACATCGCTTTCCCCATTCATCTGCATTGGAGTGAAACGACCGGCAAGGATGATGAGAAGAAGACAGAAGAAAAGGAAGAACAAGTCAACGCGGCCAGTGCATTATGGAAGCGACCAAAATCGGAATTGAAGGACGAGGACTATAATGAATTCTATAAAACCATCGCCCATGACACCGACGAACCCATGCTGCGCATCCATACCCGGGCCGAAGGAACAATAGAGTACACGACACTCTTCTTCATCCCGAAGAATGCGCCGTTCGACATGTTCCAGGCCGACTACAAACCCGGTGTGAAGCTTTATGTTAAACGTGTCTTTATCACCGACGACGAAAAGGAGCTCCTGCCGGTCTATCTGCGCTTCGTAAGGGGTGTCATCGATTCGGAGGATCTGCCTCTGAATGTGAGCCGGGAGATTCTGCAGCAGAACAAAGTCATGGCGAAAATCCGGGATGCTTCGGTTAAGAAGATACTCTCGGAGATTCAAAATTACTCCGAAGATGAGGCGCGGTACGCGGACTTCGTCGATCAGTACAACCGGCCCCTCAAGGAAGGTTTGTACTCGGATTGGACTCATCGGGAAGATCTGCTGGCGCTGGTGCGGTACAAATCCACCTCAGTCGAAGGCTGGACCAGCCTGAAAGCCTACAAAGATCGGATGCCCGAAGACCAGAAGAGTATTTATTACCTGGTCGGTGACAATGAAGACGCTCTGAGAAAATCCCCCCTATTGGCGGCGTATAAAGAAAAAGGGTACGAGGTGCTTCTCATGACCGATGAGGTTGATGAGATCGTGACACCCATGATCGGTCCTTTTGAAGAGATGGAACTCAAAGCCATCAATCGTTCCGGCTCGCTGGACGACCTGAAGACCGAAGGCGACAAGAAAAAGGAAAAGGATGCCGAACCGGTTCTGAAGAAAATCAAGAAAGTCCTTGGGGATGCGGTGAAGGATGTTGTGGCTTCGGCCAGACTTTCCGACTCACCGAGCGCTCTGGTGACCGACGACGGCGACCCTTCGGCTCAGATGAGGCAGATGCTGCAGGCCATGGGACAGAAAGACATACCCGAGGCCACCTTTATTCTTGAAGTGAATCCCGATCACCCGGTGGTGAAGGGATTGGCTGATGCCGGCGACGAACAGCTCGCCGACGATGTGTCTCACCTGCTGTTTGAACAGGCCCTGCTGGTGGAGGGAGTGGCACTCAAGGACCCCGTGGCTTTCGCTGAGAGGCTGAATCGAGTCGCGGCTAAAGCTCTATAGTTCATTTGGACCGGCAATTTCGGCCCGATACGGCAACCAACCGGACGGCGGCCGGTTTTTTGACTATATTATAAGTCTTACGGAGGAAATAAATGAAACGAATATGGATAATGGTTTTGGCGATAGTTCTGGTGAGCGGGATGGTTTCGGCTCAATCCATCAGCAACGATAAGGATGTCAAAACTCTCAGCATTCCGAATGACGGCCGGGCCAAAGCCGGTCTTCTTCTGGGCTATCCCTCAGGTGTGACATTCGGATACAGAATGTCCAACTGGTTCGAGTTCAACATCAATGCCGGTTATGATTTTATCGGCACCAACTCTCCCATTGTCGGTGGAAACGCCTTGTTTACCCTGGTGAATATTCCCATCGGGGATGCCGGTGTTATTCCCCTGTCCCTGGGACCCCAGGTCACTTTCGTTTTCGGTAAGGATTTTTATATCGATACCGTGGCGGATATCCGGCTGGAGTATACATTTGGCGATATCCCCTTGAACCTCTTTATTGAAAGTGGTTTCGGTTTCCGCATTTTCAATAACGGCGATTGGTGGGCATATAACGGCGGAATCGGGATTCGATACGTTTTTTAATCGTTTTTTTCTAAGTATTTTATTTAGATGCAGGAAGCCGCCATGGGCGGCTTCTTGTGGATTGACATCCACTCATGTAATATATCCCCATGCGTGTAACGACCAAAGGGCGATATGCCCTCCGGGCAATGATTAATCTTGCCCAGAACACCGAAGACAAACCCCTTTCCATCAAAAAAATCACCGAGGTTGAAGACCTATCGCCCATCTTTCTCGAACAGATTTTCACCAAGCTCAAGAAGTATGGTCTGATCAAATCCATACGCGGCGCCGGAGGGGGCTTTCTCCTGGCACGGGATTCCAAAGACATCAACGTCAAGGACATCCTCGAAGCTGTTGAGGAAGGTATCCGGCTCACGCCCTGCTGCTCCAGCGACAGCATCGCCGCCGAGAAATGCGTGAAAAGGAATGATTGCAAGGCAACGAATTTCTGGAACAGTGCCAACGAACATGTGATGAAATACTTCGAAAGCTACAGCTTGGATCGGGTGATACAGGAATTTGAAAATTAGAACGACGCGATAATGGCCGTATCATCCTAGAAAACTAACGTTCAATCTGTACTTCAGACCGTTCATTGATTTCCTGCATGAATTCCCGAGTTTCATGCAGCGTACCGAGTCTGGATAGGATTGCAGCATCCGATTGGGCCTTTTTCAGGTCCATACGGGATACGGCTTCCTGCATCTCGGGTATTTTTGCGGCTTCCAAGGAGAACTCCCGAACACCCAGGCCAATCAGGTAATGGACGGTTTTGGGATCCTTGGCCATGATGCCGCAGACCGACAGCGGACAGTCGGCTTCCTTCGCGGAATCGGCAACGCGTTTTACGGCTCTGAGAACCGCCGGGTGTCGGACATCGAAGAGATCGGCTACTTTTTCATTAGTCCTGTCAACTCCGAGCATATACTGAACCAGGTCGTTGGTTCCCAGTGACAGGAAATCCGCCTCCCTCGCGAGTTCCGGTGCCATCTCCACCGCCGAGGGCAGCTCAATCATCGCGCCAAGCTTCGGCATCGGGTATTGCCCCAAGCCATCCCTCTTGAGAAAATTCAGACTTTTCTGCACGATTATCTTCGCATTCTGGAAGTCATCCAAGGAAGAGATGAGCGGGAAGAGAATGCGGATCGGTCTTGATCTGCCGGCCCGAATCATGGCTTTCAGCTGACCGACAAAAACTTTCTTGTTTTCCAGCAAAAACCGTATCGCCCTCAATCCCAGAAAAGGGTTGGCCTCCTCCTGGGACTCGGGAATGTAGCTGAGTATTTTGTCTCCGCCCACATCCAAGGTCCTGAGAGTCACCAGCGGATCTTCCAGGCCGTTGACAACCTTCTTGTAGATGCGGAACTGTTCTTCTTCCGACGGAAAGTCGCTTCGAATCAGAAAAGGAAACTCGCTTCGATAAAGGCCGATTCCTTCCGCTTTCAGCTGCCGTGCCAGCTTCAAATCCGATAACAGATTCACCGTTGCCCTGAGGTATATGCGTTCTCCGTCTTTTGTATAAGACTCCGGTTTGGCCATCTCGGCCAAACCCGCAATCCGATCCGTTCCTTCCTTAAGCTGCCTGATTCGTTTAATCGCCGATTCATCCGGATACACCAGAAGGATACCCTGGTTGGCATCCAAAGCCAGCGGTGTATTCGCCGGGATGCGAAAGATACTCTCGTCTTCGGTATAGATGAGGGGCACCTGGAGGGATTGGGCCAGGACGGTGACATGAGCGGTCGCGCCGCCGCCGAAAAGCACGATGCCTTCCACCTTCTGGGCGGCGAGTTTCAGGAGCTCCGACGGCAGCAGCTCGTTGGTCAGGACAATCTGTCCGTCGTAGTCCCCGTGCTCGCCCTCTTCATCTGTGAGGTTTTTCAGAATCCGATGACCGAGATCCTTGATGTCCAGCACCTTTTCCCTCATCCGGGAGTTCTCGCTCTCGGTGAAAATATCGATATATTCATTAGCAACGGAGAGGATGGCATCGCAGGGTCGGGCACCGTCGGCGATTCGGTCTTCCATCGTTCCGGAGAATCCCTGGTCCCGGAGCATCAGCAGATGTGCGCTGAAAATCAGAGAGGCAACGTCGGCCAACTCCTGCTCCAGACGATTTTGCAGTTCCTCGAGCTGCTGCTCCGTCAGATCTATCGCCCGGCGGAAATCATCCAAAGTGTCCCGATAGGCATCGTCGCAGGCATATAATCGATGATCCAGGGTTCCGGGACCCTCCATCTGATAAGCCTCGCCCAGGGCCACACCTTCCACCACCTGGGTGCCTCGGATTAGGCGGCCGGTGCCCCAGGATATGCCCGGATGTTCACCCCTCCGGGGCCGCTCCATGAGAAGCTGGGCGTTTTCGAGGGTGGCCGCCAGTTGGGACGCTATCGCCTTGAGAGCCAAAGCGTCGCCTTTGCTGAACCGGGACCTCTTCTCGTCCTGGAGAACCAATACACCGACTCGGCGTATACCTCTGATGATGGGAACCGCCAGAAACGATTCGTATTTTTCTTCCCCGCTGCCCGGTATGGGTTTGAAATAGGGGTTGTCCCGGCCGCGTCCCTCTCTGATGGGACGAAGCTCTTTCAGTGCCAATCCGGTGAGGCCTTCCCCGGTATTCAACGTGAGAGTGCCGACCATTTCCGAATTCAATCCGGCGGTTGCCTGAAGTATCAGTTTTTCGGATTGTTCGTTAAACAGATAAATGGAGCAGACGTCGGCCTGCATATGCTTGCTGACGATTTGAACCACCTGGGACAGGAATCCTCTCAGATCCTGTCCTTGATGAAAGAGATTGGCGAGCTCACTGACCGAGCAGATCATCTCCACACTGGCGGCTTCGGGTTCTTTCACGCTTTGCCTAATTCCTTTGCCCTGGCCGTGCAGTCTGAAACGGCTTCAATGAGGGCCGACCGGAAACCTGAAGCCTCCAGGGTGGCAACAGCTTCGATGGTGGTGCCGCCGGGAGAGCATACCATATCTTTGAGCTCACCCGGGTGACGGCCGGTTTCCAGCATGAGTTTGGCCGATCCCAGCAGGGCTTGTGCGGCGATTTCATACGCCATTTTCCGGGGAATCCCCTCTCGAACCGCACCGTCGGCAAGAGACTCCAGAAACATGAAAACGAATGCGGGAGACGAGCCGGCCAGGGATGTGTATGCGTCCATCTGTGATTCGGGCAGCACGACCGTGCGGCCAACTGCATCAAAGATTCTCTTGACCGCTTGAATCTCCTCATCCTTCACGCCCGGCCCCGGACTGATGGCCGTCATGCCTTCGGATACCAATGCGGGTGTGTTGGGCATGGTTCGGACAATCTTCCTCGACTCGCCGAACCAATCGGCAACGGCGGCTAAGGTCAGTCCGGCGGCGATCGTGACGATGATGGTTTCCGGCGATATGTCTTCGCGGATTGCATGAATAACCGATTGGTAGACTTGCGGTTTGACCGCCAGTACCAGAATGTCGGAGGAAGCGGCCTCGGAATTATCTCCAGTTGTGCGGATTCCGGGGAATTTTTCGTCCAGGACGGTCAGTGCCTCGGCTCTTGAATCCGCGACAATAATGTCTTTGGCGGCCCATTTCCTATCGGCCAGAAGTCCGCTGATGATGGCGCCGCCCATATTGCCGGCGCCGATGAATCCAATCGTATCATTCATTTGTTTTATCCTGCATCAAGTCACAATGATTCCGGGACCATCACCGTACCATATTTCCAGACCGAATAGGCTGTCTTCCGACAAGTAATCCGGTACGGGACCCTGTATCACCCCTAATTGACGTCTGTAATCCTCCACCATCGACCACTCAAGGCGAGACATGACGATCCTCTCGGGTTCTCGACCCGTCTCCCTCACAGCCTTCACCTGTCTATAGACTTCCGCAATGACTTCTTCAGGACGATCCCAATTTGACGAATCATTCACCGGCTCAGCTCTCGATACCGTCTCAACGCGTCCTTTCGGGCACTATCGTCTCCGATTTCTCCATATGCATCGGCAAGATTGAACCAGGCGTCCGCCAACGAAGCGTCCTGGGATGTCGCGGTGCGAAAATATTCCACGGCTTTCCCGTACCGACCTTTGAGGAACTCCACGACGCCTCGATTGTTCAACGCGGCGGCATGATGAGGATTCACCTTCAGTGCGGCATCCAGAACTTCGAGAGCGGCTCCCGGATGCCCTGAGTCGATTTCCAGCTTTCCCAATTCGCTCAAGGCGTCCGCATCTTCACCGTTCAGTCGGACGGCTTCTTTGAGGGAGAGACGGGCTTCATCGACTTGCCCGATTTCGGCGTATTCGAGACCCAGATCGTAATGTAAAAAAGCGGCGTTCGGCGCCAAGGCGACAGCCTCTTCATAGAGTCGAACCGCATCTTCGTGGCGGCCCTCCAGGGCGGCTCGTGAAGCTCGTCCGGCGGGTTCGGCCGCTTGACCGATATCCATGCGCTTCAGTTTACCAGTGATTATGCCGGAGATAAACGCGGAAATTCTCGTCTCTACGCTTTCTTAACCGGTTTGCCCGAGGCGACCAGGAGCACACCGCCCACCAGGAACAGAAGGAATATGGCGCCGACACCGAAACTGTAAGCGACTCGTTCGTTGGCGATGCCCAAGACAAAAGCCAATCTGGGGAAGGCGCCCATCAGGAACGGTCCCAATATGGCGGCGAACTTGCCCATCATATTGTAGAACCCGAAGAACTCTCCCGACGCGTTGTCGTCGGGGATGAGGGAGGCGAAATAGGAGCGGCTGAGGGCTTGAATGCCGCCTTGACTGGTGGCGACCAGGAAGGCCACGGCGATAAAGATTGGAACGACGGCATCGACGGGCACCAGAGGCATGCTGACACCAAGTCCGGTGATGATTGAATACACACCGATGCCGACGAACAGCATGGAACGGGCGCTGAATCGATTGGCCAGTTTCCCATAGAGAAGCGCGAAGGGAAAGGCGAGTATCTGTATTCCCACCACCGTGGCCAGGAGTATCATCATGCCGACATCGATACTGTTCGCGAAATTCGTCGCCATCTTGATGATGGTGTTCACTCCGTCGATGTAGAAGAAATATGCGATGAGGAACAAGAAGATTTTCTTATGTTTCCGAATCTGCAGGAATGTCCGACCCAGACGGCGAACGCTTTCGATGACAGGTGAAGGTACAGGATCGATTCCGTTTTTCTGCTTGACGTTTTTCAGGAACGGGATGGTAAAAAGGAACCACCAGACGGCTGTCAGACCGAAACTGATTTTCACACCCAGCAAGGGAAGCCCGCCGCTGAAATCCATCCCCGAAAGAACGGCGATAATGGCGAGACTGATGAGGAACGGGATGGTGCTGCCCCCGATGTAGCCGTATCCGAAACCCATCGACGACACCATATCCATACGGCCTGGTGTTGTGACGTCGGGCAGGGAAGCGTCGTAGAAGATATTGGCGCCGGCGAAACCGATGAAGGTCAGGACGTAGAGCACCAGGGCTATCACCCAGGCATCAGCCCCGACGAAAACCAGCGCTCCGGTGGCGATGACACCCAGCAGCCAGAACTGAGTAAACAGCTTCTTTCTGTAGCCCTTGAAATCCGAAAGGGTCCCCAGAACGGCGGCCATGAGGGCCACGATGACGGCATAACCGGTATTCGCGGCTCCCAGCCACGCCGAGGTTTGGGTCCTCGAGAGACCGCCGCTCATTGCCACCTGGCCGAACCATAGTGGAAAGATTGCAGTGGAAATGACGGTGGAGTGGACGGAATTCGCCCAATCGTAGAATACCCAGGAACGTTCGGTACCAGTCAAATTTTTCATGAATCCACCTTCGTTCGCTCTTGTTAGAGGAATATTAGCACACGACAATTAAGTTCAAAGCAAATCCACGAACGAATATTGAAAAATGTGGCGGCGTTTGATTTCAAAGATGTCATCTTTACGGGGCGTTTTGGGGAAGCCGAAGACTTTCTCTTGCCCTATATTGAAATAGACGGAGGATCTGAGATGAAAGTGCTTCTTGTTGAAGACGATACCGATATAGCCTCATTTGTTTCCAAAGGACTCCGGGAGGCCGGCTATGGGGTGGATGTTGCCCTGGACGGCGATTTCGGACTCCAACGCGGTATGTCGGGACTCTATGATATCATCATTCTCGATCTCATGCTTCCGGGAAAGGACGGACTCACAATACTCTCGGAAATGCGTCAATCGGATATTCAAACCCCCGTTCTCATACTCAGTGCCCGGCGCAGCGTCGACGACAGAGTGAAAGGTCTGAAAGCCGGCGGCGATGACTATCTGGTCAAACCCTTCGTGTTCGCCGAGCTGCTTGTCCGTGTGGAGGCCCTTATCCGCCGAGGGGGCAGAGCCACGGCCGCTCAGGAGCTGCATGTGGCGGATCTCACCCTGGACCCCCTGACCCGGAAGGTGACCCGGGACGGCGATGATATTGAGCTTCAGCCCCGGGAGTATGCCCTCTTGGAGTTTCTGATGCGCAATGCGGGCAATGTGGTCACCAAAACACTCATCCTCGAGAAGGTGTGGGGATACGACTTCGATCCTCAGACCAACGTGGTGGATGTCCTTGTTTCCCGACTTCGAAGCCGGGTGGACAAGGATTACCCCCTCAAGCTGATACGAACCGTCCGCGGCGTGGGTTATGTTCTGGAAAATCCTCGCTAGACCGTTTCGACGGGTCCAATTCCGACTCACACTGGTGGTGACGCTGGCAGCGGCGGTGGCCTCGATGGTGGTGTCCGGATTGCTGCTGGCGTCTCTGCTCAAAGGTTTCGGCGACCAGGACCGCATGGAACTGGATTCGAGACTTCTCTCTTATTGGGCCGCATGGCAGTACGGCGGTGATGAAGCCGTGCTGGAACGGGCCTCTGCCGACATGAGGGAACACGGAGGGCGGCCTTTTCTCCTCATACTGGATCGTCCCGACGGCAGTATGCTGGGTGCCCTCATCCCGGGGGGCTGGGAGGATTTCGAGCTCAACGATCCGGATCTAGGACTCCTCACTCCGGGAACCTACGCCACGTTGAGGACCGAAGGAATCCCGTATGCCTTGAAAGTCACCGGTGCGAGGCTGGATGACGGATCTCTCCTCCTGGTCGGCCTGAGCACGGAAAACCGTCAATTCCTTCTACGGATGTATCAGCGGAACTACCCCTGGGCTCTGGCGGCCATAATTGCCGCCGGCGTTGTTGTCGGGCTTTTCGCTTCGAGACGGCTGCTGTCTCCGATTAACCGATTAAACGAGGAAATCGATCGAATCATCGTCACCGGAGAATTGGGACGCCGAATTCCCGCCCGTGGTACCGAGGATCAGCTCGACGGGCTCATCGGGCGGTATAACCGTCTTCTGGACAGGGTTCAAACCCTCATCGGCGGAATGTCGGACACACTGGATGCCGTTGCCCACGATCTTCGAACGCCGTTGACGCGGCTGCGCGGTCATGCCGAACTGGCCCTCAGCAAGGGCGAGGTCGACACTTATGAGGAAGCCCTGGCGCTGGTTGTGGAACAGACCGATCAAGTGGGTGACCTCCTGTCGGCGCTTATGGATATCACCGAAGCCGAACACGGTATGCTGCACCTCGACGTCGTACCATGCGATCTGGGATCCTTGGCCGAAGAAGTGTGCGATCTCTACGGTTTTGTGGCCGAAGACAGGGGCCAGCTTCTCCGACTCGATACACCCGGACCCGTGCCCATCGATGGGGATCCGGTGCGTATCAGGCAGATTATGGGGAATCTGGTGGACAACGCCATAAAATACGGACCCGAGGGCGGATGTGTTGATGTGCGCTGCGGCAGCAGCGAAGACAAAGCCTTTGTCGATGTCTTGGATGACGGACCGGGCGTCTCCGAGTCGGAAAAAACACGGGTATTCGAAAGACTGTATCGAGGAGATCGCAGCCGCGGCTCGAGGGGCCTGGGGCTGGGCCTCAGCATGGTGAAGGCCCTCACCGAGGCTCACGGCGGAACGGTATCGGTGTCCAGAGAACCGGGCAGAGGCGCAAAATTTCGCATTGTATTACCGGCTTTGAATTCCGCAAACCTTTCAAAGGAGTAAGACTCCCGCAATGTTCCCGAAAGGTTGATTCGCTATATTGGTGATGAGTAAACCGCAAGAGGAAGCGAAAAATGGTGAAAACAATAGATTTGAAACCTGTCAGAATGATGACAAGCCTGAGCATCCTGGTGATGTTGGCGACGGCATTGTTTCCATTGCCCCTCTCCG
>JARGFR010000139.1 GCA_029210985.1 Spirochaetaceae bacterium | reverse complement strand
CAATTCGTCCAGATAATATTCAACGCCTTCTTTTCCGCCGGTTGATGCGGCACGTATGAATGGCAGGGCGGCAGCACCGATCCATGCTCCGCAGGACAGAGCAACGGCGAAGTCCCTGGGCGATCTCAGTCCGCCTGATGCGATAATTCGGTTTGTCACAGCCAGGCCGGATTCACCGCCGGCTCGGGATATCTGCCGATAGGCCAGCAGGAGCTCGCCTGTGGTATAACCCCATTTTCGAAACGAATCCGCCGCGATCCGATGTTCAGGCGGAAGCCTTTCGGCTTCCACCGCCACCCAGTCGGTGCCCCCCGTCCCGGCGATATCCACATAGGAGACTCCCTCATACAGCAATTGCAGTCCTTCGGACGGCGGAATGCCCGCACCGGTTTCCTTCACGAGTATCGGAATATCGGCGGAGTCGAGCAGTCGGCGGAAACCGTCATACCATCCCTGGAAATTTCGATCTCCGTCCTCCTGGAAAAGTTCTTGGGCGGGATTCAAATGCACATAAAGGCCGTCGGCATCGATACTGTTCACGGCTTCAAGGATGTTGTTTGGAGAATATTCGGTGAGCTGTGCCGCACCGATGTTGGCAATCAGGGGCGAGTTCGGCACGAGAGGCTTCAGATCGAAATGCGATTTGGTTTCCGGATGCCGCAGCATCACTCTGATGGAGCCGGTGCCGATAGCCAGTTTCCGTTTTCCGGCCACTTCGGCCAACAAACGGTTGAGCAGACGGCCGTCTTCAGAGCCGCCTGTCATACAGGAAATCATAACAGGAAGGGTCTGGGTATAACCAAGGAACTCGGTCTTCAGATCAACCTGATCGGCATGGGTTTCGGGCAGAGCGCGGTGAGGCAGGGCAATTGACTGAAGACCTGTGGATCCAGACTGGATATCCAGATCCTGATCCAGGCAGATTTCCAGATGTTTTTGCTTCCTTTCCGGTAAATCGTCTGACATTGAATCACGCCCTGTCGTAGATCCGCAGTCCGGAATCCTCGAAATCCTTCAAGTAGAATTGTCCTTCACTCGGCGTCGCTCCTTCCAACAGGTTTCGCCAGGCATCGGTATCTTTCGGGCGTGCCAGCCAGGAGAGGTACTCATGGAAGTCGGCTTTCCGATAGTCGTTTATCAAGGATTCAATTTTCCAGGAGGCGATCATTTCAGGGGCGCCGGCGGCGATGGTTCCGGAGAACACCATCATCGTGTTTCCGGATCCATAGGACGCGATGAGAACCCGCTTGCCGACGATACCGTCACCAAGCTTCTGATACTCCTGGTGGAGCAATGAAGCAAGATAGGCGTAAAGTGAACCGGTATAGAGATTGCCGAAACTGCTGGACAGGTACATGGCATCCAGGAAACCGGTTCGATTCAAAAAGGCCTCGATCGCATCGTCGTCCTTCTCGCATGTATCCTTTAGCAGCTTTCGAACCGCAACTTCCGGCATTTTTGCGAAGGGTACATGAAGCGCCAGGTAATCGGTTTCGTTAATGATATCACAGGGTGTACCGCCGCATCGGTCGCAGTAATCTGTAAACGCCATCACCAGGGCTTCCTGGTAGCATTCCATGGAATATCGTCCTTTCACTTTGGCCGTCACCGAGCCTAGAGGACGGAAGAAGTCATCCACATCCGAGGCATAGAAACCCTGCTGACTCAGATTCATTTCCAGGAGCCGCGGATTCTTTTCGATGAGCAGAGCCACCGCTCCCGCTCCCTGGGTAATTTCCGCTGTGCTCGGTGCTTCATACCTGGCGATGTCACTGCATATCGCCAAGGCCCGCTCTCCCGGGTCTCCGGAAAAGCTCAACATGGCGGCATTGGAAAGGAGGGCCGCCGTTCCGCCGGCGCATGCATGTTTCACCTCGAAGGTGGTCATGGCATTTCCCAAAGGATATCCGGCGGACTGAAGCATACCCTGAACATACGACGCCACGGGTTTGGAATGGTCCACTTCCGTTTCAGTGCCGACGGATAAATATCTGAACTTGCCTTGTTGGTTTTCCTCCAGTCTATCCAGGGTTTTCGCCGCGGCATTGGCGGCCAACGACGCGGTGTCTTCCCATGGGTCTGGAAAGTGAAAAGATTTCTGGCCTGTCTTTTCGATCGCTCTATTGAGAATCCTCTCCAATTCCGGATGTGTTGAACGTCTTGATTCCATCAGGACGCCCATTTCCATACGAGGTTCAGGAACGTATATGCCGATATCTCCGATTCCAATTTTTATTTCATCCATGCTGTTCCTCATTAGTGATTATTTTAGTGATTTTCTCCCGATCCTACCATGCAAAATAAGCCGGTGATCCTTTTAGCCCGGAAATTGCCCGCTATTGGCGAATAGGAGATGAAAATGAGATAAAAAAAGACCGTCCGGGGAGGGACGGTCTATCCGAGGGGCCGACGGTCATCATGGGAGGGGTAAGTTGAAGAACCGCCGTCAGTCCTCACCATTATCTTCGGCCTGATGAGACGAACCTTGACATGAAATTGCATCAATTTGTCACCGTGAATCAAACATCGCCTCATCATCAGTTCCGGTGATGCCTTGTCCCTGTCCTTTCCAGGGGATAATGTGTGGTGAACGGAGGAATCACTTTGACTGTCACCGAACGTATCACCGTCCTGCGGAAAAAAATGACCGAGGCGGGTATCGACGCTTATATCGCAACAGGATCCGATCCCCATGGGAGTGAACACCCGCCGTCGGGTTGGAGAACCCGTGAATGGATCAGCGGTTTTACGGGAAGTTCGGGCACAGTGGTTATTACGGCTGACAAGGCCGGTCTTTGGGCGGATTTTCGGTACTGGATCCAGGCGACCGGTGAATTACCCGATGATTTGATCCTGCTCCATAAAGATGGAGAGCCTGATGTTCCTTCCCTTCAGGTGTGGCTGGCCGAAGTGCTGAAAAAAGGTGACACCGTCGGTATGGATGGGCGAACGGTTTCTCTCGAGAATGCCGAGGCGTGGGAGGCACGTCTGAGCGACGCGGGAATCCGGATGCGAACGGATATGGATCTGATCGGAGAGATCTGGACAGACAGGCCGAAGGACGGCGGTGAAAGCGTCAAAGAACTTTCCGAAGACGAAACCGGTGAGAGCAGGCAAACCAGGATAAACCGGCTGAAAGCGGCATTGTCCAAGTCGGGATGCAACACATGGATCGGCATCGGATTGGATTCCATCGCCTGGTTGTTGAATATCCGGGGAAGAGATATCCCTCATAGTCCGGTCGTTCTGGGATTTCTTCTTCTCGACGCCTCAGGGTGCACCTGGTTCACCGATATCCCTCGGGTTCCCGATGATGTGGTCTTCGCTCTGGGTGAAGACGGAGTCGGATTGTCGCCTTACGATGATTTTTTTCAGGCGATATCCTCTCTTCCCTCGGAATCGCGGATTCTGGCCGATAAGAAAAACCTGAGCCGGGCGGTTTTTGATCATATACCCCAGGAGTCGGTCATCAGATACGCTCCCGATCCCGTCGTCGCCATGAAAGCCAGGAAAAATTCAACCGAAGAGTCGCGAATTTCCCGGGCGATGGAAAAAGACGGTATTGCCATGGTGCGGTTCATGATGGATTTCCGCCGAATGATCGAGGCCGGAGAGAATATCGATGAGCTCGGTGCCGCTGATGTGCTGCGAGATTATCGATCGGCCATTCCAGGTTATCTGGAGGATAGTTTCTCTTCCATCCCGGCCTATGGAGCTCATGGAGCCATCTGTCATTACGAAGCCAAACCGGAGGGTGCCTTCGTCATTGAGAAAGGAAAGAATCTTTTTCTTCTGGATTCCGGAGCACAATGGGAGGAGGGTACCACCGACATCACACGCACATTTTCTTTGGGAGAACCGACGGCTCAGATGAAAAGGGACTATACGCTGGTGCTCAAAGGTCATATCGCTCTTTCGAGAATACAGTTTCCCAGAGGAACCCGGGGGTATCAGCTGGATACAATAGCCAGATCCGCTCTGTGGGCTGAGGGCTTGGACTACGGCCACGGAACCGGACACGGTGTCGGATACCGCCTGAACGTCCATGAGGGGCCTCAGCGTCTCAGTCCCGCTCCTTTGGATGTGGCTTTGGAGCCGGGAATGGTCGTGTCGAATGAACCGGGTCTATATCGTGAGGGCCAGTACGGAATTCGCATTGAAAACTTAATGATCTGTCGGGAATCACACACCGGAGAATTCGGCACGTTCTTCACGTTTGAGACACTGACTCTTGCTCCCTATGAGAGAGAACTCGTAGACTCCTCCCTTCTGGATGAGGGGGAAATCGAATGGATGAATACCTACCATGCTCAAGTCTACAATCGTCTGAAACCCATGCTTGAAGAGGATGAACGGACCTGGCTGGCGGAGAGAATTGCGCCCGTCGGAATACCGGCTCGCTCATAGGTATGAGCAATTCCGACAGCGGCGCCTCGAACTGGCCGTTTGCTCTCCTGGCCTGCCTGTTGTGGTCGACAGCCTTCGTCGCCATTAAAATCGGCTATGAACAGGGTGCCTCCCCTCTGTTTTTCGCCGGAACCAGATTCTTCGCGTCGGGTTTGGTGCTGATTCCCGTATCTGTCTTCTTTGAAGGACCTCGGGCATTGAAAACCGCGATCGTCCGAAACGGGGGATTCCTCCTCATCATCGGGTTTTTCCAGACCTTTCTTCTCTACGGGACGATGTATTTCGGTATCGGATATGTGCCGGCATCGATCGCGGCCATTGTCATAGGAGCGCAGCCCCTGCTCACTTCCGCGGCGTCCCACACCGTGCCGCCCAGAGAGCGGCTCAGGTGGACCCAATGGGCGACTCTGGCAACCGGGATTGTCGGTTTGGCGGTTCTCAGCATCAGCCGAAATCCCATTGGAGGCTCCCGGAACGCCGGTGATCGTGAGTTGCTCGGAATTCTCCTCATGCTTATCGCCCTGTCATCATCAACAATCAGTTCCATGCTGGTTTCCCGCACCAAGCGTCGGATTCCTCCTTTCGCTTTGAGTTCCGGGCAGTTCCTTGTGGGCGGATTCATGCTTCTAGCCGGGTCGTTTTTTGTGGAAGACCTCCGGGATTTGAATTGGAATATTCAATTTTTATTGGCCTTGGCATGGCTGGTCACCGTTTCTTCGGTGGGCATTTCGCTTTGGTACTGGCTTCTTCTTTCCAGGGGGGCCAAGGTCGGCGCCCTTTCGGTCTGGAAGTTCATAGTCCCCGTATCGGGGGCGATTCTCGGCTGGACGCTCATTCCCGGCGACCTCCCGGATACCGGATCAATCGTAGGTATGGTGTTAATCGCCGCGTCGGTTTTGGGATATTTCAGATCTTCACGTGTGTAGACCGCATTCTCTCTTCGTTTCATTCTCCCACCACCATCTGGCCGCGCGTTCATGTTCACCGGGTCTGGACGGCCTCGTACACGGCTGACAGCCGATGGAACGATACCCCTGGTCGTGGAGGGGATTGTAGGGCACGTTGTTGATGCGGATATAATCCCAGACATCCTGGCCGGTCCAGTCGAGAAGCGGATTGACTTTTATCAGTGGTTCCCCATCTGCATTCCGATGCGACTGATCGAGTTCGACATGAACCAGGTCGCTGCGGGTTGCCGGACTCTGATCCCGTCTGAGCCCTGTCGCCCAGGCCAGCCTTCCCTCAAGAGCCCGTTTCAGGGGCTCCACTTTCCTGATGCCGCAGCACTCTCTATGTCCATCCTGGTAGAAGCTGCTGAGTCCTTTTACCGAGACGAAATTCTGGAGGAGCATGGAATCCGGTGTGAATATTTCGATGTCGATCTTGTAGTGGTCGCGTACGGTATCCAGGTATCCGTATGTTTCCGGATGAAGTCTGCCGGTATCCAGAGAAAACACTTGGAAAGGTTGGCCGTTTTTTGAAGCCATGTCGATCAGAACCACATCTTCCGCACCGCTGAAAGCCAGTGCGAGGTTTTGCCCGAATGCCTTCTGGGCATCGGCCAGTATTTGATCGGGATTCAAACCCTTGAAACGTTCGGCGGCTTCAGACGCGTCAAACTTCGATATCCCAGGTGTTGGAGAGGAGGTCAGTTCCTTTTTGATGAAATCGAAGACGCGGGTGTAAACACGATGTTCACCGGAAGACTCCCGGACAATGAAGAAAGGAGCCAGATCTATGCCGTGTTTCGCGGCCAGCTTCATTCCTGGAGATTCAGGGTTCCCTTCTTCGGCGATGACGACATCGTCGATTTTGTCCCATAAACCGCGTTTCCTGAGAATATCTTCGGCTTGGGCGCATTTACCGCAGGGCGATCCATCCAGAAGAACTTTTTTCACCATCGTCAGATTCATGGCAGACACGATACCCTGATGCCCGAGTGAAGGTCGAGAGGCCGCCCCTCCCGGAGTCTTCCCTTGCCCCGAGGCGACTCTCCGGGGTATCTTAAGCCCTGTTTTTGGTGGGATGCGGTGATGCCGTACGCCCCGAAATTCATGGAGTTGCCCAAGTGTACAAGCCTGTTGATCCCAAAGTTGATTTTCCCGCCATGGAAGAAGGAATCCTCGAATTCTGGAAAGAAAACCGGATATTTGAGAAATCCATCGAAAATCGTACCGAAGCGGACGAGTTCGTCTTCTACGACGGCCCCCCGTTTGCGACGGGTCTTCCACATTTCGGCCATTTCGTTCCGGGTACCATCAAGGATATTATTCCCCGCTTCCGTACTATGAAGGGTCAGCGGGTGGAACGCCGTTTCGGCTGGGACTGCCACGGTCTGCCGGTCGAGTATGAAATGGAAAAAGAGCTGGGCATTTCAGGAAAGACCGAGATTGAGAAATTCGGTGTTTCGGAGTTCAATGAGGCCTGTCGCTCCATCGTGCTGCGGTATACCGGGGAATGGCGGAAAACGATGACCCGTTCCGGCCGCTGGGTGGATTTCGATCATGATTACAAAACCATGGATGCCGACTACATGGAGTCCATATGGTGGGTCGTGAAGACCCTGTGGGAAAAGAAGCTGGTCTACAAGGGACACTATATTCTTCCCACCTGTCCGCGATGTTCGACTCCTCTTTCCAACCACGAACTCAATCTGGGCGGATATAAGGATGTCCATGATCCGGCCATCACCGTTCGATTCAGGAGCACTGATGATGAGGATACATATTTCCTGGCATGGACCACCACGCCATGGACTCTCATCAGCAATCTCGGATTGTCGGTGGGCGGAGATATCGATTATGTCAAAGTGACCGACTCCTCCGACGGCGCCTCTTATATCCTCGCGGAAGCCCGTCTGAAGGATTACTTCAAGAGTGAAGATGAATACCAGATAGCCTGGACCAGGAAAGGCCTCGATCTGGGGGGACTGACCTATAAACCCCTTTTCCCGTATTTCTCACAGATGGCAGAGCAGGGAGCCTTCAGGGTGTTTGTCGGAGACCATGTCTCCACCGAAGATGGTACGGGAATTGTCCATACGGCGCCCGGATTTGGTGAGGACGACTATGAAGTCATGAAGGATTCCGGAGTACCGATCGTCTGCCCGGTCGACGATGAGGGACGATACACCGCCGAAGTTGTCGATTATGCGGGACGCTTCGTTAAAGACTGCGATAAAGACATCATGAAGCGCCTCAAAGAAGAGGGTTCCCTGGTCAAACGAGACCAGATTCTCCATTCCTATCCCCATTGCTGGCGCTGCGACAGTCCTCTGATCTATAAGGCCGTCGGATCGTGGTTTGTCGATATCGGCAAGATCAAGAATGTCATGCTTGCGTCAAATGATGAAGTGCACTGGGTTCCGGATCATTTGAAGAAAGGCCGATTCGGCAAATGGCTTGAAAACGCCCGGGATTGGGCCATCAGCCGGAATCGCTATTGGGGTAACCCCCTTCCAATCTGGGAATGCGACAGCTGCGAGGCTACAGAATGCCTGGGCAGTCGTGATGAACTCTATGCCAAAGTAGGCGAGGCGGCTGCCGAAACGCATCGGGCGGGCGGCGGCGATCTTCACAAACATCACGTCGACGATCTGGTCTGGGAATGCGAATGCGGCGGAATGATGAAGCGCATTCCCGAGGTGTTGGACTGCTGGTTCGAATCCGGGGCGATGCCCTATGCCCAGGTGCATTATCCCTTCGAGAACAAAGAATGGTTTGAAAGTCACTTTCCGGCGGACTTCATTTCCGAAGGACTGGATCAGACCCGTGGCTGGTTCTACACACTCACTATCCTCGGCGCTGCGCTCTTCGATTCTCCGGCTTTCCGTCACGTCGTCGTCAACGGTCTGGTTCTTGCCGAAGACGGAAAGAAAATGTCCAAGAGTCTGCGTAATTACACCGACCCTGATGTGGTGATCAACCAATTCGGCGCGGATGCTCTTCGGCTCTTTTTGATGAACTCCGCGGTGGTAAAGGCCGAGGGGCTGCGCTATTCCGATGCCGGAGTACGAGATGTGCTCAAGGGCATCCTGCTGCCCCTCTGGAACGCCTACAGCTTCTTTATCACGTATGCGAATATCGACGGGGTCAATCCCAGTGAAATTCCCTCCGAACCGTCCAATCCTCTGGATCGATGGATCCTTTCGGAAACCGGTCGTCTGGTTTCGCGAGTCGAAGAATTGCTGGACGCCTACGATATTCAGAAAGCCATCGAACCTATCCTCGAGTTCATTGATGCGCTGAACAACTGGTATATCCGACGTTCCCGTCGACGTTTTTGGAAAAGTTCTTTGGATGGAGCGGGTGATGTGGATAAGAATGACGCGTACTCCACACTTCGGAGCGCCCTTCTGACCCTCTCGCAAGTCTCCGCGCCCTTTGTTCCCTTTGTATCGGAAGAAATCTATCTCAACCTCCGATGCAAGGATGATCCCGAATCCGTACATCTGTCCGATTGGCCCGATGCCGGTCTGTTTATCCGGGATGAAGCGTTGGAGAATAAAATGGCGGTCACCCGACGAACGGTCAGGCTCGGCCGGGCACTGCGGAACGCCCACGAGCTGAAAATCCGACAGCCCCTGAAGAGTCTTCACGTCGTCACGCGTGATGCCGCGGAGAAAGCCGTACTCATCGAAATGGCCGATTTGCTGGCGGAAGAGCTGAACGTCAAAGACGTCCAGTTCCGGGATAACGAG
>JARGFR010000138.1 GCA_029210985.1 Spirochaetaceae bacterium | reverse complement strand
CGCCGGGAGGACAGGAGGTGGCGGAGCGAAGAGCGCCGCGAGGAACCACGTTCACGTGCCTGACGAGGGGCGTTCTTCAGCGCAGTCACCTCTTGTTCTCCCTAGTGCGGGGTGCTACTCGTCCGATTCCACTTCGGCCAGGAGCTGCCGGCAAATGGCGTCTTCGGGTTCGAGGGTCAGTGCGGTCTGGAGCCAACGCACAGCCTCGTCGCGATGACCTTGCTCCATCTCGACAATGGCCATATTGGAGATGATTTTGATGTTCTCGGGATCACGCTGCAGAGCTTCCTGCAGCGCATCGGAAGCGCCCTGGAAATCCTTGAGGGCTCGAGTACAGATGGCCAGTTCGTTGAACAGTTCACTTTCTCTGCAGCCTCGTTCCCTTGCTCCTTCAAGTACTTCCCTGGCTTCCTGCCAATCTTCAGACAGCCTCAGACCCCATCCTAGAAGAAACCAGCCCGGCCAGCCTTCAGGCTTCTTAGAACGAAAATCCTGGGCGAGAGAGACCCCTTCGGAAATACGTCCGTGGGTGAGGGCGTCATATGCCCGGCGATACACTTCATCCGCCTGACCGTCATCCCGGCAGAGCCGAACCAGCCTTTCAGCCGTCTTTCGTTCTTCTCCATCCGGATCGGAACTCAGAAAGGACTCCAGAGATTCCGCCGCTCTTAGAAAATCTCCCCGGCGATAGCGGAAAATCCCGGCCTCGTACCAGGCTTCAATCGGAGCGGAGTCGTCGGAGAGCACTTCCGAGTAGGCCGCTTCTGCGGCTTCACCGTAGGTCTCCGCCAGGTCGGTTTCTCCGGATTTGAATTCGTATTCGGATCGGTTGTCATAGTAACGGGCCATGATGAATCGGGGTTCAACGGATTCCGGTTTGAGTCCTCTCAATGCCAGAAGAAGGTCCTCCGCTTTAGACCATTCACCTCTGGATATGCAGTCCCGGGAAGCCTCAGCCAGTTCAATATCCAAATCAGGCCTGAGAGCGGCGAGAAATACTCTGTAATATGCGGCGTGCTCATGAGTCGGCCGATTTCCCAGGATGAGCAGAATGGCGGCAATCACCTTCTCCCACGTCACATCGGCGATGTTCATCTGCCCTTCGGTATCAGGCTCTACAGGCAAAGGGATGGAAGTATCCAGCTTGAACGGTCCGATATCGGTGTCCATGTCGTCGGGAAGGTCTATCCAAACCAGAGATTCAAGAGGATCATTTTCAACCGTCATTTTCCACCGCCCGGGGTTTGGGTGCTCTGGCATTATGCTTCAGATAATCATTGATCATCATTTTATATTCGAAACTCACTTTCTCGGCGTCGTATTTGATGGCTAATGCGGCCAGATCCTTGCGGCCTTCCACCGGCTCGAAGCGGAGGATGACGCCATTGACGTCAATACTCTTTCCGCTGGATAAGGCCAATCGTATTCCCGCCGTCTTATTCACCAGATATTTGGGGTTGCCCATAATGATAATCTTCAAACCGCCGAAGGAGAGATCCCTCAGAATCCCGTTGCGCGGTATCCGATCGATCACAATCACAGCGCTTTTTGTGGCCAATCCCAGACGGCGAAGGTTGTCTTTTGTAATGACAATACGTTCCTCGCTCCGGCGTGCGGCATTGATATTCGCCTCAAGCAGACTGCCGAGTATTTCAATCAAGTCGTCGGGAGGCCTCTGGGTGAACGTCAGCTGGGCAAAATGCAGATTTCGTTCCTTATCGTACTGGGTTAGTCCGGATACACGGGATTGGACGAAGAAACTGAATATATCGCTGCGGTCTTCCTTGAGAAAGCAGAATCTCAGGGAAACCAGATTGTCGTCCTTGAGAGCCTTAATCAGATCGTCGGTCATGGCGACCACGACCTTGGCTTCCATCATGGATGTGGAATAGATGATGCATGGCCGCTGACCACCTCGAAACTTCAGATAGATCTGGTTCCGAGCCAGCCGAAGAGACTCATTAATCTCTTTGGTGAAGGTGACATCAACCTTACCGTAGCTGTTGTAGTATTCTTTGATCTGCTGAGACGTGACTATAGCCATGTATCCACGACTTTACGAGGCTTATCGCTCCTAGTCAATTGAGGCTGTTCGAAAAGAATGGTCTATTCGCCGATCGCGTCGTCGATTTCCGAAATGAGACGGAGCGCGATGCGTTCCATTTCGTCCGATTCCTCGGGGAGTACAGCTTCCCTTCCGTCTCTGGTTTTTTCCCTCAGCAGCTCGTCAATAATATAAAAGCTGGTGAGGATGGAAATTTTTACCGGATCGGCGATGGGTGTGCGTTCCTTGGTTTCTTCGATTTTTCGTTCCAGATACCACAGAATGCGCTTCATGTACGCTTCGTCCTCATCCGCCCTGATGGTGAATGAAGTACCGAGCACACTAATTTGAAGGCGATTCCCGCCGGCCATCAGAATATGTCGAATTCGGACTGAAAGCGATCCTCATCGCCTCCACTCAAGTCTTGGTCATCCTTATCCAGATCGATGTCTTCGCTTGACTCCGGAGGGGGTTCATCGACCGAAACCTGCTTTTTCAACTCGGACTCGTCTTGGTTTTCCGATTCGGCGGGAGTCTCGACAACTTCCTCAGCATCCGAATCGGTGGAAATCGTTACTTTCTCTTCATCATCCGAATCGTCGGTCTCAGGATCTGGTGGTAGCTCAATGCTCTGTTCGTCCCCAGCCGGTTGAATTTCGGATTCGGTTGATTCCAAGGTTTCATCGAAGAGCTGAGAGTCGGAAGGAGGCGCCTCTTCATCTCCAGAGACTTTCTCAGAGACATCAAGGGCCGGTTCCGACGGTTCGTCTCGGACGGTCTCAATCACATAGTTTTCCGCCGGCGGCTCAGGTTCCACATTCGCGGTTTCCCCGTCGACTTCATCCAGGACATCCAGGACGCCTTGGAGACCGACCTCGATTTCCTGTTCATTCGCCTGACGATCCGACGCTTCGCGGAGCAATTCCGCCAATCGAGCCTCGAGCTCGCTAATCTGCTGCTTCAATGCCGAATTTTCGGCACTCAGGGCTTTGACGGCGGACACCGCTTTTTTCACGCGGATATCGAGCTGTCGAACCTGCTCGAGGCTGATCATTTCAATGACTCCTAACTCTCAAGGCCTTTCTTGGCGGTTTCCACCAAGGCCTTGAAGGACGCGGGATCCTCAATCGCCATATTGGAGAGGACTTTCCGATTAATCTCGACATTGGACTTATTCAAGCCGTTGATAAAACGGGAATAGGTGATGCCTTCGGCTCTGGATGCGGCAGAAATTCTGGCTATCCACAGCTGGCGGAAATCGCGCTTCTTCACCTTTCGGTCCCGATACGCATACTGGCCGGCTTTCCGGACGGCATCCTTGGCGGTTCTGGTGAGTTTGCTCCGGCGTCCCCAGTAGCCCTTGGCCTGGTCGAGGACTTTCTTGCGACGGTCTTTCCGTCGGGTTCCGTCTACTGCTCTGGGCATGATATGTGCTCCTAATCCTTCTTTCTAACTGTACGGCAGCATTTTCATGAGCCGAGGTACTTCGGCCTTGCTGACCACCACCTGATGCCGGAGGCCGCGTTTCCTCTTGGGCGATTTTTTGGTCAGGATATGTCGGGTTCCCTGGCTCTTGTACTTGAACTTGCCGGTTGCGGTTCGTTTGAACCGTTTGGCGGCGCTTTTTCTGGTCTTCACTTTGGGCATGGTCGGATACCGTCCTTACTCTGGATTCACGCTTTTCCCAGCCGGTTTTTTCGACTTGGGACTCAGCATCATGGACATAAACCGGCCTTCCATGCGAGCCGGGCTGTCCACCCTGTAGCTGTCCTCATCAAGGAGCTCCAGGATACTGTCAAGCTTCACCTTTCCAAGTTCCGTATGGGCAAGCTCTCTTCCCCGGAATCGGATGGTCACCTTGACCTTATTGCCTTGATCCAGGAATTCCTGGACATGCTTGGTTTTGAAAGCCATGTCGTGCTGCTCAATCTTGGGCTGCATACGAACCTCTTTGAGGCGGACCTGACTGGCTTTCTTCTTCTGCTCCCTGGACTTTTTCTCCAGCTCGTACTTGTACTTGCCGTAATTGAGGAGCTTGCAGACCGGGGGACGGGCCTGGGGGGAAACCTCAACAAGATCGAGTCCCAATTCACTTGCCATTCTCATGGCTTCGGTCGTAGGAACGATCCCGGCTTGTTCTCCATCCTGGTCAATCAACCGGACTTCACGGACGCGGATATCTTCGTTAATCCGCATATCTTTAACGGCCAACACTCCTCCTTATAGTCCACGGGGCGTGGAAGGGCCATACTAGCACGACCTTCCACGGGGGGTCAAAGGGCATGCCTTTGCTTCCCTCTTGCGACGACGGACTATACACGGAATCCCATCGTCTTGTCCAGACGTATGTTACAGCAATCCCTGGGCCTTCAGTATACCCTTGAGTCTGGTCACCGTAGCCTCGGAGGGAGGACATAGCGGAAGGCGCCACACCGGTTCGATCAAACCCATTTGCGCCAGGCAGGATTTCACCGGAATCGGATTGGTTTCCAAGAACATTCCTTTGAAAAGGGGCAGCAGTTCATAATGCATGGCACGGGCCTTTTCCACATTGCCTTTCCGCGCGGCATCAATCATCTGGCTCATGTAACGGGGGATAATGTTCGATGCCACGGAAATCACACCGGCGCCGCCCATGAGTGTGAGGGGAACCGCCAGATTGTCGTCACCGGAGACAACCATGAAGTCCTTCGGTTTAGCGTCCAGAACATCCATCATCTGATTCAGGTCGCCGGAAGCCTCCTTCACGGCGATGATATTCGGATGCTCCGCCAATCGGATGACGGTGGGGGTTTCAATATTCACCCCCGTGCGGCCCTTGATGTTGTAGAGCACCATGGGTATATCGACGGCATCGGCAATGGTGCTGAAATGCCGAAAGAGTCCTTCCTGGGTGGGTTTATTATAATAAGGTGCCACCTGCAGGCTGGCGTAGGCCCCCAGGGTCTTGGCGATTTTCGTCATGCGGATCGCCTCGTCCGTGCTGTTGGACCCCGTACCGGCAATCACCGGGACTCTGCCGTCCACCCGACGTATCACCCGTTCCACGACTTCCATGTTCTCTTCGTGGCTCACCGTCGGGCTTTCACCGGTGGTTCCCATCGGAACAAGGGCGTCGACGCCGTGCTCCAGCTGAAAATCCACCAATCGATCGAGAGCTTCGCCGTCTACTCGGCCAGCAGCTGTAAAAGGCGTGACTAAGGCCGTCATCACTCCGGAAATCATTTATTTTCTCCTGTCAGTAAGTCATCAATGAATTCGTCGGCGGCATGCCAGCCCCGACGCCCTTCAAGCCATTCCAAACCCCGTACCGCGCCCAGGGCAAAACCGCCTCGTCCCCGAGCCTCATGGTGTATCGTCAGAAAATCGTCCGGGGAGTCCATGCGCATCTCGTGAATGCCCGGTACCGAACCTACTCTGACGGAGGCCACCTGCAGTGCTTCCGACGGTATCGGTCCGCCGGGAAGATCTTTCATGATGCACGACTTCCGCTCCAGACCGTCCAGGATGCCTTCGGCTGCGGTGATGGCCGTACCCGAGGGGTAATCCGATTTCTTATTGTGATGGTACTCCACCAAAGCCACGTCATATTCTTCTGTTCTATTCACCAATTTTGCGGCGGCGGCCGTCAGACGGAAAAAGAGATGGGCACCGACTGAGAAATTGCTGCCCCAGAGAATGGAACCTCCCACTCTTTCACAGATCGCCTTGGCCTCTTCGGCGATATCCTGCCATCCGGTGGTGCCGATCACCACCGGTTTCCCGGATTTGGCATAGGCGGTGATGCGGTCGGCGATACCGTCGGCCAATGCAAACTCGATCACACCGTCGGCGCCCGCCAGAAGGTCGTCCGATATTTCCCGCACATCTCCCAGTCCGGAGGCGTCCACACGTGAGCTGACCTTGTGGCCCCGCTGGATGAGAACGGCTTCGATTTCCCGGCCCATTCGGCCGTATCCCACCAGGATAATGTTCATCCTACTCGGCCTGGGTGAGGGTGACGGCGCAGGTGTTGACGATGTCGTCCACCGATGCACCTCGGGAGAGGTCGCTGATAGGCTTGGCAAATCCCTGGAGGAAGGGACCGTACGCTCCGGCTCCGGCAAATCTCTGGGCAATCTTGTATCCGATATTCCCGGCTTGGAGGTCTGGAAAAATCAATGTGTTGGCTTTACCCGCCACCGGCGACCCGGGAGCTTTCTTTTCACCTACCGAGGGAACGACGGCCGCGTCCAACTGGAGCTCTCCGTCCACCAACAGGTCCGGAGCGTTCTTTTTCACCAGGGCCAGGGCTTCCAGCACTTTGTCCACCAAGGGGTGGGAGGCCGAACCCTTCGTGGAGAAGGAGAGCATGGCCACCACCGGCTCCACCTGGAGGAAAGTCCTGCATGACGCTGCGGATGCCGTGGTGATTTCGGCGAGCTGCTCCACAGTCGGCTCGGGTATCGTGGCGCAATCCGAGAACACCATGAGGCCGTCTTCACCCCAATTGGAATCCGGAAAATCCATGACGAAGCAGGAAGAAGCCGATTTCACCCCCGGGGCGGTTTTGATAATGGTGAATCCGGCAACCAGAACTTTGGCCGTGGCGTTTTCCGCACCGGCTACCATTGCATCGGCGTCGTTCCGACGGACCATCATGGCGCCCCAAAGTAGAGGATCGGTAATTTTTTTCCTGGCATCGTCGAGGGACAGGCCCTTGTGTTTTCTCAGTTCGTGATATTCGCCGGCGTAGTCCTCCAGACTTGGGGAAGTGAAGGGATCCACAATCGATATCCCGTCCAAGCTCACGCCGGCGTCCTCGGCGGCCTTGTTCACGGCGCCGGTTTCGCCCAGGAGCGTCACTTTCGATGAGATTTTTTGATCGGTCACTATTCGAGCCGCCCTGAGGGTTCTGGACTCGGTGCCCTCGGGCAGAACAAGAGTCTTACCCATCGATCTGGCCTTTTCCGTCATTTTTTCGGTGAAAGTCATGGTTATATCCCTAATGATCTTTTGATGTCCCCCATCATACAGTAAGCGCCTCGGTGATTGAAGCGGGTGAACCCCGGTGTTATGATCGCCGCATGGTCATCGGAGTCTACGGTCTCGGCCGATTCGGTTCATTCTGGGCAAAACATCTCACCGGGCTTTCGGAAGTGGTCGCTTGGTCGCGTGATGCGTCCCGTCCGACTCCCGAAGGCGTTCGGCGGGTATCCGAAGATGATGTTCTCTCATCGGATGTTGTCATTCTCTGTGTGGCGATTTCCGCCATGGAAGAGGTGTTGGAACGAATCTCTCATCGGATACCGTCCGGCACTCTGGTGATGGATACATGTTCGGTGAAAGTGCACCCCTCTCAGGCCATGTTGAGGCTGCTTCCGGAACAAACCGGCATTCTTGCCACCCACCCCATGTTCGGACCGGATTCGGGCAAGGATGGGCTGAACGGATTGCCGCTGGTGTTTTCTCCTCTCAGAATGAGTGATGAGGAAATTGACCTCTGGCGAACCCGCTTCTCGTCCTTGGGATTGAACGTGGTGGAAATGACCCCCGAGGAGCATGACAGAGAGGCGGCCTATACCCAGGGGATCACCCATTTCATCGGACGAATACTTGGTGAGCTGGATCTTAAACGGAGTCCCATCGCCACCGCGGGGTACCGCGACCTGCTGGACATCGTCCGGCAAACCTGCAACGATCCATGGAGATTGTTCGTCGATCTGCAGCGATATAATCCGTATACGTCGCCGATGCGCCGAGATGTGCACCAGGCGATCAACGTGATGTTGGAACGATTCGACTCCATTGAAATACCCGGGAGGTATCATGGCAGAGATTCATGAACGGCGCGTGAATGAGAATAAGCTCGATACAGTCCTCGCCGAGGACATCAGTTTTGAAGGAGAAGCTTCCTTCACCAAAGAACTCATGATAAAAGGGCGCTATTCCGGCAAAATCCGCGCGACCGGTTCGCTATACATTGCCGCCGAAGCCGACGTGGAAGCCGACATCGTCGCCGAATCCGTTTACGTTCGTGGCAGAGTGAAAGGGAGCATCAGCGCCAGCTCCCGAGTGGAGCTCCAGGGAAACGCCGTCGTCGTCGGCGACATCACGGCCCCGAAAATCGTCATGGATACCGGATGCAGATTTGACGGAGTGAGTCGAATGCGCCCGGCGAAAGGGGGAGCCCAATGAAGCGTATCAGCCTCTTGTTCATATTATTCGTTCTGATTGCCGCATTTATCAGTGCCCAGGCCAAACCGGATGCCCTGGAACTCTACCGTCAGGGGCAGTTTGCCCAGGCCGTTCAAGTCTGCCTCCAGGAGCTCCAGGAACGCGGTCCGGATCAGCCCCGGCGGCGAATGGATTCCTACACCGTGCTGGGATGGTCGTATCTCCGGCTGGGTCAGTATGAAAATGCCCTCACAAGCGCTCGAAACGCCCGCAGCGAGGTGCGTTACGACGAGAGAATTGTGGAAATCGAAGCGGAAGCCCTATTCTTCCTGGGTCGCAACATCGAATCCCTGTCCCTCTTCGAGGAATATGTCTCTCTCAGTCCCACCGGGCAGCGTATCGACCTGGCCTACTATTACATGGGAGAGATTTTTTTGAGACTGACCGAATTCCGCCATGCCGACATCGCTTTTTCCACCGCCCTGCATCACAGTCCGCAAGTGGCCCGGTGGTGGGCGCGTCTGGGATACGCCAGAGAGCAGCTGGCGGACGATGATGGTGCTCAAACGGCATATTCCACCGCCCTGGAACTCCAGCCCTCCCTGGAAGAAGCCCGTGTTGGATTGGAGCGAATCAGAGGGTAGGAAACATATCTTAAGAATCTTGCAGACAGCCGTTGACACAATCGAGGCTCATCTATAGATTCTTAGCTCGCGGGCCGCTAGCTCAGTTGGCAGAGCAACGCCCTTTTAAGGCGTGGGTCAATGGTTCGAACCCATTGCGGCTCATACCCGGTTCAGTCCGGTTTTTATATGTCTCCATCGTCTAGTGGTTAGGACACCGGGTTTTCATCCCGGCAACGGGGGTTCGATTCCCCCTGGAGATGACGAAATAAACAGAAAGGGCCGCCACAGGGCGGCCCTTTCTGTTTTACTTTTTCTACACCCTCCGTGTGGGAATCGAAGGGTTGAGCGCATCCGACCGATCAAACTCAGAATCGAGGCGACAGGCCAGTATGTTGAGAACGTAAGGATCAGCC
>JARGFR010000137.1 GCA_029210985.1 Spirochaetaceae bacterium | reverse complement strand
CAGAGCTTGAAAACAACGATGGTCTATACCCACGTCACTGACGAAATCCTCAAGAAGGTGAGTTCGCCGTTGGATGATAGATGAATTCGTAATAAATCCACCGGGAATGTCGCATTAAGGGCAGTCTAGGAATAGGTGCGCCACTGGACCTGGGGCAATGGCGTGATATGTGCAAATGAGGGTTCTATTACGCCGGTGGTGTATTGCGTGATCAAGCCGCCGGTTTTCCGGTTTTCCGGTTTGCAGAGACAATGTCCCGTAACTCTGCCGAATCACCGTCCGCAGCTTATCCGGTGCCGTCTTGCGGAAATCACTGAGATAGATTTCGTGGTGCTTATGCAGGACGGATTCGGTGCGGCCGCCCTTTTCCCGTATCGCCTCGTGGAGCCGCTCTATCGTCGGACCCTCTTCGGAAAACGGGCCAATGTAGAGGATCTGGGCTGAGGGACCTTCGGTGAATTGTTCCAGAGTAAGATGTTCCAGATGACCGCTCTGCCGGTCGGCTTCATTGAGACCGGAGCGAACGGACTCGACAAAATCACCGTCGATCCACTCGGGCTGGCAGAGCGTCAGTTTCCAGCGCCAGACCGCTTTGTTGCCCCTGAGGAAATCGTCCATATCGTCGGCTCACCAGAAGGCCTCCAGGGGCATGATGGTGTAATCACGGTCCATCTGCTTTTTCGAAGCGAATTTTATCTTGTAGGACAGAGTAAAGAGAGCCTGTATCGCCCCGGTGAAGTCGGGACTCTCCGGTCTGGCATCGATGCCTTCGATGGAAAGGAAGGAAAACGCCGGCACGTCGACAAGACTCAAGTTCTTGGCCTAAGACGCGTAGTAATGCTTCCACTTTTTCCATCGCAGCTCACTCTAATCCTGGTTTTGGGCGTGAATCACCTATACAGAGGCCGGGGGATGCCGTCCGCACGCCGGCATCCCCCGGAAGTCAGCTTATTTCCAGTACTTCTCCATCCGCTTCCTCAGTCCCGCGGCGTAGGCGTCCCAGTCGGTGATGGGCTTGGCGGCCAGGCCTTCATCGCAGGCGGCGCGGGCGACGGCCACGGCTTCCCACTCGATGACCCGGGGGTCGAAGGGTTTGGGCACCACGTACTCGGGGCCGAAGGTGAAGTCCCGGCCGTAGGCTTTGCGCACTTCGTCGGGAACGGGTTCTTTGGCCAGGGCGGCCAGGGCTCTGGCGGCAGCCATTTTCATGCCTTCGGATATCTTGGTAGCTCGGACGTCCATGGCACCCCGGAAGATGAAGGGAAATCCCAAGACGTTGTTCACCTGGTTGGGATAGTCCGAACGGCCGGTGCCCATGATGACGTCTTTGCGGGTTTCGACGGCCAGGGGATAGGTAATTTCCGGGTTGGGGTTGGCCATGGCGAAGACGATGGGCTGATCGTTCATGCTTAAGAGCATTTCAGGTGTGAGCACGTCGGCCACCGAGAGGCCGATGAAGGCGTCGGCGCCTTTCACCGCTTCGGCCAGGGTGCGCTCGGGGCGGTCGGTGGCGAAGGTGGCCTTCTCCTCGGACAGGTTGGACCGGTCCGTGGAAATGACACCCTTGGAATCGCACATCAGGATGTTCTCTTTTTTCACACCGGCCGCGATGAACATTTTGCCGCAGCTGATGCCCGCCGCGCCGGCGCCGTTAAACACAACTTTCATATCCGCAAGCTTCCGGCCGGAAACTTCGGCGGCGTTTATAACCCCGGCGGTGCAGATGATGGCGGTGCCGTGCTGGTCGTCATGGAAGATGGGAATGTCGCACTGTTCGATGAGGGTCTTCTCGATTTCGAAGCAGTCCGGGGCGCCGATGTCTTCGAGGTTCACCCCGCCGAAGGTGGGCTGCATGGTTTTTACGATGTCGATAATTTTTTTGGGATCTTTGGTGTCCAGTTCGATGTCGAAGACGTCGATGTCGGCGAATCTCTTGAAGAGCACGCCCTTGCCTTCCATCACGGGCTTGGAGGCCAGCGCACCCCGGTCGCCCAGGCCCAGGATGGCGGTGCCGTTGGAGACGACGGCCACCAGGTTGCCCTTGTTGGTGTAGCGATAGGCGTTCTCGGGGTCGTCGGCGATTTCCAATACGGGGTGGGCCACTCCCGGTGAGTAGGCCAGGGAGAGTTCGTCGGCGGTGGTGCAGGGTTTGGTGGCGATGACTTCGGTTTTGCCGGGCCGTCCGTCCATCTCGTGGTAGGCCAGGGCTTTGGCTTTCATGTCGTCCATTTGGTTTTCCTTTCTTGTCTTGTTCGGTTCCATTCTAAATATTAGGCGCTCCTAATACCAGGTCTTCTCGGCGGATCGTCGGCTTTTCTTTGTTGACCTCCGGGGGCTCATCGGTGGGCCTTCGCCGAATCGGCGAGGGATGTTCCGAGCCTCACCGGAGGTCACCAGAAAGTCGTCAGTCCCAGGGATACCGGAAGTCCAGATTCCAGCGTTCCCGGCAGTCGGTCATGACTTTCTGCAGGGCCGGGGGAACCGGGCATCCGTGCTCCATGCGGTACTTGCGGGCCTCGTATTCTTTCTCGCCGGCGGTGTAGATGCGCTCTTCACCGGGGGCTTTCTCGGAGTTTCTCAGGTCGCGCATGATGGCCCCGGCAATCCTCTTGAAGACGGCCATGGGAACGAAGTGCTCGATGTCGATAGCGATGAAGAAATGGCCCAGGGGATAGGGAATCTTGTTTCCTTCGGCGTCGAATCCGTTCAGGGCTTTAAGGTAGGAGCCGTCCTGCAGGGCTGCCGAGAGCACTTCCACCACGGTGGCATATCCGTAGCCTTTGTAGCCGGCGGTCATTTCTCCCAGTCCGCCCAGGGGGGCCAGGGCCGCCATACCTTTGGTGAGGTCCACCAGAACCTGCTTGGTGTCGGTGCGGGTTTTGCCCTGTTTGTCAATCACCCAGCCGGGAGGCAGATCTTTTCCGGCCCGGGCGTACATCTCAATTTTGCCCCGCTGGCTGACGCTGGTGGCGCAGTCCAGGATGAAGGGGAATTCCTCATCGGTGGGAAAGCCGAACACCAGGGGGTTGGTTCCCAGCATGTTTTCCACACCGTGGGTGGGGGCGATGGAGGGCCGGGCGTTGGTGCCGGTGACGCCGATCATTCCGGCGTCGGCAGCCATGGAGGCGTAATATCCGGCGATGCCGTAGTGGGTGGAGTTGCGCACGGTCACCATGCCCAGGCCGTACTTTTTGGCCTTCTCGATGGCCATTTCCATGGCTTTCTTCGAGACGACATGACCCATGCCGTTGTTCCCGTCCAGCACCGCGGTGGTTTCGGTATCCTTCACCACATCGATTTTGGTCTTCGTGTTCAGAATGCCCGCGTCGATACGGTCCAGATAGATGGGTTTGAGGCGGCCGATGCCGTGGGAGTCGATGCCCCGTTTATCCGATTCGATGAGCACATCGGTGACGATGTCCGCGTCATCTTCAGGAATACCGATATTCACCAGGCACTGTTTCATGAAATCCTCAAGCATTTCGAATTTGATCCAGTGGCAGTCTTTGTACTTGTCTGCGTAATTGTCCATCACTCTAATCTCCTTAATCTTGGTTTTATCCGCTATTTCAATCCGGGACGGCGGACCGGCCCGGAATCATCACCTTCATCGTTCGCCCTATGACTCCGGGTCCCCGGGAAATATCACCTTCACTCCCGCGGCTTCAAAATCATCCCGCCATGGCGGCCGGTTCGCCAGGGATGAGCCGGCGGAGGCCCCGGCGGCCCCGCGGGACCGGCCCCCGCGGGCGGACGCTTCATCTGGCGGCCCGAGGCTGTCTTCCTGAGCCGCCGCCGGGCTCTCGAACTCGCACACCAGCTCGTCGATGTCCGTCAGGGCGGCGATTCGGAAACCGCAGACCCGGCCGATTTTACCGGAATCGGCCACCAGGGTAATCGGACCTCGGGTACGCTCCATCATGAGTCGGGTGAGGGCGGCTTCTTCGGGAATGGGGGAGCTGATGCCTTCCTTAAGGCTGATGCCGTCGGCGCCGAGGATGGCCCGGGACGGGGCCAGGTCATCCAGAAGCCGGGCGGCCCAGTCTCCCACCAGACATCCCGACGACGTGCGCAGTCGGCCGCCGAGCACAAAAATCTCCGCTTCGCAGTCCTCGGGCAGGTCGGCCACGGCCGCCAGGTTGTTGGTGACGATACGAATGCCCCTGCGGCCCACCAGCCGGCGAATGACGTGCCGGGTGGTGGAGCCCGAGTTGATCAGGACGGTTTCACCGTCGGCCACCAGGGCGGCGGCCCGGCGGGCGATGGCGTCTTTCGCCTCGCGGTTCACCTCGTCTTTTTCGTGAAAACGCCGCTCTCCGGTCACCGCCTCCACGGCGATGGCACCGCCGTGGGTTCGCTCCAGAAGCCCTTCTGATTCCAGGATGTCCAGATCCCGCCGGACGGTCATTTCCGAGACATCGAAGAGCCGGCCCAGATCGTCCACCCGGACGGCCCCCTGGGCGGTGATTTCGGCAAGGATGATTTGACGGCGCTCGGCTGGGAGCAGGGAGGTTTTGGCGTCCATGAGACTAGATTAGCACATATTCTCACACGTGAAAACATATACGCTCAAAATCTCACATATTTCGAACACAAAATCGAATCACCGGGGAAGGAACTCTTCTGTAAAAGAATCCGAGGGCAGGCTATCATGCAACATGGAGGCTCTTCCCATGCCGGGCATAATGCAGACACATATGGCTGTCGTCCACGGACCGAACCTGAACATGCTGGGGAAACGCGAAGTCGGCATTTACGGTAGTAAGTCGATGGAGGAAATCAACCGGGAGGTGGAGTCCGAAGCGGCCTCCTTGGGCGTCTCGGTGGAGTTTTTTCAGTCCAATTCCGAGGGTGAGCTGATTACCTTTATACAGCAGTGTCGGGGCCGAAAAGCGGGCATCGTCCTGAATGCCGGGGCCTACACTCACTATTCCATCGCCCTTCGGGACGCCGTCGGCTCCTGCGAAGTGCCGACGGTGGAGGTTCACATCTCCAACATCCACAAACGGGAGCCTTTTCGACACCTCTCGATGATTGCACCGGTCTGCATCGGTCAGATCAGCGGATTCGGCTCTTTCAGCTACATTCTCGGGCTCCGGGCTCTGGCGGGACATCCTCCGGGCGGCGGGGCAACGGCCTCCCGTCCAACGTCCAAGCCTCTGCCGGCCGTCTCTCCGCCGGCCGGAGCAGCGGGGGCGGCCGGCCCGGCGGCAAAAAGATTCCTGGCGGCGATCGGCCCCGACTGGAATCCGGCGGAAAATGTTTCCCCGGAGGCGATGCGCCGCCATCTGCAGCGGCATCTGGAGCAGAGTGCGGAAGAAGCAGGTACCGATATCGACTGCCTTTTTGCCGAAAACGAACCGGATATGATACAGGGCCTGCGGCGTGCACAGGGGAAATATGAGGGCATCATCATCAATGCCGGCGGCCTCTCCCGGGGCTGCCCGGCCCTTCACGACACGCTTGAAGCGACGGCACTCCCGTGTACGGCATTGTCCACCTTCGACTTTACGACCTATTGTACAGCCGACTCTGCAGCCGGGGAAAGAAACAGACAACCCTCCTCGGAGATTGAATCCGCCTGCGTCGGTTCAATTGCGGGTTTCGGAGACGACGGCTATCTTCTGGCCATGTACGCCCTGCTGAACTGATCCGTCTTGGGCCGCACGCTCCGCCGCCTGCGGCCACTATTCCCTCGCCCGAAACGTCCGGCATTGCGCCGCCCCTATCCCCACTCACCAACGACCGGCCTCCGCCGCCCGCGGCCTCACATCCCGCGCCCGGTATGGCGAACTTGAGTTCCCGGGTTTAGTATGGAAACATGAACATGCAAACTGGAACGAGTTCGAAGAAGAACGCCGTGGTGATCGGCGCGGGATTCGCCGGCCTCGCGGGAGCGGCGCATCTGGCCCGGGACGGCTGGGATGTCACCATCCTGGAAAAAAACGACCGCATCGGAGGCCGGGCCAGGCTCTGGGAAACGAAAGGTTACACCTTCGACATGGGTCCATCCTGGTATCTGATGCCCGAGGTGTTTGAGCGGTTCTTCGACTCCTTCGGTGAAAAGCGGGAGGATTACTATCAGCTTCAGCGTCTAGATCCCGCCTACCGCGTGTTCTTCGAAGGGCAGGATTCGGTGGATGTTCCTTCGGATCTCTCGGCGGTGCGTCGGCTTTTCGCCGATCTGGAAATAGGCGGGGATGAAACTTTGGGGCGTTATCTGGATGAAGCGGCCTATAAGTACGACACGGCGATGAGCGACTTTCTCTATCGGGATTATGAGAAGGTCAGCGATTTCTTCGACCGTCGCCTCATGACCGAAGGGCTCAAACTTCATGTCTTCCGCAAGCTCGACGCCCATGTCCGCCGGTATTTCAAAGATCATCGTGCCAGAAAAATTCTGGAATACGCCATGGTGTTCCTGGGATCCAGCCCTACCAACGCCCCGGCGCTCTATTCCCTGATGTCCCATGTGGACTTAAACCTCGGGGTCTGGTTCCCCAAAGGGGGTATGGGCGAAGCGGCCCTGGGCTTTGCGCGTCTGGCCGAGAAGCAGGGCGTAAAAATTCTCACCGGCCGGGAAGCCACCCGGATCGTAGCCCGGGACGGACGGGTTGTCGGTGTCGAAACCGTCTCCCAAGGCGCAAGCAAAGGCGGCGCCGACGGTCTGCCCGACGAGGCCGATTATCACCAGGCCGATGTCGTACTGAATACCGCCGACTACCATTGGGTGGAAACCAAACTCATCGAACCGGTGTATCGAAGCTACTCCCGGCGATATTGGAAAAAACGGGTGGTCGCTCCGTCCATGTTCCTGGCTTATCTGGGCATTGACGGCTCCCTCCCGGAACTCTCCCACCACAACTTGTATTTCTCCAAGGACTGGGACGCCCATTTCCACACCATATTCAACCGGCCGTCCTGGCCGGAAAACCCCTGCTACTATCTGAGTCGAATTACCGCCACTCAAAAGGACATGGCCCCGAAAGGCAAAGAAAACATCTTCCTCCTTGTCCCGGTTGCTCCGGGATTGATCGACACCGACGATGTGAGGGAAGCCTACTTCGACTCCGTCATAGCTCACGTCCGCGGCACCACCGGCGTGGATCTCACCAAGGGAATGGAGGTGAAGCGCATCTTCTCTCATCGGGATTTCACCGGTGACTACAACGCCATGCAGGGAACGGCCCTGAGCCTGTCCCACACCCTTTTTCAAACGGCGGTGTTCCGGCCGGGCCGACGGAGCCGCCGATTGTCCAACCTCTATCATTCCGGTCAGTACACCCATCCCGGAGTGGGGGTTCCCATGGTGGTGATTGCCGCCGAACTGGCCGCCAAAGCCATTCAGGCCGATTGGTCGGGGCATCATCACGAAACCGCCCCGGAGGTCACCTGAAAATGCGAAAAGACTTCCAGGAGATGCCCCAGTATTCGGTGTTCAAAGGCGGCAGTAAAACCTACTTCAACTCCAGCCTCTTCTTCCCCGAGGATGTCCGCCGGGATGTCTTCATTCTCTATGGATTCGTCCGTGTGGCCGATGATTTTGTCGACTCCACACCCCAGGACGAATGCGGCTTCGCGGCGTTCTGCCAGGCCTGGGAACGGGCCGAATGCGGCGATCCCGCCGGAGACCGCATCATCGACGATTTTGTCGAGCTCTCGCAGCGCCGGAATTTCTCGGCGGACTGGACCCGGGCCTTCCTGGCCTCCATGGCGGCGGACCTGGCCACCGTCGCATTCCATCGCCTGGAAGAAACCCTGGCCTACATTTACGGATCGGCGGAGGTGATCGGTCTGTACATGAGCCGCATCCTGGGACTGCCTGATGCCGCCCTGCCCCATGCCCGGATGCTGGGCCGGGCCATGCAGTACATCAACTTCCTCCGGGATATCGCCGAGGACGTGCGTCTTGGGCGGCGCTACCTGCCCCTGGGAAATTCCGGACTGACCGACCTCTCCGAAGAGACCGCCAGATCCAGCCCCAAGGCCTTTGCCGCATGGTTCCGAAGTCAGTCCTCCCTCTACCGACTGTGGCATGCCGAGGGTGAGCGGGGCTACGGCTACATCCCCTGGCGCTATCTTCTTCCCATCCGAACCGCCGAGGACATGTATCTCTGGACGGCCTCGGTTCTGGAATCCAACCCCCTGATGGTATATGAACGCAAGGTGAAACCGCCCAAGCGGCGCATACGGGGGCGCGCCTTCCTGAATGCCTTCGTCCCGGTGGAGCGTCGAAACATTCCTCCGGTGAATTCCGAGGTTCCCGGAGGCTTGGCCGAACCGGTGGTGAAGGACTACACCTTCATCCACGCGAGCTGCGAGGAGGTGGAATGAACGCCTATCTTCTGATCAACCTGGCCGTCATCCTCCTTCCCTTCGCGCTGTCCTTCGACCGCCGGGTGGTGTTCTTTCGCCAATGGCGGGCCGTGTTCCCCGCCATCATCCTGGTGGGCGTCTTCTACATCTATGAAGACATCCTGGCCACCTCGAACGGAAATTGGTCCTTCGCCGAGGAATGGGTCGGATCGGTGACGATCCTGGGCCTGCCGCCGGGTGAGTGGCTCTTCTTCATCACCGTCCCCTACGCCTGCGTCTTCATCTACGCCTGCGTCCGGGCCTACATTCCCGAAAAGACGCTGCATTTCCCCCGTTTTCTGTTTTGGATGACCTCCGCTTTCGCCGCTCTCTGTGTCTGGATTTTTCGCGACCAGGGCTACACCGTGGTGGTGATGAGCGTCTTCGCGGTCACCAGCCTTCTGGTCGGTCTGCTTCGCCCCGACTTGCTTTCCAGCCGGCAGTTCTGGACCGCCCTGGGCATTTCCTACGGCGCCTTTCTGGTGGTGAACGGTGTGCTCACCGGTGTGCCGGTGGTACTCTACGGCGCCGACGCCATCTGGGGAATTCGGGTCATCACCATTCCTCTGGAGGATTTCTTCTACAACTTCTGCCTGCTGTCCCTGAACTACCTGTTCTTCCGCATTTTCCTGGACGGCGGGCTGATGAAACGGACCGGCCCGCGCTCCGCACCGGCCGGATCTGAGACCGGGCGCCTGGAAGCCGGCGGTTTGCCCGACCCGTCGGGCCGGCGCGGCAGGACGGGTGACTTGCCGCCCTGGCGCAGCCCCTCCCCCCGGCCCGGAGAGATGGCCGGACCCCGCGGTCTGGGTTCCACAGACCGTCCCATTTTGGCCTACAAGTTTATGGAGAGGGACAATGGCGCGTAAAACCGTCATCGTCGGGGCCGGCCTGGGCGGTCTGGCGGCCGCCGTGCGCTTGGCGGCGGCGGGCCGGGACGTGACGGTGTTCGATTCCCGGCCGGCGGTCGGGGGCAAGGCGGGGGAAAACACCCTCGGAGCGGGGGCACAATCCTGGCGTTTC
>JARGFR010000136.1 GCA_029210985.1 Spirochaetaceae bacterium | reverse complement strand
CGCGGCAGAATGCCGCGGTCCATTCGGTGGTGGCCACTACCGTTAAGGCAGATGTCTGGGCAAAAAGTCCCTGTGCGGCTGCGGTGAAGAGCAGAGCGAGGAGAAGTTTTCGAATATGAATCATATAAGTTCCTTTTGGAAAAAAGTATGGGTGACTAACACAAAAGCAAGAGCCGCCGCACCCAGAAGAGCTGTAGCGGCACCAACCGGAAGATCAATAAGCAGCGCTAAGATGAAACCACCGACGCCTATGGCCATCCCGATAAGGACGGCTCTCCTGTAGAGCGCCTTCAGGCTGGGGGCGCCGACAGAAGCAATAATGGCGGGTATCAGGAGAAGGGCGTCAAGGAGAAGCGCTCCGATAATGCGCATGGCGAACGCCACCGTTAATCCGATGACGATGAGCAGCGCCCTCATCACGGCGGCGTCGTCGACACCGGATGTGAAAGCCACGTCCCTGTCGAATATCACCGCTTGTATCCGCAATCCGTACAGCTTCCCAAAAAGCGCCAGGCCGAGGCAGAAGAGTATTGTGGCCGCTATTTCTGTGGGCGATACGGCGAAGAGGTTGCCCCATAAGAGACCCAGGGCATCTTGGGCGGGAACAGCTGCACCGTACAGAAGGGCCATGGCTCCGCCTAGACTGGCCACCATCAGGAATATCGTGGTCAGTCCGGCGTCCAATCGTCCCCGATTTGAGAGTACGTCGGCCAGGAGAACCAGAATGATATTCACCGCCATCACCGTCGGCAGAGGTGAGATTCCCAAAGTCAGGCCGACGGCGCCGCCGAGCATCGCACCGTGCATCAGCATGAAACGGTAGGGCAGGAGGTTGAGGCGAATCACCCAGACTCCGGCGATGGGGAATGAGGCGGCGGCGAAAAGGAGAACGACAAGGCCCCTCCAGATGGGAGGATATGTGAGAAGATTCAACATAGACGACCGCCTTCGAGTCGGCATTCCCGCCATCTGCCCGGCGAAAACAAACCATCGTCATGGGTCGCCACAATAAGGGTTTTCCCTTGATCTGATAGAGACTCGGTCAAATCCACGAGTCTCCGGCGGCTCTCGGCGTCCAGAGCCGTCGCCGGCTCGTCCAAAAGCAGGAGCTCGGCACCTTGGGCCAGACAGCGGGCGATGGAGACTCTCTGGCGTTCGCCCCCTGATAAACGATGAAAGCAGCGCCCTGCCAGATGAGCGGCTCCGGCGGATTCGAGGGCATCTTCGACACGTTGTTTGATTTCCCGCCGTGAAAGACTCCGGCCGGCCAAACCCACTTCAACAGCTTCCCTTGCCGCAATGGGAAAGCGGTGGAGTACCCCTTCCTGGGGAACCCATGCCGCCGATGAGCGGTGGGTCTTCCATGCGGATGAGCCCACGGTATGTCCGAAGAGGCTGATAACGCCGGACTCCACCGGAAGAAGACCGAGGATTGCTCGGAAGAATGAAGTCTTGCCCGAACCGTTGTCCCCCCGGATGACCACCCGTTCGCCCCCTCCTATCACCAGATCGGTGTCTGAGAGGATGCGTCGCCGTCCGCGATTCAGGGTGAGGGATTGCAGTTCGAGTACGGATTGGTCCATGAAGTCTCCCGAAGTTTCCGGGGAAGCATACCCTGTTGATTGGGATATAGAAAGGGTCGTAATGGAAGATCCATATGATTCGATATGATGTGGAGATCTTGAAATAATAGACAAAAGGTAATATATAAAATACAGAGACTCAAATGGAGGATTCCAAATGACTGAATTACTCAGTGTTACAGATAAAGCCCGAGGCCAGCTCCAAGCTCTGGATGTTACCCCATCCAATTTTCTTCGCCTGTGGGTTGGGGAAGGAGGATGTTCCGGAATGTCCTATCAAGCCGTCATCGACGACAACGCGACACCGCTGGACGTTGTCTTGTATGAGGATGCCGATATAAAGATCGTATCGGACAATCAGAGTCGCCACTATTTGGTGGGCATCACCATCGACTATGAGGACGATCTGGTGAAATCCGGTTTCCGGTTCATCAACCCCCATGCGGCGAAAACCTGCGGCTGCGGCGGCAGTTTTCAGGCATGAGCGTCCTGAACATACAAGAGCAGCTCACCGGGGGTGAGTCTGTTTACTGTATCAATCAGGCTCAGATGACCCGAACCCGAGGGCTCATTGACTCTCCCGGTGAGACGGGAGAAAAACTCCGTTCCATACGGGACCGCCTGGAGGAAGACCTGGATCGCAACGAACTGGCGGCCCTGGCTTTTTCCGTTATCGAAAGATTGAACGGTCATTATTAAAGTCCCAAGTCCTGAGGGTTTGCCGCCTCTGCGGCCTGGTGAGTATATTGGAGCATCATGTCTGAAATAACTGAAGAACGAGTCATGGCCGCCTTGGCCACCGTCGACGACCCCGATCTGCACCAGGATCTTGTATCCCTGGGTTTCATTGAAAACCTGACCATAACAGGTACGGATGTCGTTTTCACCGTGATGCTCACGACACCGGCCTGTCCTCTCAAGGACACCATACGCCGGGATTGCGAGACGGCCCTGCGCCGAGACATCCCGGAGATCAGCTCCATTTCGCTGGAATTCGGAGCTCGTGTACGCGGAGATAAAAAACTCGCCGATAAGCTGGATGCACCGTTCCGCAACGTCATCGCCGTTGGGGCGGGTAAAGGCGGTGTGGGCAAATCCACTGTCGCGGTGAATTTGGCGATTGCATTGGCCGATTCGGGGGCAAAAGTCGGCATCCTGGATGCCGACATCTATGGTCCGAACATCCCCTCGCTTCTGGGTGTGACCGAACAGCCCGTCCAGGAGGGAGAGAAGATTGTCCCGGTGACGATGAACGGAATCGAGATGATCAGCATGGGATTTCTCATCCCTCACGACCAGGCTCTGGTGTGGCGGGGACCGATGATTCACAGTGCCATCAATCAACTGGTGACTCAAGTAGCCTGGTCTGAGCTGGACTATCTTGTGGTGGACCTTCCACCCGGAACAGGTGACGCCCAGATGAGCCTGGCGCAGCAGCTGCCCCTCACAGGCGCCGTTGTGGTGACAACTCCTCAAATCGTCTCAGTCAGTGATACCCGGAGAGGAATCGATGCGTTCCGTAAACTGAATGTTCCCGTCCTGGGCGTGGTGGAAAACATGGCCGGAGAAATATTCGGTTCAGGCGGCGGGGAAGCCGTAGCCGAAGAGATGGGAGTCGCCTTCCTGGGTCGTCTGCCTTTGGATGCTGCAATTGCTCGAGGCGGGGAAGCCGGCCGTCCGATCCTTATGGAAAAGACCAATGGAGAAGCGGCCGACGCTCTCAGAGATATGACCGGCCGTGTGGCTTCGGCTATCAGCATTCAACAGGCGACCAGCACCTAACCCGGGAAACTTGCGGCAAAAAGCACTAGAATTCTCAACAAGAGGGACCGATGAGTCATCCGACTGATCTCACAGGATTCTTAAAGGATTGGGAATACAATGAGGAAGACAATGTCCGCTTCCTCACCGGAGAAGACGGTCGTGAGATTATGCAGATTCGACAGCCTCTCGGTATCGAGCAGTACGACCTGGATGGAAGACCGGACGGTTTAAGGCCCGAGGGCAAGGACTCGGAGTTGGATCTGTTCCTCGAGAAAGAGCGAACCGACAGGCAGTTCGTACTGAACATGGAAGACTTTCAGCGACTTCGAAACGAAGGAGTTCTCTTCTATTTCCGTTATCTTGCCCTGTTTCAAGTCGGTCATTACGATCGTGTGGCCAGAGACACGGACCACAACTTGGAGATCTGTCGTTTCCTGGAGCAGCATTTTCCGGGCTCGGAGAAGGATGAGATGCTTCAGTATCGTCCCTACATCCTGAGGATGAATGCGATATCCAAGGCCATGATGTTCCTGGCCGAAGAAAAAACCGCCCACGCCATGGAGGCGCTGGAGAAAGGAAAGACAACAATCGAAGCCCTTTCTCCCGTCTCGACGCCGATCTATGAGTTTGAAAAGATCCGCTCCCTCCAGCATCTTTCACAGGTTGTCTCCCAGGTCCATGATACCGAGGATCATATCAGGGAACCGAAGGGCTTCAAGGCACGTCTGTTTCAGGAACTTTCCAAAGCCGTGGAAAACGAAGACTATGAACGGGCGGCCCGGCTCCGGGATCGAATCAAGAGACTGGAGTAGTCCAGATTTCCGGAACCTGCCGAAGGCAAACAGCGCCGCTATTCAGATTTGTCGACAAAGAAACCCGCCGCTATCGACGGTTTTCTTCGGCGATTTCAATTTCTATTTATTCAACACTTTCAATACGTGTCAGTGCAATGGACTTCTTACGGCCGTCCACCTCCACCTGAACTTTATCGGCAAAAATTCCGATGACTTCGGCTTTAACGGAACCGTTTCCCGAGCCTCTTTGTTCAAATAAAATATGATTGCCTATACGAATTTTATCCCGCATCTTTCGGGCATTTTCTTCATTCTTGGCTTTCTCAATTTCTCGCTCTTTAATGCGAATCTCGGAAGTGACTTCCACTTTTAAAGTTTTTAATTCTTCGACACTGAGAGGTGCCAGCATATCCGCAAATTTTTGAGTCTTTCTGGGTCTTGCCATTTTGGTCTCCTTTTCAAATAGAATCGGCCGTAATTTTGGTGTCGATATAAAATTACGTCAAGATTGAATTTTCGTCAACATTTATTGGTTAAAATATCCTGTTATATTCATTTGGAATAATAGGTTAAATTGCTGAATTTTTTCGTATTGCCATGATGTAATATTTCACTTCAACCATGGTGAAAAATCGTATATACTTCGCGAAAGTCAACAATGGAGTCTCCGTCGTGACTTATTATCGACTTCCGGTGATCTTACGGTACTGTAGCAAAATGCTGTCAAATCCTGCCGATATGTTATCCGACTGAAGTTCAGCAAGCGTCAAGAATGCTTCATTCATAGAGGCAGCAAAATGCGAAAATCGCCCTGGATTTCGCCGACACCGCCTATGTCCTGGATGCCGGCAGCATCACGCTTCAAGGACCGTCGGCCGAGCTGGCTCATAATCCGGACGTGAAAAAAGCCTATCTGGGTGGCTGATCCCACCGGATAAGAATCGTTCTATGACAAAACAGCCGCCCCGGAAGGCGGCTGTTTTTATCGGTAAATCACGGCTTGATATCGCCGGACTTTCTGTCTAGAGAGCCAAGGCTTTCATTCCTTTCATCTGGGCACGGAGGGTTTTGCCGACTTTCTCGATGGCGTGGGTGCGAATGGATTCATTCACATTGATGAGCTCCACATCGTCCACGGCTTCATCCGCCGGGTAGGGACGGCCGATGTCGCCTTCATTCAGACCTCCCATGAAGTCTTTCAGCAGCGGGACGCAAACATTGGAAAAGAGATAATTGCCGTATTCGGCCGTATCGGAAATGACGCGGTTCATCTCGTAGAGTTTCTTTCGGCTGATCAGGTTTGCAATGAGGGGCAGCTCGTGAAGGGACTCGTAGTAGGCCGACTCTTCCTTGATGCCCGAATCCACCATCGCTTCGAAGGCCAGTTCCACTCCGGCCTTCACCATGGCCACCATCACCACACCTTCGTCAAAATAGGTTTGAGAGGGCAGTCGATCGGCGTTGGCTGTCTTCTCGAAGGCGGTGGCGCCGGTCTCTTCCCTCCAGGTGAGAAGTTCCCTGTCACCGGCTTTCCAGTCGGTCATCATGGTTTCGGAGAATTTGGCCGACAGAATATCGTCCATATGCTTGTAGTAGAGATCTTTCATGATGGTCTTGAGACGCTCGGCGAGTTCGTTCGCCCGAACCTTCGCCGGATTGGAAAGGCGGTCCATCATGTGAGTGATTCCGCCGTGCTTCAGGGCTTCGGTAATACCTTCCCAGCCGAATTGGACCAGCGAGGCGGCTTTCCGTTCATCCACTCCTTCGGAGGTCATTTTATCATAACAGAGGAGGGAGCCGGTCTGGAGCATTCCGCAAAGGATGGTTTGTTCGCCCATCAGGTCGGATTTCACCTCGGCGACGAACGAGGAGGCCAGCACCCCGGCTCTGTCGGATCCCAGGCCGACGGCGTAGGACTTGGCGATTTCCCAGCCTTTTCCCTGAGGATCGTTGGCCGGGTGAACGGCGATGAGGGTGGGCACACCGAAGCCGCGTTTGTACTCTTCCCGCACTTCACTGCCCGGGGATTTCGGTGCAATCATCACGACGGTGATGTCGTCCCGAATCTGCATACCCTCTTCCACAATATTAAAACCGTGGGAGTAGGCCAACGTGGCGCCTTTTTTCAGGAGCGGCAGAACCTTGCCGACCACCGGAGAATGCTGTTTATCGGGGGTGAGGTTCATCACCATATCGGCATCGGGAATCATCTCTTCAAAGGTTCCCGCCTGGAAACCATATTCGGTGGCATTCTGATAGGATTGGCGCTTTTCGGCGATTGCTTCAGGCCGCAGCGCATAGCCCACATCCAGGCCGCTGTCCCGTAGATTGAGTCCCTGGTTCAAACCCTGGGCTCCGCATCCTAAAATGACGATTTTTGAACCCTTGAGTGCCTCGGTTCCATGGAACTCACCCGAATCCATAAAACGGCACGTACCGAGCTGCTGTACCTGCTCGCGGAAAGGCAGGGAACTGAAGTAATTCATTTATTCACTCCGAATGTATATTTATACTCTTAAAAGCCAAGATGATCAGCGAGGCATCATGAATATACGCCTTACCCCGCTTCGAGGGTTCAGGTTAAAACGGTCGGGACATGGTGGTCAATGCCCCGGAGGGGACGTTATACTGGCCTTCCATGTGTAAAGGGGCCGGTTCGTGACCTATTCCTACAACATCGACGGACGTGATTTCGGTTCCGCCGGTGCGGCGAGCAGCGATATCAAGAAAAAGCTCCGACAGCTCGGACTGCCTTCGAAGCTCATCAAGAGAACCGCCATCGCCATGTACGAGGCGGAGATCAACATGGTGATTCATGCCGACGGCGGGACGACAGAGGTGATAATCGAATCGGATCGTATTATTCTGGAGTTCCGGGACACCGGTCCGGGAATTCCTGATATCGATCTGGCCATGAGTGAAGGCTACTCTACCGCATCGGATGAAGCGCGCCAACTGGGATTCGGCGCAGGAATGGGATTACCCAACATCAAACGAAATGTCGATCGTCTGGATATCACTTCCTCACCCGGAAAGGGCACCGCTATCTCCATGACCATCGGTATCACCGGAGACGCCGGATGAGCATTCTCCACTCCGTCAGGCTTGAGGAAGATTTGTGCCGGGGATGTACCAACTGCCTGAAAACCTGTCCCACCGAGGCTATCCGGGTGAAGAAGGGGAAGGCCTTCATTATTGAAGAGCGATGTGTGGACTGCGGGGCCTGCATCCGCCGCTGTCCGTTCCGTGCGAAGAAGGCCCATTCCGACGCCCTTGCCCTCATCGATGATTACGATTTCACCGTCGCCCTGCCGGCACCGGCTCTCTACGGTCAGTTCCCCAAGGGAACTTCTCCCGACGACATCCTTGAAGGCCTGATACGGCTGGGCTTTGACGCATGTCTTGAGGTGGCTTTTGCGGCGGAGGCGGTGAGTCGGGCGACTCGCGCGTACAGAAATGCCTATGGTAAGGAAAGACCTTTAATCTCTTCATCCTGTCCCGCTGTTGTCCGACTCTTGAGAAATCGATTCCCCGATTTGCTGGAGAACGTGATTCCGCTGAAATCACCTATGGAAATCGCCGCCTCTCTGGCCCGAACCCGCTACGCGGACAAGGGAACAAACCTGGGTGTCTTTTTCGTTTCGCCTTGTGCCGCCAAAGTCACGGCAATTCGGGATCCCCTGGGACATGATGATTCGGCGGTGGACGGCGTCATCGGATTCAGCGGAATATGGAAGCCGCTGGCGGAGATTGTGGCGGAAATCGACCGGGAGTCCCGGGACGGTCGGCGTCCGCCGAACCGATCGGAATCAAGTTTCCGGGGGGTGTCCTGGGCCAGAGCCGAGGGTGAAGCCGAGGGCGCCGGACTCGGCGAGACACTGGCGGCCGATGGAATCCAGGCCGTATTGGAAGTTCTTGAAGCTTTAGAGGACGACCGGCTCGAAGGCATCGGATTTCTGGAACTGATGGCCTGTCCAGGAGGATGTGTCGGGGGTCCTCTCACCGTGGAAAACCCCTATCTGGCCCGGTCGCGGATCAGGGCGATTGAAGAAGAACATCGCGAGGGGCACGGGCCGGTTGTTTTCCCGGAGCCGCAGGGCGATAGATGGCGCTTTGATGAGGCCACCGGCCATGTTGACCTGGGTTTCACATCCGGTATTGAACCCTTGAGTGTCTTTAAACTTGATAACGATTATGCCACGGCCGTCGAGATGATGGCCAAGATGGATGAAATCATTGATCGGCTGCCGGGGCTGGACTGCGGATCCTGCGGATCCCCGTCCTGCCGATCTCTGGCCGAGGATATTGTTCGGGGGCATGCCAAGGAAACCGACTGTGTTTTCAGATTGCGGGATAGAATCCGCGACCTGACAGAGGACATGCTCGAACTCGAAGGCCTCAATCCTCCCGGTTCGAACCGGCGCTGATCGGGGTTCTCGTATGCTGCCTGTGCTGTTAGCCATGCTGGCCGGGATGATTGCCGGTTACATTCTCAGACATCAATCACGACTTTTTGCTGTATTGGATCCTCTAACGGTTTGGATTATCCGGCTGCTGCTCTTCCTTCTCGGTTTGGGGATCGGCCGGGATGAAGCTCTGCTCAGAGGGGTGCCCGATCTCGGTCTGAAGGGATTCATCCTTGCCGTTGCATCCATTATCGGAAGTATAGCGGCCGCCAGAATCCTCGTGGGGAAGCCCGATCTGCCGGCTCAGCGTTCCAACGAATCGGACGGAGCCGCCGGACCGGTTTTCGGCCCCTGGGCGGCGGTTCGCGGCAGTCTTGCCGCCGCGGCGGCATTTTCGGTCGGACTGCCCATAGGTTACGCCGTCCGAGGGATAAACCCGCTGCCGGTGGATGCCGCCGCTCTGACCCTCTATGCCCTGATGTTTCTGGTGGGCCTGGGAGCGGGTGCCGATCCCACCGCCCTGTTCATGATCCGCCGTCACGGGCGACGACTGGTCCTTCTTCCCGTTTCCGTCATCATCGGTACAACGGTCGGATGCCTGGCCGCAGCTCTGGTGTGGCCGGAGCTGCCTGTTCGGGAGTCCTTGGCGGTCGGTGTCGGTTTTGGCTACTACAGTCTTTCGAGTCTGGTGATCAAGGAACTTTCAGGTGGAGACTGGGCCGCTGTCGCTCTGCTGTCCAACATCTCACGGGAAATTCTGACATTGCTGGCCGCCCCCTTGCTCGTTCGGGCGGCGGGGCCTGCTGCCGTACCGGCGGCAGGGGGAGCCACATCCATGGATACAACATTAGGAGTCACCATACAGAGTTCCGGCCGGGAGTGGGCGGTTCCGGCACTGTTCTCCGGCATTGTTCTCACCATTCTTGTTCCCTTTGCCGTGACGGCCATACTGACGTTCTAGGTTTTCAGCCGCGGTTTGTACCTAGAACGTCGTATCCCCGTTCAGGTATATCCGAGGAACCCGCGGACTGATGCCGCAAGTGATTTCATAGGGAATGGTGCCGGTAAGGTCCGCGATCTCCTGAGCGTCGGGACCGGCGGAATCCGGCCCGAATAGAATCAC
>JARGFR010000135.1 GCA_029210985.1 Spirochaetaceae bacterium | reverse complement strand
CCCAGGTCGCCCTCTTTTCAGCCGAACGGGCGATGTCGGATTCAAGAAGTCCGGAATAAAAGGAAATTTTTTCTTTGTACAATTCCATGGCGTTATACAGCTCGCGAAGGGTGGTTTCAAGGCGGCGTCTCGCCGAACGTAATTCGGCCTCAGACACTCTGTAGTCCGATTCGGTCGTCCTGTATGCCGAAGCCGATCGACCCGCATCAAAGAGAGTCGTCCGGGCACCGAGAGAGAGTGTCCAAGCTCCGTTCAAATCATCCGGTGCTCGGTCGAAGCCCCCTCCATAGCCGAACTCGCCTCGAAAGACAACATCAGGTTTGACACCCTTGCCGCCGACCGCTATAAAACGACTCGCAAGAGCCGCCTCGGCTTTGGCTGCGAGAGCCAAGATATCCGGATTCGTCTTCACGGCTTGGCCGACAGTATCTTCGATATCGGGCAGCAGAAGATCCGTCACATCATCAAGTCCATCCTGAAGAACCAGGGACGCCGGACTCAAATCGTCCAGACCGGTCAGTGCCTCCAGCGACAGGAGCCGGTCGTTACGTTCCTTTCTCAGAACCGCCGCATTGAGCTGTATCCGCTGCAGCATACTACGAGTCTCTCTGTATTCGGTCTCAAGGATGAAACCTTCCTGATAATTCCCGAAAGTGAGCTCGATCAGTCTTTCTCCCAATTCGATCTGTCGGTCGGCAAGACCGATCATCTGATCCATGAGCGCAAGGGACTCACATGCGATGGCCACCGAAGTGGACACGTCGGTCTTACGGGCTTCCAACAACCATTGCTTGCCGTGAAAACCGGCTTCCGCAAGTCGAACGGCGGAAGAGATTTTTCCCCATGAATAGACGGGCTGCTCAATCGACGCGGTGACGTCGTAACGGAAATCGTTGGGACTTCCCCAGACGTTGGTGTCGACCGAAGGAATCGGTGTACCGCCGATAGACGGCGGCAGAGCGGCGGGAAACTCGCCCAGGGCTCCGGCCGGTACCCTCAGAAGCGGATCACTGAGGTAGGTAGACGACAGCTCCATCCGCAATACAGGTCCGCGTTCGGCTTTGGCTTCACTGCGTTGGGATTCGGCGCCGAGGAGTGCTTCCCGGGCCACCGCGATGTCGGGATTCACAGAGAGCGCGATGCGCTTCAGGTCGGCTTCATCCCAGGGTCCGGCACTGATATCCTCCGCCCATAAGTCGGTCGCGCCGCCGAAAGACCCGAACAGCAGAGCAGCCAGGAGAACTGGAAGAACGGTGGTGGTGCGTTGTCGCCGACGGCGACATTTTCTCAGCTCCACCGCTTCATAGAGAGCTGGAACAATGCCCAGCGTGATGAGCGTCGATGTGACAAGGCCGCCGCCGATAACCTGCCCCAAGGGAGCGTAGATCTCAGAACCCTCACCCAGGGCGAAAGCCAGTGGGACAAGGCCCAGCAGCGTCGTTAAAGTGGTGATGAGAATGGGTTTGAGTCTCACTTTTGCGGCGTCGAGAATGGCCTCCCGCACATCAAGACCGTCCCGACGCCGTCGGTTGGTGAAATCCACAAGCACGATGGCATTGTTCACAACCATACCCCCCAGGGCGATCACCCCGAAAAAGGTCATCATCGTCAAACGGGCACCGAACGCCGCCATGGAGAGTGTGACGCCGATGAGCACAAAGGGAACGGCTCCCATGATGATGAAAGGCTGAGTGAAACGTTCAAACTGAACCACCATCACGGCGTAGACCAGAAAGATGGAAACCGCCAGTGCAATTCCCAGGTCTCGAAAAGTATCGCCCATCACATCGGCGACCCCGACGATTCGCCAGGATACACCGGTGGGCAGTGCCAGATCCGTCAGCGTCCGTTCCATCCTCGCGGTGATGGCGCTCAAGTCCGACTCGATGAGTTCACCGATCACAATCAGTGAAGGCAGTCTGTCGGTGTGGGGGATGCTGTCCGAGGATGATTTTCTGTTCAGCTTCGAAAATGCCGAATACGGTACGGTCGCTTCCGCAGCATTTCTGACATGAATACGACCCAGAATACCCTCGGGAAGCAGTTCGCCCGCCAGAGACGAGGCGACGATGATGGGATAACTCTCACCGTCTGTTTTGAGAGCGCCGGCCTCTTCTCCCTCAAATAGGATTCGAAGATTCAATCCCGCCGATTGGGTATCAACGCCAAGTCGGCCGGCGTCCTCCCTATCGACATCCAGATTCAAGGTTTCTTTGTCCAGACGGATGTTGAACGACGACCGCCGCACCAGCGGGTCGGCCTCTATGGATTGACTCACGGTTATGGCGGCGTCAAGAACATCATTCCAATCCGATCCGGACAGCTCGACGCGGAAACCGGACCCGTCGGTGGCATAATTCATCTGCTTCGCCAATCCGCCGTTTCGGACCGTGATGTCCGCGTCGGTGACTCGTGCCGGCAATTCCCGATTCAGAATGTTGACAATATCAAACACCGACCGTTTCCGTTGTCGGGTCCGAATCAGCCGTACTCTTCCGTACCCTTCCAGGGGATTACCGCTGTCGATGACGGTGCCGCTGTCCCCAAGACCGGCGTACCAGAGTGCCGTCTCTTTTTCCGTCACAATCTCATCAACGACAGCGCTGATTTCCTTCATCTTAGTCTCCGCCGCGGTCAGATCGTAGCCCGGCGGCATGCGAACGCTCACTTCGAATTCGTTCATATCCGGAGCGCTGAACAGTTCACCACCCAGTATCCCCATCACAGAGAGAGAACTGAGCACTAAAACCGCCGCGAAAAGAATCACAAACTTCTTGCGATTGAGAAGAATCGATAAGAATCGGGAATAGGAATCTGAAACGCGGTCGAAGAACGCGTCAAACCTCTCAGCGAAGCGGTTTGCCTTGCCTTTCTCCTTTAAGATGCGGGAAGAAAGCCAGGGGACGATCACCACCGCGGTCAAAGCCGCGGATCCCAGGGCAAAAACCAGAATCCATGAGACTTCCTTCAGAACGGCTCCGGCGAGGCCGGAAACGAACAGAATGGGTATGAAGACCGACAGAGACGTGGTGGTGGATGCAATAACGGCGCTGCCCACCTCATCGGCGCCCTTGGAGGCGGCATCCCCTGCTGATAGTCCGAGTTTCCTGTGACGGACGGTATTTTCCAGAATGACGATGGATGCGTCCACGATCATGCCGATGGACACGGTCATTCCGGCCAGGGTCATGATGTTCAGACTCATGCCTTTCGCCCGCATCAGAACGAAGGATAGGAATATCGTAAACGGAATCGACAAGGAAACGATGAGCGCGGCTCTGAGGTCATGGAGGAAGAGAAGGAGAACCATGACGGCCAGAAGTCCGCCGAGCCAGGCCGAGCGACTGACCGAAGAAAGTGTGATATCGATGACTTCCGCATTGTCCACCACCGGGACGAACCGAATATTGCCTCCGGTTTCCGCTGTAATCCGCCTCTGGAGTTCTCCCACCGATTCGATGAGTTCCACGGTGTTCCCGCCGGGTCGCTTCATGATATCCAGAGCTACCGTCCGACGTCCCTCGGTCAGGGCTCGGAACTCCGGTTTTTCATACCCCATCACGATTCGCGCGACGTCCTGTGCGAGTATGGGTATTCCCGAAGAATTGTATCCGACCGGCTGCCGGCCCACCTGCCGTATATCGGAAAATCGACCCTCGGACTGCAGGGCCAGGCGATCAGGGCCGATCTGAACCGCTCCGGCCGGTACGGCCGATTGTCCCTTCCTGAGCGCCGCGTAAGCCTCCAATGCGGTGATATCCAGAGCATCAAGCTTGCCCGGATCCAGATAGACACGTAGTGCGGGTTCCTCAACTCCTCGCGCATAAACCGCCGAAACATCCCTCAGACGGCTGAATCGCGGGACAATGCGGTCTTCCAGCATTCGCGCCAGAGTCCCGGAATCCAATTCGGATTCCACCAGACATGTGTAAACCGGTAAACTGGATGTACCCAGTTCATAGAGCCTCGGAGAACCGGAGATACCGTCGGGCAGCTTGGACGAAGCGTTGTTGATTCGATCCCGGATATCATTCTTCTTGGCATCGATGTCGGAGTCCCAGTCCAATGTGACGAACACCATGGAGAAGCCGTTCTGGGACTCGGAATATATTTTTCGGACACCCTCAATCAGGCTGAACTCTTCTTCCAGCGGCTCGGTGACATCCTGTTCGGTCACCTCGGGAGACGCACCGGGGTAGACGGTGAGAACGAGGATTTCGGGCATATCGATATTGGCCAGAAGATCCCGGGGCATTCCCAGCACCGAGAGCACTCCGAAGAGGGTGAGGGAAATCAGCGCAATACCGACAACCGCCGGATGGGCTATCGCATAATCCGAAATTTTCAAGGTTTGTCACCGTCCAGAATTCTCAACAGCGTTCCTTCGGTCAAGAAATGCTGACCTTCGATGATGAAGCGATTGGAAGCCCAGTCTCGAGGCACCTCGACAACCCCCCCGGAAATAAACGGTGAAGGCACTTCCAGGCGTCTCGCCCTGCCCTGGGAATCCACCATCCAGACCCAGCGTCCGCCGGTGAGCGCCGAATCGGGCAGAGTGAGGGCCCGTTCTTTGACGCTGAGGATAAATTCCACCGTAACGAACATACCCGGACGCAGGAGAGCCCGTGATTCGGCGTCGGGGACGACACGGCAGACAACGGTGAAGCTTCTTGTGGTTGGATCCACCCATGGAGCCACAGATTTGATGATCAGATGGGGTTTCAGACTCGGGATGCTGTCCACCACCGCCCTCGCCTGGGGAACCTTCGAGACAAATGACGGGTATCGACTGTCCGGGAGATGGAGTTCCAGCTCCAAGTCTTCCAGCGAGCCGATTGTAAAAACCGGCGTGACCGCCTCGGGAGCCACCAGAGAACCGATATTGACATGTTTGACCAGTACGGCCCCTTCAACCGGTGAAACCAGGCGGGTCCAGTCGTATCGAAGTCCGGCCGCCGCAGCCCTGGCTTCGGCGGCGGCATGGGCGGCCCTGGCGTCCTCCCAGGACTGCCGAGTGACATTCCCTGCATCGTAGAGCCGATTGACGCGTTCCCAAGTTGATGACACCGAAGCATATGCGGCTTCAGCGCGTTTGAGATCCCATTCATAGGCTTCACGATCAATCACCGCCAGAAGACTTCCTTCATCCACTATGTCGCCGACATCAGCGTACATTTCGGTGACCGCACCGGAGACCTTCGGCAGGAGAGTCACTTGATTGGCCGACTTCACGGTTCCGTAGGCCTTCACCGTTTCTTCCATTCGCCTCTCCACCGGCCGCACCACCCGAACCGGTGCCGCAGGCGGTGTTTCACGCTCTTCATCCCCGGCCCGATTAAGCAGAAAAAATGTCATAACGGAACCGATCAGTAACAGCAGAAGAGAGGCTTGCAGCAGCCGCCTCGGTACATTGTTCATGCCTCCCGTCCTTCGGTAATGCGGAGGGAATCTTTCAAACCCGTTTCGGTCAACATCCCGGCAAACATCACCTTTTCAACGAACTCGGGAAGGGATTTCACCTCCCCTTCGGAGAGCGTGGAATCTCTATCCCCCCATTCCGCAATTAGGACCATCAAAACCTCGGCCAGGGATCGAACCGGCAGATCGGAACGAAGATATCCCTTGGATACACCTTCACCAAAGAATCGCGTCAGAGCCCGGACATACCGGGATTTGAGTTCGGGAAAAAATATGCTCGATTCCTCGTTGGATGTAATCAGTCCATCGCTCCCGTAGAAGACATCCACCGCCTCTCTGCCGATGTTCAGAATATCCCTGCCGCGATCCACATAGTCCCCATCCGTATCGTCAACGAGGCTCAGAAGACGATCGGCAAACCGGTTCAGTCTTCTCTCGATGCATTGCTGCCAGATTTCTCTCTTTCCGCCGGGGAAATGATTGTACAGAGTCTTATTGCTCAACCCCATGTGGACGGCCAAGTTCATCATCCTCATGCCCATGAAGGAAAACCTCCGGAAGAGACCCTCGGCGGCGTCCAGAATTCGTTCCCTGGTTTGTATGGCACGACTATTAATAGACATTTTTTACACTTTATTATGTCTTTAGTGTAATTTCAAGATAAAGAATATCCCGATCCTGTGGATCGGGATAGTGTTCTACGCCGTCAGCCGCTGCATGCCGGCGAGAGTCCCGCCGATATGGACCTGTTTGTAACCCATAGACTTGATGATCACTCTGGCCTGCTTGGCCCGTGAACCGGATGCACAGTACAGAATGATAGGAGTCGTCTTGTCGCCCAGGCGTTTTTGATTCTTGGCAATTCGATCCAACGGAATGTTGACCGCTCCGCTGAAATGGCCGCTGCGATATTCCGCGGAAGTTCGAACATCAATAATCAGTGCGTCCGGAAGAAGCGCTTTCAGCTGACCCACATTGCCGCCGGACCGAAACATCCGGGCATATCCGTAAACGGCCAATCCGACCAGCGCGATCGCACCGAACAGGGAACTTTGATCCATCACAGCCTCCGGATGTACTATATATATTAAATCATATTTTGCCAATATCCATGAGCCTGTTCTGAGGACTCGATAATTCCTATTTGGTGGAGAGATCCTTGTCGTTTACCAGCGCGCCTGCCGGGAAGGGACACAATATGAACCCACAGGATTGCAGCCTAACGGTTGATGACGCCCTTTTTCAGGATGATATTGCCATACTTTCTGGTCTCACCGGACATGACGACGGCAAACGCTTCCTTCGCCTGGTCGTAGAACGCAAAGCGCTCGACTCTCGCGACAGGAGGAGCGTCCGGCCACGTTTTTTCAATGGCGGACCGATATGCCTTTTCCACTTCCATATCCAGTTCGTCGCCGGGCACCGGCTGCATCATAAACAGCGGGGAATCCACGTACGAATCCAGTGTAATGAGAGGACAAATCCCCTCCAGAAGTCTGCTAATGCCCAAACCGTCGGCTCTGACAACCCGTTGGCCCATCGCGTCTCCGGGAAAAAACGCATCGGCCAGAACAATCTCATCACCATGCCCCATCCGAAAAAGGACATCCAGCAGATCCGGTGAAATCACGGGGTCTATATTTCTCAGCATCTATGTTCTCCTATCCTCTGTATTATACCAGAAGGTGAAAACATTTTTGCAGTCAAGTCTTTGATTGAATCATATCTGCCGCGATCCGACTGATTCTGGATATAACATATTCGATAGGGTATCCTTCGATAAAGGCATACATCGATGAAAAACCGCATCATGGCTGAGTACAGTATTTATTCCTTCCTTTCTGCCGTAATTATCGCATGGGTTCTATCCAACATCATCGTCGGCAGAATGCTGGAAATCGCCTTGAAACAACATACCTCATTCCTCATTGAATACCTGGATTCAATTCCAGCCAATTATCCGGAACTCGCAGAGGCTATCGAACGAGGGGCGAAACCGGAGGAACATGAGATTGATCATTTTCAAAGGGACCTGTTCCTTTTCCCTTCTATTATCAAGACACAAATTCTTGATTCCGACGGCAGTATTCTCTGGGAGATGGAACGCTCCGGTCCTCAATATGAGGAATCGTCATGGGCAAGTCCGGTAAAAGACTCGAAAGATGAGATCCTTATCCAAATACTTGAACCAAAAACAGATACTGGACCCGGTCTGAGTGTGTTCTATCCCTATGTGGTTGATGATCAATTGACCGCATATATAAAAATCATTGATGCAGATCAGCAGGTTCACCGGAATTTGAAGCACATCAGGCGGATGGTGATTTCTTTGGTGGCACTATCCGGGTTGGTTTTTTATGTCCTGCTCTTCATCCTTTTCTATCGATCGTACGTATCTTTGAGACGGTCAAACCGACGCCTCGAGAAGACTCAGGCGGTAACGATCAGAACCATGTCCCGCCTTGCGGAACTTCGCGATACCGACACAGGAGCTCATATCGACAGAACCAGCCTTTATTGCGAGGTTCTGGCTCGGGAGCTCATGAAAAAGAAGCAATATTCGGGGTATATCAGCCATAAATATGTTGAAGATCTCAAGAGATCAGCTCCGCTGCATGATATTGGAAAGGTCGGTATACCCGATTCCATCCTGAATAAACCAGGTCCCCTGACCGACGAGGATTGGATTCTCATGAAACGCCACCCCAAGCTTGGTGCGCAGATCTTGAAAAAGGCCGTCGAAGAGCTGGATTTCCAGTCCTACTTTGAGATAGGTCTCCAGGTGGCTCTCTGTCACCACGAGAATTGGGATGGAACCGGATACCCCGAAGGGCTTTCGGGAGAAAGGATTCCTCTTTCCTCAAGAATCATGGCCTTGGCTGATGTATATGACGCACTGAGGACTCACCGACCCTATAAGGCGCCAATGAGTCATGAAACCGCAATGAACATCATTCTTGACGATCGGGGAAAGAAATTCGATCCTGGGATTGTGGATGCTTTTGCCCAAGTCCATGAGAAATTTCGAGAAATATCCAAGATTACATAGGTTCCGGCAACAGAAGATCCGACTAAAGACCGTTACAGGACACCGATCAGAAGAATGATGCCGAAAATCGCCAGCAGGGCCATGGATCCTGTCTCAAACCATTCGATGAAGCGGTGTGCCCCACGATGTTCCAGAACACTTTCCAAGCCGGCTTTGCCTCCGAAGACAAGAAAGCTGTAAAGACTCAGTGCGATGATGCCGCCGATGGAAACACCGGCCACGAGAATCAGACTGAACCAGATAGTCTGTTCCGCCATCCCGTATGCCGGTAATGCCGAACTGACCGGGCAGGGAATCAGTCCAACGCTGAGAGCCAGCATCCAGGGTTTGAGCTGCCGGTCTTTCACCTCCTCATGATGATGAAAGAAATAAGCCAGCAAATGTCCAATACTAATCAAGGAAATGGCGCTGTATGCGACAATACGCGTCACTCTGCCGGCGATGGCCCCGGTATTCTGGATGGTCTAGGAGAGAATGCCGTAGGTGAGTCCGACGAGCAAAAAAGCCGGAAGAGAATCCAGGATGTTAATCAGACCGCTGAGCATCAATCCTTCCCCTAATCGAGCCTTCCTGGATGAGAAATAGGCCAGTGTAAACACTTTCCCATGTCCGGGACCCATAACGTGGAGCATCCCGAACAACACCGCCAGACCCAACGCACTCCAAAACGCCGATGAATCCCGATCATTGACAACCTTTCGTGTAAATGAAGCAAGGCGTTCCTGGAAAAGAAAACTCCGATCTTTAATCCAGGCGGAGAGAGAAATCCGGAAGGTTTGGTTCTTCGGATTGTATCCGGCTTTCAGACCGCCGACGGCCGCTTCACCGTACCCCTGGGTCTGCAGTTCTTACTCTCACCGCCGTGAATTCAACCGAACGGTCTTCCCAAGCCACCGAAATACTCGTGTTATGGCTAAGAGTCTGTCGGACTTACCCGCAAGATTCTCTCAAGATTCTCTCTTGATGGATGCATTTCCAATATCTTCATAGGATTTGGCAACGCTGAGAATAATGCGCTGTCTAAGCATTTCATGGCGCAGACGTGGTCCTTCTCCGTATTTTGAAAGCTCTGATGAATTGATAGCGACAAACCGGCATTTTCATGCCGTCTGGAGCGAGTGGAGCCTTTTCAGATTATAGGCCAAGGCGACGAGGGCCCACTCATTCTCGACGTTCTTAAAACCCCGTGAAAGGAACTCTCTGAACCCCATAATGTGCTTGATAATGCCGAATACGGGTTCAACGGTTTGCTTTCGAAGGCGATAGAGATTTCGATTCTCTTCATCCTCAAACTTGCGGGCCTTTTTTTTGAC
>JARGFR010000134.1 GCA_029210985.1 Spirochaetaceae bacterium | reverse complement strand
GGTCGGCCGCCTTCCGGATCGTCAACCATTTCGGCTTCGTTCCAGACAAACGCCACTTTCCCCGTCCCTGCATCCTCGATACGCAGAGGGATGGCCTGAGGAATAATCTCGACACCTTCTTCTCCGGCTTCGACGATTTCTTCCTCATCGGCAGGCATGTCCACAATCCGCCGTCTATAGAGGACTGTGACTTCCGCCCCATAGCGTCTGGCGGTTCGCGCCGCGTCCATGGCGACGTTTCCGCCGCCGATGACCCCGACTTTGGCGCCGAGTTTAGGATTCTTGCCGTCGGTGACATCGGCCAGGACACTCAATCCCGCCAGAACCCGGGGATGATCCTCCCCTTCGATTCCCAGTCTGTATGGATCGTTCAGGCCGGTGGAGAAGAAGACTGCATCGGATTCATCGGTCATGTCTCCGAAGGCCTGTGAATCGATATTCTGACCATACCGAATATCCACTCCCAATGAGCGGATGTATTCGATGTCCTTGTCCAGCTGTTCGTACGGTAGGCGATACTCGGGAATGCCGTAACGGAGCATACCGCCGCCGGCGGACATGGCTTCAAACACCACGACATCGTGACCGAGCATCCTCAGGTAATAAGCCGCCGTGAGTCCGCCGGGGCCGGCGCCGACAACAGAAACTTTTTTACCGGTGGACGGTGCTGGAGCGGGCAGCGCCGCGGCGTACTCGGAGAGTTCCGCCTGATCAGCAATGTAGCGTTTAAGCCAGCGTATGGCGACGGGATCCCCGCCGTGGCCGACTGCGCACACCTCTTCGCAGCGATGGGTGCAGACCCGGCCGCAGGACGCCGGAAACGGGTTGGTGTCGTAGAGCAGCCTTAAACCGCCCTCGACATCGCCTTCCCGAACCGCCCGGATATAGCCGGGAATATCCATGTGAGCAGGACATTCGGCGACACAGATTCCGCATTCGACACAGCGGTCGGATTCTTTCACGGCCTACTCGGCCGAGTATCCCTTGATCATCTCGACGAAACTCTTGAGTCCCTCGTCGACATCCAGGGCCGGCATATTGACCCGTTCATCTTTCAGCAGACTATAGCCTTCGGGTCGACTGTAACCGGTCTGAGAGTCGTCCCAGCTCTTGCCGTCATGACCGGGCACAAACCGATACACCTCCGGATCTGTGTCGGTCCAGACATACTGATTGCTCATGGTGAGGGATCCGGTGGTGCAGATGTCCACGCAGAGGGCACACCAGCAGCACCGGCCGTAATCGATTCGGGGCCGCAGTCCGCTGTCGCCGCCGTCTCCCTGGACGCCGTCCACGCTCACCATATCGATGGCGGCATTCTGGCAGATGGATTCACATGTTCCGCAGCCGATACAGGCCTCGCTGTCGTTTTTATGGAAGCCTCGGTAACGATCGGCGCCGGGCCTATCGTCTATGGGCTTCTTCACCGTCCAGGGTTTCTCGAAAACCCGCTTCCATACGGCGAATGGGGCGATGACGTCTTTGATACTCATCATCTTACCTCTCGATCTCAGGGGGATAGGTGTGGAGGGAAACCATCATTCCGGCAGTGTCGGCAATGTTGGTTCCGGGTCCCAGATGTTCCAGCAGCGCCACCGCATGGGTGTAGCTCGGACCGCGGACATAGACCCTTCGGGGTTTGTCCGTTCCGTCGGAGACGACATAGTAACCGTATTCGCCTCGGGTGCATTCCGCCGACAGGTAGGTTTCTCCGGCCGGTATTTTCCAGTGAAGAACGTTGGGCGGGGCGTTGTGGATGGGCCCTTCAGGCATTCTGTCCAGGATTTGGCGAATCAGATCAACCGACTGCCGCATTTCGGCGGCCCGGCAGCGGGTCCGGCCGAAGGCATCCGAGTCCACCCCAAGAGAGTCACCGGTGACGATCTCGAAATCCAGCTGATCATAGACCAGATACGGCCTGTCCTTGCGTAAGTCTCTTTTGACTCCCGCTGCCCGGGCGTTCGGTCCGGTAATGCCGTAATGATCCACCATATCCTTGGACACCACCCCCAGTCCCCGGGCTCTCATTTTGAATACCGCGTTGTTGAACAGCACCAATTCGACGTCGTCCATCACTTTCTCGACATTCTTCAGGGTGGAACGAACGTTATCAATCCACCCCGGGGGCACATCGCCGCGCACGCCGCCGGGTGTGATGTACATGTGATAGATGCGACCTCCCGAGAGCTGTTCGAACAGATCCAGCATGAAATCCCGCATCGTCACCGTCCACTGACCGATGGTTCCCATACCGAACGCGCCGGCCTGTCCGCCGAGCCACATCAGATAGCTGGTGAGACGGGCCATTTCCAGATTCAGCGTTCTGAGCCACACGGCACGTTCGGGAATTTCCAAGCCCGAAAGCTCTTCCACCGCGGCGGCATAGAGATACTCGTTGAAATCCGGTTCGGGGACGCAGATACGGCACACCAGGGGAAAGTTCTGTATCCATTTCCTCCGTTCCATCAGTTTTTCAAAACCGCGGTGCAGGTATCCTACGTGGGTTTTCAGATCCACCACCTCATCCCCGGAAGTGACGAGTTCCAGGGACATGTTGCCGGTGATGCCGGGATGCTGGGGGCCCTGCCAGATTTTGACGTATCGGCCGCTTTCCAAATCGAGTTCTTCGCTTCCGCCGACATGGGCGGGGAATTTTTCCCTATCGGGCATTCGGGTCATATATCGGCCCTCCCGGGGTATTGTGTCTTTCTCATATGATCCGCCGGACCCTGTGTTTCCCGGCCCGGCCTAGGGAAGTATGTTTCTTCCGAGTATTTCTTCGTATCGAAATCCCGGCGCATGGGCGGCACTCCTTCCCAGCTTTCCAATGCGAAGCTCTCCTCCACTCTCGGACATCCCGGGAAATCAATCCCGAACATCTCTCTAAGTTCCCGTTGGTAGGTGGCCGCGGCGGCCCAATGGCGATGCACCGATTCCATCACCGGGTTCTCCCGGGGGATTCGGGTTTTGAGGGCCAGATCATGCCGGGTTTCATGGTTTCTCACCATATACACCAATTCAAACTCACCTTCTTCCAGGCGATCGATGCATGTCATGAAACTCAGGTGCACATACCCCAGATGATCCCGAAGATAGGCCAGAGCATCCGGGAGATGGGCCGTTCGACAGAAGAGAGCTGCCGAATCCGGCCTTTTCACCACCAGCCGATCCACCTCATAACGTTTGTCCAGTTCCGCCTTCAGGGCGTTCATATCACTCATCATCGCCCCCCTTACCAGTTGTAGTCCGGCATATTCCAGTCCTTGATAATCTTCTTCTGGTTCGCTTTATACCAGTCGAAGTTCCGAGCATAATCGTTGGCGCCCTCGGCCTCACCGGCCATGATGCGCTGCTGCAGAGTCTTGATGCCCGCCAACAAAGCCTCAGGTCGAGGCATGCATCCGGCGATATACACATCCACCGGGATGTAGTGATCCAGGCGATTGATGGTGTTATAAGAATCCCAGTACATCCCGCCGTTGACGGTGCAGCTCCCGAGTCCCAGGACGAACTTGGGTCCCTGCATCTGCTCGTAGCTTCGGACGATTCTCTTCATGGTCTTCACCGAGGCATAGCCGCCGATGACGAACAGACTGGACTGTCTGGGAGTCGGGCGGGGCTGGACGCCGAATCTGTACATGTCGAAACGACTGGTCATCAGGGGGCGAAGCTCGATGGCGCCGCATCCGGTACCGAACCCGAGAATCCAGAGGCTGTTCGCCCTAGCCCAGTTCAGAAAGTTTTCCCAGATGCCTTTGGCGGGCGCAACGGCCTCGGGCCGGGCATCGCAGAAATATCCGCGTTCCGACTCGGGTAAGTCGAGGTTGGCCAGGGCGGGTTTGTCACTATTCGCTTTCATCTGAAATGTCAGCTCCTATAGGGCGGCCATGACCAATCCGGCCAGACCGATGAGGGTGGGGATGAAGAGGAAGAACCGGATTGATTGATCCGTCCGAAACCTCGGGAATGAAACGCCGACAAATACGTTGACGAAATACAACAGGAAAGTCTTGATTACCATCGTCACCACCCCGGCGGTGACACCGGCCCAATACGGAACGGTGGGAAGAAGGGCATCCAGCATGGAATACAGGGCGCCCCCGGTGGCCGAGGCGCCGCCGAAAAACAAGTTCACATAAACGATAAGCTTGGCGGCGTTGAAAATGGCCCGGTTGGTCTGGAGCATGCCCAGCATGTTGCTGTGATACTCGGTGGGCGGACCGATGGGAATCTCCTGAGGGGCGATAACCACGCTGAAGGGGTTGTGCATGGACATTCCCAGGAACGCGATGATGGCCGCGATGACGGCCAGCGGGTTGGTGAACAGAGTCCAGTTGGCCAATCCGCCCTGCTGAGCCTGAACGATGGCCGTCACCGACAGTGTGTCGTTTCGAATGGCCAAAGCCAGAACAGAGAGAATGAAAGGCATTTCGAAGGCTGTCATCTGGGCCAGACCGCGGCTGACGCCCAGAGGACTGTAGGGATGCCCGGACTGACCGGCTCCCAGCGCCATGCCCAGCTGCCCGAAAAAGATGAAATACATCACCAGGAGCAGATCGCCGGAGAAGCTGAAGTTGGAGAAGATCGGTGCATTGAGTACCGCCGGTATGAAGAGGAAAGTCCCCAGACCGCCGGCCAGCCGGAAGACCGGGCCGAGGTAGAACATCACGCCGTGATAGACCGAGGTCCGTTTGGCATTGTTCTTCAGGATGTCGATGTAGGGCTGATAAACCGGCTGGCCGATCCTTCCCTGCACCCTGGCTCGAATCCGGGCCATCGTCCCCATCAGGAGAAAACCGTAGTTGGCGAAAATGAAAATCGACAGGGCCGCGGCCCCGATGTTCTGTAGGATCGTCATGCGATCACCCCCGCGAAGAGAGCCACCACCACGGCGAAGAGCACGATGTGGAGGGCATAAGTCTGGCCGTTGCCGGTGTAAATCCGCCGGAAAGCCGAGGCGAAGGCTCCGGCACCTGCAGCCGAGCCTTCCCAGAACCGCCGCCCGGCAGGTTTGAGAAGGAATCCGAGAGCCTTACGGTAGGGAGCGAAAAAGTTGTGGGCGTAATGGGTGGTTTCCGGCCTATGGGGACGTTCCGCGGCGTACACAATATTGAACTGCTTCACCTTGCGGGGTTTGCGCATACCGATCAAAAGAATCAGCAGCGGCAGGATAAACACACCCATGGTGACGTACATCACCCAGCTTCCATCCCAATTGCCGAGTGCGCTCATCAGCGTCGAACCCTGGAAGGCCAGAGAGGCGGGTATCCATTCACCGACGGCACTCATCACCGGCGTGAGGATGATGGAGGGGAAAGAACTGATGGCCATCAGGGCGGCCATCAGCACCACCTGGGGAATAATCAGCCAGGCTGGGGCTTCTTTGATGCCGGCCGAATCGTCTTTTCGCTGGCCCAGGAACATGGAGTGAATCAGCCTGAATAGATAAAGGAAAGCGATGCCGCTGGCGAACATGGCCATAGCCGCCTGGAGAGGCCGTCCGCCTTCAATCAGTGCCGTATACACCAGCCATTTCCCGCCGAAACCTGAAAGCGGGGGTACCCCCGATAAAGCGATGATGGCCATCAGCACACTGATGAAGGTGATGGGCATGGGAGCGATGAGTCCGCCCATCTTGTACATCAGCCGGGTTTTCACCCGCAGAATGATGCCGGCCACCGCCAGGAAGAGCATGGCCTTGAAAATGAAATGGTTGAGGGACAGGTAGATGGCTGTCGTCCAGCCGAAATGATCGAAGAGACTGAAGGCCAGAATGATGTACCCCACTTGGCCCATGGAACTCCAGGCCAGGGTGTATTTGATATCTTCCTGGAAGACCGCCACCAATGTGGCTCCCAGAGCGGTAATCGCACCGATCCAGCCCAGGAGTGATGCCAGGGGCGCCAGAGGTCCTCCCCTAAAATATTCGAGAATTAACTGCGGATCGGTCATGCCGAACATTTCCGGCAGGAGGCGAATACTGAAAATCATCATCGCCCATATGCTCACCTTTCCAATCACCGACGAGAGAAGGCTTGAAGCGTCATCATCGGCCTCGGCGTAGGAACCCGGCAGCCAAAGATGCACGCCCAGGGATCCCGCTTTCACCAGGAAAGCCGCGGCGGCCAGAATCATGACGATGGTGGGATTCAGAACGGTGGCGGTTCCCCCGGTGGCGCTCCAAGCCCCCAGGACGGTCATCAGCAGATATCCGCCTCCCAGAGCGAAAAGCAGGCCGGTTCGGGACGGCCCGGCCGCCCGGCGTCCCTGCAGAACGATAAGAACGACACCGACGGACACCACCTCCCAGGCCATGAAAAATTCCAGAGGCGTGGAGGAGAGAACCAGGGCGCCGGATCCCAGCACCGTCATGGTTGAAAACGCCCAGAAACCGACGCGTTTGTCTTTGCGATACAAACCGGCGAACAGATTCAGAGAACCGCCAACGAGAAAGAGCATCGCGAAGATACGGTCGATGCCGTCGGTCCGGGGCCAGACCCACCAGGCTGCGGCGGCTGTGGCGGCCACGGCCAGGATGCCCCGGAGTCGTCCGGGCAGAACGGCCAGAACCAAGAGGACGAGAGCCGCCGCGAACGGCGCCATGGGTGTCGGAGCCAACACCCCGGCCCAGAAGGCCCAGAAGGCCGATAAGACCAGCAGCACCACGGCAGGGATGATGCCCCACGAAGCGGCCGCCGATGAGATGACGCCCTGGGGAGCGGATACGGCGGAATCGGTGAGTATGTCCGGTCCGATCCGTTTCCCCACAACGAGGCTGTCCCCGTTGACGCCCGCGGCTCCGCCGTCGGCAGGCAGCGGTTTAACCTTGCGAACCAGCCAGCTGAAGAGGTAGGCGGCTTCAAACAGCGAACCGAGGAACACGGCCGCCAGCAGCCACCAGCGTCCACCGACAATGAGTATTTTCACCAGTTCCCATTTGGCAAAGAACGACGGGAATGGAGGAAGTCCCAAGAGGGCCATGATAAACAAGCCCGCCATCACGCCGGCGGAAATCCGTCCGAAAGGCGTGTTTTTCGTACCGGGCGAGTCCGCGAACACACCGGTGAGCCAGAACAGACCGGCTTTGGCGAACATATGCGTCAGCAGGAATCCTCCGACGATGAGCAGAACCGACGAATCGGGAATTCCCGCAAATCTGGACATGGTCCATGCGAACAGCGCCAGTCCCACCTGACCTGTGGATGAGTAGCCGAGCATCCTCTTGTCGTCTTTCTGCTTCATGCCGATGAGGTTGGCGAAGAAAAACGTCAGAACGCCGACAACGGAGATGACGGTAAGCAGTCGCTCGCCCATCATGGGCGCCACCTTGACGAAGGCGACGAACACGGCGGTGGCTTGAGCCGAGGAAAGCAAAGCTCCGACTCCCGATGAGGCCGACTGATAGGCATCCAACGCCCATCCGTTCGCCGGGAAGGGTTTGAGTTCGATGAGAAATGCCAGACTTAAGAATGTCAGCGCCGATGCGGCGGCGGCTCCTCTCAGAGCTCCCCCTGCCGCGGCGGCCGCCATGTCATCCAGGTTCAGCGTGCCGGTGAGGCGATAGAGGAACGCCGTGCCGATGAGGAACAGAATGGAGGCCATGCCCCCGGCGATCATATACTTGAAGCCGGCCTGCAAGGACGTATCCCCGCCCCGGCCGATTAAACCGTAGACGCCGAGGGATGTGATTTCCAGGAAGACAAACACGTTGAAGAGGTCCCGGGTGAGTATGAGTCCGCTGACGCCCAGAGCAACGATAAGGAAGAGCATTCGATCGTACATGCCCTCTTGCTCCCGACGGATCAGATAGACGCCGCCGATCAGAAGGATGAGTGCCGAGGCCGTCCAGAGTGCGGCTTCAGGCAATCCGGCCCGAAGATTGATGGACATCGGCGGTGAAAATCCTGAGGTGGCAGCCTGAATGTCCGGACCACCCAGGGCCAGCCCGGCGAATCCGACGGCGGATCCGGCGGCCAGGACGCCCAGAGCGGCAAGGAACGCCAGCCGGGGCAGGAATTTGCCGGTCTTTTCAAAGAGCGGCATCAAGAAGGCGGTGCCCATGAGCACGGCCAGGATGATGAGTGGGTTCACAGGGCATTCTCCTTGAAGTCTTCTATCGCCGCGGTTCCCCGGGATCCGTGAAGCCGGACCGCATAGGCTAGCATCAGAGCGGTGACGGCCAGGCCGATGACGATGGCCGTCAGCACCAGGGCCGAAGGAACCGGATCCACGACGGGCGTGCCTTGAGGCACCGCCGAATCCAGGATGGGTGCGGTGGCGCCGGTTCGATAGCCAAGCCCGACGATAATCAGATGGGTCCCGGTGTCCATAATGGAAAAGCCGAGAATCATTTTAATCAGGTTGCGGCGGGAAAGGAGTCCCCATAATCCAACGAGGATTAACAGGACGCCGACAGCGACAATAATTTGAACCATCATACGGCAACTCCTTTTTTCCGACGCATTCCGTCGATGATGCCGATGAGTTCGGCGCCGACTTTCAGTCCCACAAGACTGTAAATAACCGGTATGGCTCCGGCGCTGGCCAATCTGCCGTATTCTCCCAAGGGAAGGAAACGCGGATCCAGGAATCCCGCCGCCCAGACCAAACCGGCCAGGGCGACCGAGATATACAGAAATCCCGATAGGGACTCCACCCAGGCCATGACGCCGTGATGCAGCTCGTCCATGCGGTTGGACAGCAGAACAAGGAGGAAACCGGTGGCGATGACCACACCGCCCTGGAATCCGCCGCCCGGAGTGAGATGGCCGTGAAGGAAAAGGTAGGTTCCGAACAAAAGGATGAGGGGGAAGAGAAATCCACCGCCGGTTTCCAGTATTTCCGAGGCTCGTCTTTCAGGAACACCCACATCCGGTCCGTCCTCTTTGGACGAGAGCAGAAGGCCCACAGCGGCGGTTGCCGCAAAGAGGACGGCTACCTCTCCCAATGTATCCAATCCGCGGTAGGTGACGATGACGCTGGTTACCAGGTTCGGTGCGCCCAGAGCCTCGGGGCCTTCGGACACATAGCGGGCCGCCACGTCGGGCAAGGGGCCGTCGGACGGAACGCCCAGCACCAGAGGTGCCAGCATCAGCGCCGCGGCAATCAAAGCCAGTAATGCCAGAATTCGTCTAATCACGGGGCTCCTCCTTCCCTCGGCCCCGCATGCGGGAGAGGGCATAGAGGAACACCACGGTGGTGAGAGCCGAACCGATGGCGGCCTCAGTCATCGCGACATCAGGCGCACCCATGGTGAGAAACAGCACACTGGCCAGGAGACTCACAGCACCTGATGCAATCACCGCGGCGCTGAGTTCTTTCAGATAGAGAGCGGCAACCGCCGCCGACACCATCAGGAATCCCATGATGATGAAGTAGATAATATTCATGCCGTCACCTCCCCTTCCTCGTCATCGCATTCCCCCGCAAGTTCGTCACAGGCCGCCTTCGCACCCAAACTCACCCCGGCGAAGTGAGCCGCTCTGGCCAGTGCGTGTGAGGAGAGGGGGTTGGAGAAGAGAACGAACAGAATCAATAAGGCCGATTTCCCGGCCCATGACGGTTCGGCCAGCGCCAGCCCGATGAGAAAGAGCATCGTTCCCAAGGTTGTGGCCTTCGTTCCGGCCTGCATCCGGTCATAGAGGTCCGGCATGCGGATCAGGCCGAGTGCGGCCAGGAACAGGAACACAGAACCGGTAACGGCGAAAATGCCTCCGAGTAATTCCATCCTACAGCCCCCTTTCCACGTAACGGGCCAGGGCGACCACGCCGACGAAACTGATCAGACCGTACACCATAGCGACG
>JARGFR010000133.1 GCA_029210985.1 Spirochaetaceae bacterium | reverse complement strand
GATAGGGGAGTATGCTGCTTCGGCGTCGTTGATGAGACGTCCCACCATACCGCGTGTCGCTGGCTGAATGTTCCTCTGCCGCAATCCTCTCCCGACAGACGCACCGAATAACCCTCGGTGAGCAGGCTGCCGAAAGCCAGGCTTTCGGCAAAGGACCAATCGATTCCTTCACCGGAGATCATTTTGTTTCTGTTTTTGACAAACCGCTTCAGTTTGGAGTGCATCATGAAGCCTTCCGGTGCTTCGAGAAGCCGGCCGGCGACTTTCCGGAGCGTTTCTTCATCGACGCCTGTCTTGGGGAAGTCAAAACTGTATCCTCTTTTGACCAAAGACCATTCCCCGGTCAGGGTCTGGAAACCGTGATAGTTGGTTAGGGTTTTGCCTTGTTCCCGGGCGTTGGTCAATTCCTCAACATAGGATTGAAGGAATTCATCCTGTTCGGATTTTGGGAAAACTCCGCGTTCGTCCAACACCTTCCCGAAAATCGTCGCGACGCTTTCGTGATTCCTGATCAGATCGTACATGATCGGATGCGTAAAGGATGGTTCGTCCGCTTCATTGTGCCCGAGACGACGGTAACCGATGATATCCACCACCACGTCCTGGCCGAATTTCTGGCGCCACCGCAGGGCCAGTTCCATGGCTCTCATCACCGCTTCCGGATCGTCTCCGTTGGCATGGAATACCGGGACCGGCATCACTTTGGCGATATCCGTCGCAAAAAAAGTTGAACGGGAATCGGCGCTGGCCGTCGTGAATCCGATCTGGTTGTTGATGACGATATGAATCGTACCGCCGGTCCGATAACCCCTCAGCTGGGACATGTTGAATGTTTCCGCGACAACACCTTGACCCGAGAAGGCGGCATCTCCGTGAAGAAGGACCGGCAGCACTTTCTTGCGCGTCGAATCGCCACGGAGCCGCTGAGTGCCTCTGGCCTTGCCCTGTACGACCGGATCAACGGCTTCCAGGTGGCTGGGGTTGGCAACCAGACTGAGATGGATGCTGCGTCCGTCACCGAGATCGAAGTCGGTACTCTGACCGATATGATATTTGACATCTCCCGATCCGCCATAGGAATGGGGAACGTAGTGACCGGCGAACATGGCGAAAATCTCCGAAGCCGGTTTCTTCATGGCATTGGTGAGGACGTTCAATCGGCCCCGATGCGCCATACCCATGATGATTTCACGGACATTTCGATTTCCCGCTTCGGTAAACAGATAACGCAGGGCGGGGATCAGCACCTCGGTGCCTTCCAGACTGAACCGCTTCTGCCCGGTGAAACGGGAGTGGATGAAGGATTCGAACTCCTCGGCACGGATCAGATCCCTTTGCCATCGCTGAAGTTCCTCCACCGACCAGGGTTTGAGTCTTTCCCGACTTTCGATCTGTTCGATGAGCCACCGGCGCATGGGACGGTTTCGGATGTGAAGAAATTCCGATCCCATGGGGCCTGCATAGACCACATCAAGACGGTTAATGATTTGCCGGAGGGTGGCCTGAGGTTTGGGAAACGACTCCGGAGCGTCATAGAGCTTGTCCATATCGGATTCGTCCAATCCATATGACGCGGGATCCAGTTCCCGGCCTGTGCCATGCTGAGTAATCCATGCGTAACGCAAATTCGGAGGCATATAGGATCCCAGCGGGTTGATATTGGCGTAAAGATGACCGAGCTCCCGATAGGCTTTCAACAAAGCGTTGACTCGATTCTGCTTGTTCTCGTTGCTCCGCTCACCACTTTCGGAGGCCGTGACGACACGTCTGTTTATGCCGATTGTTTCGGAATCGAGCAGCGCTTTCCACTGAGTCGGTACCGGCTCGCCGTCCTCCCCGAGGATATTTTCGAGCCATTCCGCGTTGGAACCGGAAAGGATTTCCTGCACGACTGAACGCTACCTCCCGAGCTTTTTCGCGACAAGCCTGGGAATGTCGCTGGGAGTATCGGCCACAGGGACACCGGCGGCTTCAAAAGCCGTCACTTTGGCTTCCGCGGTACCCTGCCCACCGGAGATGATGGCTCCGGCATGGCCCATTCTCTTCCCCTTGGGAGCTGAACGTCCCGAGATGAACGCCACCACGGGGGTTTTCATGGATTCCGAAATGTACTCAGCCGCCCGTTCCTCCGAATCACCGCCGATTTCGCCGACGATAACCACTGCTTCGGTGTCGGGGTCGGCTTCGAACCGTTCGAGAAGATCAAGATAGCCGGTGCCGATAATCGGGTCCCCGCCGATTCCAATGCATGTGGACTGACCCAGGCCCGCTTCGGTGAGAATGTGAACAACCTCATAGGTCAGGGTTCCCGAGCGACTGATGACTCCGACACCGCCCTGTTTATGAATGGGCGCCGGCATGATACCGATTTTGCACTTTCCCGGGCTGATGAGGCCGGGACAGTTTGGTCCGATCAGCACCTGACCCCGGGAGTGGACAAGGTGGTATATCTCCACCATATCCAGCACAGGGACCCCTTCGGTGATGCAGATGATCAGGGGCATTCCGGCATCCGATGCTTCTTTGATGGCGGCCGATGCGAATTTCGCGGGTACAAAAATCACGCTGGCAGTCGCACCGGTGGCCGCTTTTGCCTCCGATACGGTATTAAAGACCGGGATATCGTGGACCTCGGTGCCGCCTTTCCCGGGAGTCACGCCGGCGACTATCTTGGTGCCATCAGCTTTCATCCGGCCGGTATGGAAAGATCCGTCTCGTCCGGTCGCTCCCTGGACCATCACTTTTGTCTGTTCGTCAATCAGTATGCTCATGAGCGTTCCTTTGCTGCCTCTATCACCGATTTCACGGCTTCGTCGAGATTGTCTCCGGCCTTCAGGCCGGCTTTCTCCAGTATGGCTCGACCCTCATCCTGGTTCGTTCCGACCAGTCTGATGACCAGCGGTACTTTAAAATCAAGTTCTTTCCGGGCGATGAGCAGACCGTTGGCAATGTCGTCGCAGCGGGTGATTCCTCCGAAGATGTTGATGAGCACCGCATTGACTCTGGGGTTCCGTAGAATGATTTTCAGGGCTTCGGCCACTTTCTGAGGATCGGAACTGCCGCCCACATCCAGAAAATTAGCCGCATCTCCACCGTAGTGTTTGATGATGTCCATGGTGGCCATGGCCAAGCCCGCGCCGTTCACCACGCACCCGATATCGCCATCCAGGCTGACAAAACTCAGATTCTTTTCTCTGGCTTCGATTTCATCCTGACTCTCTTCCTCCGGATTTCGCAGCGCGGCAATTTCCGGATGCCGGAAGAGCGCGTTATCGTCGAAATTCACCTTGCCGTCCAGCGCCAGCATCTCGCCGTCCGGCGTGAGGGCATAGGGATTGATTTCCGCCAAAGAGGCATCGGTGGCCTTAAACAGTTCAAAGAGAGACTTGGCGGCTTCCATGGCTTGATTCAATTGATTCTCTTCCGGGATGGATTTGGCCAAGAAGGACTTCAACGCCGCGTCATCCAGAGGCCGATGGGGGTAGAGAGTTATTTTATGGATGGCATCGGGGTCGCTGACCGCCAAATCCTCGATATCCACCCCCCCCTGATCCGTGAGCATCAGTGTGACGCCCTGTTTCGCTCTGTCGAGAACCATACCCAGATAGTGTTCTTTGGCGATGGGCGCGGCATCACAAACCAGAATTTTCTCCACGGGGTATCCTTTGATTTCCAGCCCCAGGATCTTACCGGCTTTTTCTTCCACTTCTTCCGGAGTGTCGGCCAGTTTGACGCCTCCGGCCTTGCCTCTGCCGCCGGCGAGAACTTGCGCCTTGACGACAGTCTGTTTCCATCCGACGGACGCCTGACGGGCTTCGGCGGGGGAGCTTACCAAGACATAGTCGTTGACGGGTATTCCATACTGCCGGAACAGATCTCTTGCCTGGTATTCGTGTATTTTCATGCCTCGGTGCCTTCTTTATGTTTTTTGATGGCCTGCTTGGTGAAATTGATCAGCTTGGTGATTTTAATGTCCCTTGGACAGACTTTCGTGCATTCGAAATGATTGTCGCAGGACCAAACCGCATTGGGCTGGTCAACAATATCCAGCCTGGACTTCAATCCCTCATCACGGCTGTCGAATACGAATCGTGCTGCGGCGACAAGGGCCGCCGGCCCGACAAAATCGGGGTTGTCGTCCAGTACGGGACAGGCCGAATAACAGGCACCGCAATTGATGCATTTTGTGGCCTCGTCGATGACGGCGCGCTCCTCGGCGGATTGGAGATATTCTCCGTTTGCCGGAGGCTGAGTTTTCGGTTTGAAATACGGTTCGATCGCCTTGAACTTGGATAAGAAGACAGTTTGGTCCACCATCAAATCCTTCTGAATCGGCATATGATTGAGGGGATCCAGCTGAATGACGTCGCCGTCGTTTTTTGCGACATCCCGGATGAGGGTTTTGCAGGCCAAACCCTCTTTTCCATTGATCCTCATGGCATCGGAACCGCAAACCCCATGAGCGCAGGATTTCCGAAACGCCAGAGTGCCGTCTTCGTGTCGGGAAATATGCATAAGAGCGTCCAGCACACGGTCGGTCGGTTCAACGGTGACATCGTATTTTTTTCTGTGAGATTTTTTGTCCGCCTCCGGATCGAATCTGAGGATATCCAGCGTCACATTCATCTTGCATCTCCCGGTAATCGACGTTCGTCTTTCATCATTAATCAGTTCCTTTAATACACTCGTGGTTTGGGTTCCCAGCGGCTGACATCCACAGGTTTGGAACCCAGAACGACTTTATCATCTTGTATGGTACTCAAGCTGTGTTTCAGCCACGCCTCATCGTTCCGCTCCGGGAAATCCTCCCGGGAATGGGCCCCGCGGCTCTCGGTTCTGGCCAGTGCCGCGGATGCGGTATGCAGAGAGAGATCCAACAGATTTTCCAATTCAAGAATCGAAAGGACTTCTGTATTGAAATTCACATCCTGGTCCTGGACGCCGATTTCTCCGAAGGCGGCTCTCAGATTCGAGATGTCGGCAACCGCTTTCTTCATGTTCGTTTCATTCCGATACACTCCGACATTGGCCATCATGGTTTCTTTCATGGCTTCAAAGGTGTCGCCGGAATGAGCGCCGCCCTCTTTGAGTTTGGTTATTCGCTTACTCCAATGGGCTAATTTGTCCGTGCCTTCCGATCCTATCCGTACCGATTGAGCACTTTTTATATGATCGGCCATGGCGCGTCCGGAGCGACGGCCGTAGACAATGAGCTCAACCAGACTGTTTGTGCCGAGTCGGTTGGCGCCGTGAACCGATACGCATGCACATTCACCGGCGGCGTACAGACCGTCCCAAACCGTCCTGCCGTCAGTGACCCGGCCGTCAACGTCGGTGGGGATACCGCCCATGGCATAGTGAGCCGTGGGCTGGACTGGCATGGGTTCGACAGCCGGATCCACGCCGAGATAAGTGCGGCAGAAATCGGCTATATCGGGAATTTTGGCTTCGACGGTATCACGGCCGAGATGACTGGCATCCAAATGGACCCAATCATCGATTTTCTTATCGCCCTGCATACCGTTGCCCAGTGCGATTTCGGTCATAATGGCCCGGCTGACCATGTCCCGGGGTGCCAGATCCAGGAGTGTCGGGGCGTATTTTTCCATGAAACGCTCGCCGTGACGATTGTAGAGAATACCACCTTCTCCGCGAACACCTTCGGTGATGAGGATGCCCATCTTCTTGATGCCCGTCGGATGGAACTGGAAGAATTCCATATCCATCAGCGGGACGCCGGTCCGGGAGAGTACCGCCGGACCGTCGCCCGTATTGGCCATGGCATTTGAGGTCACCTTGAACATACGCCCAAATCCGCCGGTGGCGAAGAGGACCGCTTTGGCGCCGACCATGTGAAGTTCCCCGGTTCGAAGCTCAAATACAATCAAACCGGTGATGCGGCTGCCGTCCATCACCACATCAACGACGTGCCACTCATCGTGGAATACCACATCATTTTTGATGCATTGCTGATAAAGCGTCTGGAGAATCATATGGCCGGTGCGGTCCGCGGCATAGCAGGAGCGTTTCACAGGTCCCGTCCCGAACTCCCGGGTATGACCTCCAAAACGCCGTTGATCAATTTTTCCTTCGGGTGTGCGGCTGAAAGGAAGGCCTCGATTCTCGAGATCGTATACGGCTCGGACCGCTTCTTCGGCTAAAATGATCGCCGCTCCCTGATCAACCAGATAATCTCCGCCCTTGACCGTATCAAAGGCGTGCCATTCGGGGCTGTCCTCTTCGACATTGCCCAGAGCCGCGCCGATTCCTCCCTGGGCCGCTCCGGTGTGACTTCTCTGGGGGTAGAGCTTTGTGATAACCGCGGTCTTACCGGAACCTGAGGCCTCAAGGGCGGCATAGAGACCGGCGCCGCCGGCGCCGACAATGACTGCGTCGTAATCGAATTGCATTATAACTCCTTATTTTTCCCGGAGATTTCTCATGACGTATGTCAGGATTCCACCGCTGCGCCAATAATCCATCTCCACTGCCGTATCGATTCGGCAGAGTACATTCAGGTCTTTTGTCGTTCCGTCAGGTTTCTCCACCATGACGGTCAGGGTCTCCCGGGGGTGAAGGGCATCCAGGCCTCTGACTGTGAAACTTTCATCCCCGGTCAATTGGTGGCTCTCCACCGAACCGCCGTCGGCGAATTCCAGGGGCAGGACACCCATTCCTATCAGATTGGATCGATGGATGCGTTCGTAGCTTTCTGCGATCACGACTTTCACACCCTGGAGCATCGGGCCTTTCCCCGCCCAGTCTCTCGATGAACCGGTGCCGTATTCCTTTCCGGCCAGCACCACCAGGGGAACACCTCGTTCACCCCAGGCCATGGCGGCGTCATAGATGCTGACCGTATTGCCGTCGGGATCCTTGGTGAATCCGCCTTCGATTCCCGGAACCATGGCGTTCTTGATCCGTATATTGGCGAATGTGCCTCTCATCATCACTTCATGATTGCCTCGGCGGCTGCCGAAGGAATTGAACGATGCCGGTTCAACGCCGTGGGAACGAAGATACAGTCCCGCCGGACCGTCAATCGGTATCGTGCCCGCCGGTGAAATATGGTCCGTGGTGGTGGAATCGGGGAGAATGGCCAGACATCTTGCTCCGACGACATCCTTGATCGCACCGTCGGAATCTGCAAAACCGTCGAAGAAAGGCGGCCGACGGATGTATGTACTGTCGGCCTGCCAGTCATAGCGGTTTCCCCTGGGTGCCTCGAGTTTCCGCCAGGGTTCGGGACCTGTGAAAACATCCGCATAGGTTTTTCTGAAGAGCTCGGGAGTCAGATGGACCCCCAGCGCCTCTTTGATATCCTCCGGACTGGGCCAGATGTCTTTCAGATAGACTTCCGAACCGTCCTGGGCCGATCCGATGGGCTCGGTATCGAAATCGATAAGAACCGTTCCGGCCAGGGCGTATGCCACAACCAAGGGAGGAGAGGCCAGAAAACTGGCTTTGGAATCGGGGCTCACGCGACCTTCGAAGTTGCGGTTGCCTGACAAAACATTGGCGGTCACCAGGTCGGCGTCATCGATCGCCTTTTTCACAGCCGGAGGCAGCGGTCCGGAGTTGCCGATACATGTGGCACAGCCGTAGCCGATGAGTTGAAATCCCTGGGCGTCCAAATCCTCCGACAGCCCGGAATCCCGCAGATAGGCGGTGACGACTTGACTGCCCGGTGCGAAAGAGGTTTTTACCCAAGGTTTGGACTTCAGGCCTTTGGCCCGGGCGTTCCTGGCTACCAGCCCGGCGGCGACCAGTACGGCGGGATTCGACGTGTTCGTGCAGCTGGTGATCGAGGCGATGGCCACATCGCCGTGGGTCAATTCATGATCGATTCCCTCCACCGTAGCTTTGGCCGACAGGGCGTTGCGGTCCACTCCGAATACCTCGGTCAGGGACTCCCGAAAAGCTTGGGGTATCTGATTCAGAGCAATAAGATCCTGGGGACGTCTTGGACCGGCCATCGCAGGAATAACCGTGGACAGATCCAACACCAGCAAGTCGCTGTAGGCGGCTTCGCTGCTGTCGTTCCTCCACATGCCCTGAGCCTTGGCGTAAGCTTCCACCAATGACATCTGCTCATCTTCTCTTCCGGTGAGTTTCATGTATGAAATCAATTCGTCATCAATCGGAAAGATTCCGCAGGTTGCACCATATTCGGGTGCCATGTTGGATATCGTCGCCCGATCGGCCAGAGTCAGATTGCTCAAGCCGGATCCGAAAAATTCCACGAATTTGCCTACAACACCCTTGGCTCGGAGCATCTTTACCACAGTGAGAACCAGATCGGTAGCCGTGCAGCCCGGAGGCAGAGATCCGTCCATACGGAATCCCACCACTTCAGGTATCAGCATGGTAACCGGCTGGCCAAGCATCGCCGCCTCGGCTTCAATACCGCCGACTCCCCAGCCCAGGACACCCAGACCGTTAATCATCGTGGTATGACTGTCGGTGCCGACGACCGTGTCGGGGTAAGCCCATGTCCCGTCCGGGCCTTCGGAGGTCCATACCACCTTAGCCAGATATTCCAGATTCACCTGGTGAATGATGCCGGTTCCCGGAGGTACGACACGAAAATTGTCAAACGCCCCCTGACCCCACTTCAAGAACCGATAACGCTCCTGATTTCGTTTGAATTCCAGCATGACGTTCAGGCCAAAAGCTTGTTTTGATCCGAAATTATCCACCATCACCGAATGATCGATCACCAGGTCTACGGGTATCTGAGGGTTGATTTTCGATACATCCCCCCCTTTGTCGGCCAGGGCATCTCTCATCGCCGCCAGATCCACCACCGCGGGCACACCTGTAAAATCCTGCATCACCACTCTGGCGGGATGGTAGGCTATATCCCTGGCGGTTTTGCCGTTGGGACTCCAAGATGCGACGGCCTTGATATCCTCGGGATCGACCGCATCCGAATCGGCATGTCTGAGCAGATTCTCCAGCAGAATCTTGAGAGAGAAGGGGAGACGGCTGATATCCAAACCCTCAGTTTCGGCATATCGTTTGATGTCATGGACAATGTAGGATTTATCACCTACCTGGAGTTCATTTCGGGTCATTCTTACCTCTGCATAAATGTCTTATATAATGATAGGCGACCCGCGTTCATATATCAAGAAAAGTATAGCTATACGTAAATAAATTAGGTGTACATAATAGTTGAAGGGGCACGGTCGTCAATTTTCTGTGAAATCAAGAAAGCGGACAAAGATCACTGTCTAGAAATCGTCGTCTTCGTCATCCTGGGATTTTCTGATGGGACCATAAGGCTGCATTAGGTTATTGAAGGATTCCGCCATGGATTTCTCAAAGGACTTCAAAGCCTGGCGCTGAAAAGTTGTGAGAGTTCGATGCCTGTCGAAATAGGGAGAATCAGGGGACGGAAGAAGCAGCTGGAACGGATCGAGTTTCATCGCCGTGGCAATGCATGCAAACTTGTCGGCGCTGGGCCAGCGTCTGCATCGTTCAATATCACTCATAAATCCCGTACTGATTCCAGCCATCTCGGCTAATTCCGCTTGGGTATAGCCTAAGTCCTTCCTGATTCTTTTAATATTTGAGGCGAGGATGTCCTGCAATTGAGAACCCTGCATAAGGATTCATGATGGAAGAGCTGTAGGGAAAAGACCACATGCTTTTAGCGAATAATAAATAAGCTTAAAGCGTAATCCCTTTTAGAGTGCCCAAAACCTTGCCGGAACTTTGAAGCAAATCCGCTGATACGGCAGTTATAAGAAGTACCCCACATAAATCCTTTCAGGAGGTACTTTTATGGTCCCGATTCTCAC
>JARGFR010000132.1 GCA_029210985.1 Spirochaetaceae bacterium | reverse complement strand
ACAAAGCCATGGATACGGCTATCGAATTGAAAAACGAAGCTCTTAAGGTGATGTTGAGTTTCGACTGATCCGGCCGGCCGCCGGGCGCAGCCCGGCCGCCCGGGAGGGATTCCCGGGCGGCCAACCCTCTCGGCGGGGGGGCACTCCAGTCGGGGGGGGAAGGGTTCCCCGGCCGGCCGCCTCTTCCTCCGGAGGCGGCGGCTTTTTCAATAAATTCTTACAGGATGAAATTATGAAAACCACAAAATTGGGCATTATCGGCTTGGGCCGACTGGGTATTGAGCACGCCAAGAATATCCATTCGGCCATCCCCGGCGCCGAGCTGGCCGCCGTCTGCAGCGTCGTGGACGCCGAACTCGAAAAGGCTTCCCAACTGTTTCCGGATGCCGTTCGAACGAAGGACTATCACGAGCTCTTTGCAATGCGGAATCTGGACGGCATCGTCATCGCCACCAACTCCCAGACTCATCGGGAAATAATCTGCGAAGCGGTGAAGGCCGGTGTGACGAACATCTATACCGAGAAGCCCATCGGGCTCTCCCGGGAAGAAATCAACGCCATCAGGGATACCGTCGAAGGGGCCGATGGCCTCACTCTGCAGGTGGGCTACAACCACCGCTTTGATACCAACCTCATGGAAGCCAAAAAGAAAGTGGATGAAGGCTTTGTCGGCGACCCCATTCTCATCCGGATCGAATCCAGAGACCAGGCGGGCATCGAAGAGTTCATCGTCAAGTTCGCCCCGACAAGCGGCGGCTTCATCGCCGACATGATGACCCACGACTACGACACCGCCCGATGGTTCACCGGGTCGGAAGCCGAAACCATCTACGGCGTGGGCGGAGTGTATGCCTACGAGGGGCTCAAAGCCTGCAGCGATATGGACAATACGTCCATCCTGATGAAGTTTAAAAACGGTGTGATGGTGATGCTCACCGCCAGCCGCAACAGCGCCTACGGCTACCATGCTCCGATGGAAATCTTCGGAACCAAGGGGTCCATCCGCATCGGTGACTACTCATACAATTCCCGCAACGTGTATTCCGATGAAAATGGAGTGGGTCGGAAATGCTCCGAATGGTTCTATGAATACTGGCAGGATACCTACCGGGCCGAAATGCACGGTTTTGTCGACTGCCTGAAGAACAAAAGCGAACCCAGAGTGAACTTCACCGACGGGTATAAAGCCGTCGAGTGGGCACTTCTGGCCGACGAAGCCGTCAAAGAAGGCAAAGTCGTGACTTTGAAATCGGAAGTCGGTGATGATTGACGAGGTCTTGAGCCGAATTGGATTCAAGACTCTGGAGAATTGGATGTCCGGCTCTCTCTCGGAGCAAATTCCGGTTTTGGATGACCTCCGAGCCTATGAGGATTCCCGGCGATCCGGCTCAAACGGAGTTCGGTACATGGCTGTCCGTGACGCCGAGGGAGACCGGCTCTTAATTCTCGGCAGCAGGGAGGGCGACGGCGCCGTACCGGCGGCTTTCGTCGGCACAGTCCGGGATGAGGGCAATCGCCGCCTGATGACAGCACCTCAGAACGGAGAGAACGCCCGGGCCCTGAGGGAGCACTTCCCTCATACCGCTCCAAGTACCGCAGGGGCGCATCGAAGGTCCTTCGGTCTGGGGGACCGACTGGGTTTGGCATCTCCCGGTCACATTCCGCTATTCCGTGATGGAGAGGTTGTGCCGGTTCTCGCCCAGCAGTCCCTGCGGGAACTGGATCTGATGGGTCGCGACTACACGGAAGTCATCGATGCGGCCTCATGGGCGGTATTCAACACCGGCTTCGAGGGAGCGTGGGTGGCCGACGGCGATCACTTGAAGTCAGTCGACGCGGTCGTCTCCGCCCTGAAGCAGGGCTGCACCATGATTACAGCCGACCTCTCCGACCATCTGGCCTTCGACTATATGGATGCCGATATTCAAACAGTGACGAGCGCCTACAGGCATCTCGATTCCGGTTTGAGGAACAACATCGAAGAGAAATTTAGCAGCGATGTGCGTCTTGCCGATGGTTCCGTCCTGGTATTCGATCCGGAAACCCGGCAGCGCATCGCCCTCACCTATGATCGAGCCCTGGACCACGCGGCCGACCTGTATCAGGCCTGTCGAGGCGTGAAGAGAGAGTTCGACTTCGAGATATCCATCGATGAAACCGATCTTCCCACCACGCCGGAGGCTCACTATTTCGTGGCGAAAGAACTCTTAGCAAGGGGCATATCGTTTTCATCCCTGGCACCCCGATTCGTCGGTGAGTTCCAGAAAGGAATCGACTACATCGGCGATGTGGAAGAATTTGCCTCCTCCTTCGCTCTCCATGCACTGATTGCCGCGGATATGGGGTATAAAATTTCCATCCACTCCTCCAGCGACAAGTTCTCGGTCTATCCCGTCATCGGGAGCCTGGTGAAGGGAGCATACCATCTGAAAACCTCAGGGACCAATTGGCTGGTGGCCCTGGAAACAATCTCCCGTATCAATCCGATATTCTTCCGGGAAATCTTCACCCGAGCCTACGATGTGTTCCCTGCGGCAAGGTCGTATTACCACATCACACCGGACATGAAGCTGTCCACCGATATCACCACCCTTGAGGATTCTGAGCTTCCGGATGTGTTCGCCAACCCCACCGACCGGCAGGTTCTCCATGTTTCCTACGGGGAATTGTTTAAAGACGCAGGATTGAAAGCGCAGTTTTTTCAACAAATCAAAAAATCCATCGAGTTATATTGGAACGCCCTGAAATCTCATATCGGACGGCACCTGGAGCTGCTGGAGGGATGATTAACGGTTTTAACAATCTTAAGATAGGGGCGGAAAGAAGGTAACGATAAAAGGTCAGCTGAACTTCCGAATGCCCAACACAGTCATCATTCCTTCTTCAAGTTCTCTGAACAGCCGCTTCTCGATTTTGGAGATCTTTTTAATCAGCCTTGCTCGATCTATTGTGTTTATCTGAGATGTGACCAAGACTGAATCTTTTGACAGTCCCCCGGCATCCTTTGCTAATAACACATTCCCGGGTGCGTCGGCCAGCAGCAGGTTTGTCGAGAACGGCACAACGACGACCGTCCAAATATTGCTCTTATTGAAATCATCGTCCTGGACTATCAATACCGGTCTTTTGAAACCCGGTTCGTTGCCAAACGGAATACCAAAGTCCGCCCACCAGATTTCACCACGAGTCATTACGCGTTAAATCCCTCAGCGATTCCAATCCGGAGTTTGATATATCCTTAAACTCATCAGAGTCGGTCTGCGAATACACCCGGTTCAATCGTTCTGTGACATTCTCATGCCGATGATGTTCAATAAACTCTTCCAGGGCTTTCGCGAACAGCTGACTCCGGGGTATTCCCATTGACCGAGCGGCCTTCTCCGCTTCCTCAAACAGGCGATCGGGCAGCGAAATTGCGGTCTTCATAATTCAAGTATAACTGCCGGTCAAATATTTCAGGATAAACATCGAATTACTTCGACATTCTGTTCGGCCAGGGATTTCGCATAGTGCTCAGGCAGCTGATCGGTAATCAATGTGTGAATCTGACTGATGTCCGCCACCGGATAGATGGAAATCTTGCCAAATTTCCTCGAGTCGGCGATGAGATACCACCGGTGCGCCATGGACGGAATTTGTTTGTAGATATATGTGCTGATGATGGAATCGACGGTGAGGCCGGCCTTCAGATCCAAGCCGGAGATGCTGGTGAACGCCTTGTTCACGAAAATATTTCCCAGTTGTGATTGGGGAGATTCCCAGCTCGAAAACAGCGTTTGACTGTCGGTGGTTGTCACCTCCCCGCCGATCAGATAGACCCGGGACGAGTTCTTGATGAGTTCCGGGAGTGCGGTGATGTTGTTTGTCACCACGGTCAGGTTGTTGATGCCGGCCAACTCCCGGGCCAGAACGCAGCAGGATCGGCCGGATCCGATGAAAACGGTGTCTCCGTCGGTGATATGACTGCGGGCTTGGCGTGCCAAGGAGAGCCAGAGGGGATCCGAATAAACCTCTCCGAGGCCGTCATCGGTCATCGGAGCCTCAATCAACGACGCACCGCCGTAAAATCTTTCGGCGAATCCCTCGGCTTCAATCCTGGACAGGTATTTCCTCACCGACACCTCACTGACGCCGTAACGTTCACTCAGGTCTCGGACATAGACTTTCTTGTTCTGCAGCAGAAGGTCTTTGATTTCTTCAACGCGGATGTGGGACATTTCGTTTTCCTTCCTGTACAGACGTTCTCACACCCACAATATCATATAAATCGCCAATAATCCATACAACGAAACTATATCGAAACTTTACCGTTTCGTTTATAGGGTGTAATATAGGTTTTAAACGTTTACAACGAAACCACCTAATTCGGAGGGATACGATGGAAAACAACCAATCGAGCACGGCGGCCTATATTGCCGATCTCATCGGTCGGGCACGGAAAGCGCAGAAGATCGCCGAAAAGTTCTCCCAGGAGAAAGTGGATGAACTCACCGCCGCCGTTACCTGGGAAATTGTATCCAACGATGAGCTCATCAAAGAGATTGCGGAGTTTTCCTACCAGGAATGTCGACTGGGGGATGTCGCGTCAAAAATCGCCAAAGTCAGCGCGAAATGCCGTGGTGTCTATTATGACGTCAAGAACGTCAAATCCGTCGGCATCACCGAAGAGATACCCGAACGCGGGCTTGCGCGTATTTCCAAGCCGGTCGGCGTAATCGGCTCCCTGGTGCCCAGCACACAGGCCGAAATGCACCCTCTGACCCAGGCCATATTTGTCGTAAAGGCCAGGGACGCAGTTATCTTCTCACCCCACCCCCGAGGCAAACTGACGACACTAAAGGCCACCGACATTCTTCGCTCGGTCATGAAAAAGTACGATGCCCCCGAAGACCTGTTCCTGACTATCGAAGATCCGTCGGTGGAGAAAACCAACGAACTGATGAAGCAATGCGACCTGGTCATCGCCACCGGCGGACAGCCCATGGTCCGGGCGGCCCACAGCTCAGGGACGCCGGCCTTCGGCGTCGGGGCGGGGAACGCCATCATTGTTGTGGACAAAACGGCCGATCTTCCCGATGCCGCGGTTAAAATCAAAGCCAGTAAAACCTTCGACCTGGCCGCCGGATGTTCCTGCGACAACAGCGTGATTATCGACGAGTCGATCTATACCGACATGCTGGCCGAGTTCAAGAAGATCGGTGCCCATCTGCTCGACTCGGATGAAAAGGAACGGCTGAAGAAAGCCATCTGGCCCGAATGGCCGGCAAACCACATCATCAACCGGGACATTGTGGCCTCACCGATCAGCAACATCGCCAAACTGGCCGGCCTGGACGTACCCGAGGGAACCTGTCTGCTGTTGGTGGAAGAAGATCAAACCGGCGAAGCCTCACCCTTCAGCGGGGAAAAAATGAGTCTGGTGACGACGGTGTACAAAAGTAAAAGCATCGATGAAGCCATTCGGATCACCAATGAAAATCATGCCTATTCGGGGTCGGGACATTCCTGCGGCGTCTTCTCCGCCACACCGGAAAACATCGAGAAGCTGGCTCTGGAAACCTACACCACCCGTGTGGTGGTCAATCAGCCCCAAGCCGCCACAAACGGCGGCAGCTGGGTCAGCGGCATGCCCTTCACCCACTCATTGGGCTGCGGAACCTGGGGCGGTAACGGGATTTCCGAGAATATCTCACTCAAACACTATCTGAACAACACCTGGGTGATTCGTGAGATTCCCAGCTTCAAACCCACCGACGAAGAGTTGTTTGCGGGCTTTACACCCCGGAGCTAAATCGGTGATCAACTGGAAAAGTAAAAACGGCCTGAAAAAGCATATCACTTCCGCCGACCGGGCCGCCGCGTTCATAAAGGACGGCATGAGGGTGGCCATGAGCGGCTATGCCATGGCGGGTTACCCGAAGGCTGTCGTCGAGGCACTCATCCAGCGGAAGAAAGGCGGTGAAGAACTCTCGGTTGAACTGATTACCGCCGCCAATGCGCCCTGGCTGGATGAGAAGCTGGGCGGGGAGCAGATTTTGTCTGGACGGGCGCCGATGTGCGCCAGCCGTACCTTGGCCTCCCAAGCCAACAACGGGTCTCTGCGGTATGTCGAACAACAGATGAGCCGGATGACCCGCCTGCTCCGGAGGGGCAGTTTCGGAAAAATCGATGTCGCGGTGATTGAAGCGCTGGGTTTCGATAAAAACGGCAATCTGATTCCCACCAGTTCCATCGGCATGGCCCATCACCTGATGAACGCGGCGGATCAGATCATCATCGAAGTCAATTCAGCCCAACCGGAAATCTTGTCGACGCTGCATGATGTGCATATTCCGGCGGCTCCCCCCGACACTCAGCCGATTCCACTGGTCCGAATCGACCAGAGAATCGGCCGGTCGGGCGTTCCGATCGATCATCATAAGATCCGCTGCATAGTGGAAACCGACATCCCAGAACGCATGGAATCCCAGCCGAAGGGAAACCCGGAAACTAAAAAAATCGCCGATCACCTGTTCAACTTCCTGGAATTGGAAGTTCAAGAGACAGGCAAGTCCCTCCCACCCATTCAGACAGGTTTTGGAAGCATCGCCGATTCCATTGCCGACTCGTTCCGCCGGTCGGACTTTCGGGATTTAAGCTTCTTCAGCGGAGGCGTCACCGAGCCTGTGATGGAGCTCCTGGTGTCCGGCAAGGCGGCCGCCATTTCCACCGGCGGATTAGGAATGAGCAACCGGGTGGACCAAATCCTGACAGGCACGCCGAATCTGCAGGACCATCTTGTGATACGAAACGGCGACATCATCAATAATGCCGAACTCATCGGCCGCTTCGGTCTGCTCGCCTTGAATACCGGCATAGAAATCGACATCTACGGGAACGTGAACTCCAGCCATATCGCCGGCAGCCGGGTTGTGAACGGCATCGGCGGCGGGGCGAACTTCGCTCAGAACGCCGGACTCTCGGTGATTCTCATCCTCTCGACGGCCAAGGGCGGAGCGATTTCCAATATCGTGCCCATGGTGTCCCATCTGGATATCGGCGAGCACGATGTCGATGTGATTGTCACCGAGCACGGCCTGGCCGATCTTCGGGGTCTGGATGACGGAGAACGGGCCCAGGCCATCATTGCAAACTGTACATCGGAATCCTACCGGGAGCCGCTGGAGGCCTACTTGCGAAATGCAAGGGAGCTCTCCGGAGGTCATCATCCTCAATTACCCGAAGAAGCGTTCAAATGGTATCGAAGGCTGAAGGAGAACGGATCCATGCTGGAGGCACAGTCATGAGAAAAATCGAGCTGCATGAAGTCGGACCCCGGGACGGTTTTCAGAACGTCAGCGAATACATCCCTCTGGAGACAAAAATCCGGATTATCGACGGCCTGGTGACCTCAGGAATGCGGCATGTGCAAATCACATCGTTTGTCAGCCCAAAAGCCATTCCTCAAATGAAGGATGCCCGGGAGCTGGCGGCAAACTGCGTCGGAAAATATCCCGATACCGATTTCTTCGCACTGGTTCCCAACCTGCGAGGGGCCGAATCGGCGTGGGAATCCGGCATCAAACGGGTTTCCTACGTCGTCTCTTTGAGTGAAAGCCATAACCAGGCGAATATCCGACGCTCGCATGAGGAATCCTTTGCCGAACTGCAGAATATCCAGAAAGCCCTTCCCAAACTGGATGTGTGTCTGGATTTGGCCACGGCTTTCGGCTGCCCCTTCGAAGGAACCAAAACCAAAGATGATGTTCTGAGGTTTCTCAAACCCTATATCGAGAGCGGCATCAAGACCGTCAATCTCTGCGATACCATCGGTATCGCCAATCCAGCTCAGGTCCGCCGGACCATTCAAGGGATGAAGAGCGAATACCCGTCTGTTGATCTTCAGATTCATATCCACGACACCCGGAACATGGGCATGGTAAATACCCTGGCGGCCGTCGAGCTCGGCGTCGACAAAGTGCAGTCAACCCTGGGCGGACTGGGCGGGTGCCCCTTCGCACCGGGTGCATCTGGAAACCTGGCAACGGAGGATCTGGCATTCATGCTTTCCGAGATGGGATATGAAACAGATGTCGAGGTGGGTCAATTGGTTAAGCTCGCAAAATATCAGGCCGCTCAAATACCGTCGGGGCAGTTCAGCGGGCATCTATACATGATACAGGATGAAAAGGAGAAACAATAAAATGGCGAATGAAAATACGGTCGCTTTGATAGAGAAGAAAGCGGCGGAAATGCGCCGTCATGTCATCGAAATGGGGTATGTCGCGGGAGGTCGCGGCGCTCACTTCGGTCCCGCCCTCTCAAGTATTGAAATCGTCGCCGGACTGTTTTTTGGCGTGATGAATCACGATCCAAAGAATCCGACCATGGCGGATCGCGACCGATTCGTCCAGAGCAAAGGGCATGCCTGCCTGTCCTATTACGCGGCTCTGGCGGAGACCGGCTACATCAACAAGGAACAGATGTACACCTTCAAGGGCGACGGAAGCTTTCTGTCGGGTCATCCCAGCCGCAACATGAAATACGGAATCGAGATTTCCTCCGGGAGTCTCGGAAACGGGTTCGCCATTGCGTGCGGTATGGCCAAGGCGGCGAAAATCAAGGGCGAACAGCACAAGGTGTATTGCCTGGTGGGCGACGGCGAATGCAACGAAGGTATTATCTGGGAAGCGGCGATGAACGCCGCCAAGAATCAGTTGAACAACATCGTCACCATCGTCGACCGCAATGGGGTCCAGCTGGCCGGAAAAACCACAGAAATCATGGACGTGAATCTGGAGGCATTCTGGAAGGCCGCCGGCTGGGATGTCCTGGTCGTCAAGAGCGGAAACGACGCTTCGTCCGTACTTGAGGCTCTCGAGGCAATGAGAGATTCCAAGAGCGGAAAGCCTCACGTCATTATCGCCGAAACCACCAAGGGCAAAGGGATTTCCTTTATGGAAGGCAGTCTCAGCTGGCATGCCCGGCCGATGGAAAAGGAATTCTACGAACAAGCTGTTTCGGAACTGGAGGAACTCTCATGATTAAAGCACCACTTGATAAACTGCAGGAATGGTCTAAACAGGGCCATCGTACCGTACTGGGTGACACCCTGGTGATGCTGGGCGCCGAATACACCGACATGGTGACGGTGACAGCCGATCTGACCCCAACGGCTCGATTGACCGGCTTTAAGGAAACCTATCCGGACCGATTCTTCGATGTCGGCATCGCCGAACAGAATCTGATCGATTTCACCGCCGGTCTGGCGGTTGAGGGCATCCGGCCTTTTGCCGTGGGTTTGGCCGCCATCGTTCCGATGCGTCCCGCCGAACAGATGCGGGTCGGCCTGGGCTATATGAATCTCAGTGCGACGGTGGTGGGCATTGAAGCAGGAGTCCGCTTCGGACCGCTGGGAAATACGCACTACGCCATGGACGACATTGCGGTGGTGAGGGCCATTCCGAATTTCACCATTATCTGCCCGTCCGATCCCCTGCAGGTGCACAAGGCTCTGGTGGCGTCGGCGGAGCACGAAGGTCCGGTCTATATCCGCCTCACCGGCGGACCGGGTTTCCCTGTCATGTATTCCGAGGACTTCGATTTTCAAATCGGGAAAGCCGTGGAATACCGGGCCGGCGGCGATGTGGCGTTCATCTCCACAGGAGCCCAGCTCTCCGACGCGGTCGGCGCCGCCGATCTGCTCGAGAAGCGCGGAATCTCCGCCCGGGTGATCGACATGCACACGGTCAAACCCCTGGATAAGGAGATGCTGGATTCTCTCTTCGCAGAAAACAAGCTCGTCGTCACCGTCGAAGAGCACAGTTCCATCGG
>JARGFR010000131.1 GCA_029210985.1 Spirochaetaceae bacterium | reverse complement strand
ATCCTGGCTCGTTCTTTTGGCACCTGAAACAGGAGCGGAATATGCCTCTCTGTTGGACGACATCGTCGGAGCAAGGGAGTACAGAACCGGAAACGGGCGAAGGGAAGATGTGGGTATCGCGGCACCGGACGACGAGAGCCTGGTCGTACAACTGAAGCAGCCGTCCCCGCAATTTCTATCCATTCTCTGTCATTACAGCTTTGCTCCCCTTCATCGGGATTTCCGAAACACAAGGGACTGGTCTGCCCATCGTTCTGTACCTGTGAACGGACCCTACGTGATTAGAGCAAGAAATAACGAAGAATTGCTTCTTGATGAAAATCCGTACTATTGGGACAGCGATAATGTCGCCGTTGAAGGATTGAAAATCCTATTCCTGGAAGATTCTGAGGATGTGATGGGACGATTCAACCGATTCGAAATCGATTGGATCGTATCCGGTATGGACACCTCGCGGCTGGCGACTCCTGAAGCACTGAATATCGCACCGCTGTTCTCCACCACCTATTACTATTTCTCCAACGCTTCCCCGGTATGGGCCGATTCGAGAGTACGAAGAGCTCTGGCCTTATTGGTCCCCTGGGAGGAGATTCGCACCAATCGCCTGATTCCCGGAACATCACTTGTTCCTCCCATTCCCAATTATCCCGCCGCGGATGCCGGTTTCCCGCCGAAAGAGGATCGTCTGAACGAGGCACTTACACTTCTCGAAGACGCCGGCTATCCCATGGGTCGAGGCTTACCGGCTCCGGTGATACGTGTACCTTCGGAAGATCCGGTGGCTGAAGCAATGAAAACGAGCTGGGCGGAAAGCCTGGGATTGGAAGTGATTATTGAAGTGGTCGAATTTCCAGATTATTACGAATCGGTCAAGGCCGGCGGATACGATATCGCCACTCTGACTTGGACCGGAGACTATGCAGATCCCCATACATTCCTGGGAATGTGGAACTCGACCAGCAGCTTCAACGAGGCTCAATACTCTAATGAAGAATTCGATGCGATCCTGCATGAGGCGGCGACTCTTCCATTCCTGAGACGATTCACAAAACTTCGAGAAGCCGAAGAGCTGCTCCTTCGTTCGTGCCAGGTGATTCCGATCGAACACTTCCCCGCCGTTAATATCATAGACAGACGTTTCGTGGAAGGCTGGTTTCCCAACGCCCTGGATATTCACCCATTTAAAAACCTTGTTCCAAGACTGGGATTCGATATACCGGGGGTCGCTAGAGTGCCCAAAACCCTGCCGGTTTTTCCACCCTCTTTTCCCGACCGCTAAATTCAGGCCGTCAGGTACTGCAAATCCCCGGCGATGTAGTGGATACAGATGGGGTTCGGGCAGTGGGGCGGCTCATGGTAGGGGGTGAGAATTAGGACCATAAAAGTACCTCCTGAAAGGATTTATGTGGGGTAATTCTTATAACTGCCGAATCAGCGGATTTGCTACAAAGTCCCGGCAAGGTTTTGGGCACTCTAAGGATTCTCCAAAAGGTTCACCCTCACCATGGCCAGGTCTCGGACTCCGAAAACGCCTTTTTTCCCGAACGGCAGGGTGGCGATGATCCGCTGATTGATTCCGTGAATTCCTTCGGCTTTCATCCTGGCAGTTTTCCATTGGTAATATTCCATCGGTTCGCTTCCCAGGGGTGAAAAATCTTCAATCACTTTATTGGAGAAAAAGACCTGAAAGTAGTCGGTCAGCCAATCCTTGCGCCTGTTAAGCCATGTTTGAGTCCGTGAATCCCGAAACTTGTATCCAAGGTTCACCTTGGCAAAATAGATTGTCGACACTTCATCTGCCGTCTGACCGGTTATCTCAGGGATGTTCTTGTAATAGGACATTTCCGGCAGCCACAGGATGCCGAGATTACTCGGTTCCCCTGGGATGAGCCCCATGAGATCCCGAGTCCTCCGATTCAGATCAGCCGTTAAAAATACGGTTATCGCCTCATTGAGTTCACGTTCAAGATCCGGATCGTAATCGACGGCCATCTTCCACCCGGGATGAATCGACAGATTGTAGAGAGCGGAGTTCATGGTCCTCCAGGCATGATCCATGGATTCGAGCCTCAGAAGGAATCTCCTGTTTCCCAGTAAGAAATCTCGAACTTCCCGACGGTCGGTATCGTATGTCAGGTTTGTTTCTCCCTTTGGGACCCATGTCGTTCCAAACTCCAGCAGGGCCTCTTCCACCCTGGATACCGCCGAGGGTTCACGAAATTCGGACACAGGCAGCGTTGTGAGTTCCTCCGGAATGCCGGAAATTGTCACAATATCCGCCACAACCTCCTCAAACAGGGCTCTGACGGTTCCGGCATATTCGGGAACCCATCCCGGATAGCCTCGGCCATCCAGTGCTCGCGTATAAACCAAGGCCGATTCACCGACATCGCCGGCCAGATATTCTTCGGCGCGCTTCCTGTCCACCCGCCGGGAGAAATTTCGGCGTCCGGGATCCTTACTCAAATAGTGATTCAAATTGTCCAAGCTGCCGCCGTGCTCAGCCGGTGCCGAAATAAAGGACGTAATTCGGGTTAGATTCACTTTCCGGATATCCGTCGTCCCGTTCAAAGCCCTTAATGCGAGCAGCGTTCGAACGGCCACAACACGGCTTTCCCGGGCGGACTTGCGCTCCTGGGTATTGAGCATCACAGCGATAATTACCACCAGTGCAATAAAGAGAACGGCTATGGATGCCATCAGAACAGGTACGGTTTTTTGGCTCATACGGTTTTATTATCGGTTAGACTGCCGGGAAGTTTGACGTGTTAGAGCCTTTTCGATATATTAGACCGGCCATGGCCAAAAACATCTCCCCCACTCAATTCAAGAAGGGACAGCAAGTTGTCTATCCGCTGCAAGGCGTCGGTCTCGTCGAGAACATCGAAGAGCGTTCATTCAAAAACGAGATGGTTCCATATTATGTGATGTATTTTGACGTCTCAGATATGACCATTCGAATCCCCGTCGCAACCGCCGCGGAGCAGGGGATTCGAGCGATTGTCGCCAAAGAGGATTCGGAAAAAGCACTGGAAATCATTTCCAGCGACTACGAACCGGTTCCAACCGACTGGAAGCTTCGTTATCAGATGAATCTTGACTTGCTCCGGAAGGGCGACGTCACAGATATCGCAACAGTCGTCACCAAGCTGTATCACCGCAGCAAGGTGAAAGAACTTCCCATACTGGAACGTAAACTTTACGATAGCGCACTGCGTCTGCTGGTGGATGAAGTCTCATTCTCCTTGGGAAAAAACAAAGACGAAATAGAACAGCTCATTTTTATGAAGCTGGAATCCGGGGAATAGTCGATACGGATGAGGGACTGGGATGGAGAACTTGGTGCGATTGCGGCATTAATGGAATCCATTCCATTTCCTTCGGTCAATCAGATAGAATCGGAACATTCTCATCCCTGGGACGTCCTCATTTCTACAATCATTTCACTGCGGACACGAGACGAAGTGACTCTGGCCGCCTCAAGACGGCTTCTTGACCGCGCCCCGGATCCGCAATGCCTTCTGGAACTGGGTAGAGATACGGTCGCAAAACTGATCTACCCAGCGGGTTTCTATTCTGTTAAAGCAGACCAGATGGTCCGATTGGCCGGCATTCTCATAGAAAACCATGCCGGTGGGGTTCCATGCGTACTGGACGAGCTTCTCGCTTTGCCGGGGGTGGGGCTGAAGACCGCGAATCTGGTCTTGGGTGTCGGTTTCGGCATACCCGCCATCTGCGTGGACATTCATGTCCACAGAATTGCCAACCGCCGCGGCTGGATTGCAACAGAAAAGCCGGACGCTTCCGAAGCCGCTCTAAGAGCCATTGTACCCCAGAAATGGTGGATTGACCTCAATAAGTTACTGGTGCAGTTCGGGCAGCTTGTGTGTACACCTCAGTCTCCAAAGTGTTCTGAATGTCCGATCTCTTCGAATTGTCCCCGTATCGGTGTGACGAGACAGCGCTAGACATTGTATTTGACGGAAGGCGCCGGATGGGAGAAAATGCCGCAACCGTTACTAATTAGGGTCGAAATATGAGTCATTGTGAATTCATCGAGAATTGTCTGTTCTTTCTTGAAAATCTGGCGGAGAAACCTGTCCAGATCGAAGAACTTAAAACCAAATATTGTGAAAACAACAACCTCAATTGCGCGAGATATATGATTGCCCAGGCGGTCGGCAAAGAGGTGATGCCTCCTGATCTCTATCCCAATGAGAAAACCGTCGCATACAAAGTTATCGCGGAAAACAGTTGACGAAAATGACGATTCGGTAAGCTTTGTTGTCGAAACAATCCGGACCGGAATATTTTTTAACAACCAGAACGGCTCTATATAGGGTCGGAACAAATCAGAAAATCATCAATCGAGGTTTTAGTACTATGAAAAGACAAACCGGGGGCGTCGTGCGATGATACGCGCAGAAAGCCTATCCAAGCAATTTGGCCGAATCCAGGCTGTCGATGAAATTGATTTCCATATCGAAAAAGGCGAGATTATTGGTTTCCTGGGCCCAAACGGTGCCGGTAAATCCACCACGATGAATATGATTACCGGATACCTGGCTCCCAGTTCGGGGCGAGTCCTGGTGGACGGCATCGACATGGTGGAGTCCCCTGAGGAGGCGAAGAAACGCATCGGATACTTACCCGAACAGCCTCCTCTATACCTCGATCTGACCGTCGATGAGTATTTGAACTTCATCACAGAATTCAAGAAAGTACCCAAGAGCCGCCGTTCAGCAGATTTGGATGAGATTCGTCAGTTGGTGAAAATCGGCGATGTGAGAAGCCGCCTTATCAAAAATCTGTCCAAGGGCTATCGACAGAGAGTCGGCCTGGCTCAGGCTCTGGTGGGAAATCCTCCGCTGCTCATCCTGGACGAACCAACCGTGGGATTGGACCCGAAACAGATCATCGAGATAAGAGAACTGATTCGGGACTTGGGCAAAGAACACACCGTTGTTCTCTCCTCCCATATACTTCCGGAAATCAGCGCCACTTGCCGAAGGATTCTCATCATTGATAGGGGCAGTATTGTCGCATCCGACACGCCGGAAAATCTTTCCCGCCGCCTGTCGGGCGCGACAAGACTTCATCTCTTGGTGAAAGGACCCGTAGAATCGGTCCGAACGGCTTTAGAATCTATCTCGAACGTAGAATCCCTGAGTGTCGCCACCGGCCCCGAAGACGGCGTCACGGAAGCCGTTCTGGAGGCTTCCGGAACCAAGGACATCAGAGAATCCACATTCCGATCCATGGCGGGTGCCGACCTCCCCATTCTTCAGATGCGCCCCATGGACTTGAGCCTGGAAGATATTTTCCTGAATCTCACAACCCAAGAGGAGGCCGTAAATTGACCGCCTTACTGAAGAAAGAACTGAAAACCTATTTTCTCACTCCGACCGGCTGGATCTTCATGGCGGTCTTCCTGCTCATCTCAGGCATTCTCTTCTCCGTGCAGTTGGTTTTCAGTCAGAGTTCCCAGTACTCGGCTTACCTGGTGAGCCTCCTGTTTCTATTCCTTCTGGTGGTTCCTCTTCTCACCATGAGGATATTCACAGATGAGAAGCGATTTCGGACGGATCAACTGCTGCTGACAGGTCCGACAAGTCTCTGGAGCATCGTCCTCGGTAAATTTCTTGCAGCGTTTGCGGTATTCTTCATCACTATCATTGTCACTGTTCTTTACCCGGTTCTACTCTCCTTTCACGGAACCTTGGATTGGCCGATGATAGTGGGAACCTACCTGGGATTTGTACTTCTGGGAGCATCGTTCATCGCCATCGGAGTGTTTATCTCCCAGGCTGCAGAAGGAGTAGTCGGCGCGGCGGTACTCACATTCTGTGCCCTCATCATCACCTTCATCATTGATTTCCTGCGCCCATATATGCCCACTTCGGATGTCGCCGGACTGGTGTGGACGATTATCATGATGATGATTCCGATCTTCTGGCTGTTCAGAGCGGGAAAGAACATTCCGATTACCGTTCTGACGGCTCTGATTCTGGCAGTGGCTCTGGCCGTACTGTGGTTTACCGGACGAGATCTGTTTACAGGCCTTATTGGAAAATCCCTCGGATGGCTGTCCCTCACCCGGCGTTTTTCATCCTTCTCCATAGGCATTCTTCGCTTCGACGCAATTCTCTATTACCTCAGTTTTACGGGTTTTTTCCTGTTCCTGACGGTACAGGATCTGGAAAAGCAACGATGGCTCTAGGGATAAAAAAATGAAGAAACCAACATTGAAATTCGATTTTAAAACGCGCCATGCCGGTGTATCGGCCATCACCACTATCGCAGTCGCCGCCGGTTTGATCATCATCAATATTCTGGCCGCCGATTTGGATATACAAGCCGATCTGACTCCCAAGAAACTCTTCAGTCTCACGGACCCGACGATTGCACTTCTGGAGGAATTGGACTCGGAGGTGGAAATTCTCGCCCTTTTCAAGCCGGGAGAGGAACCCGAAGCCATCATGGAATCGGTGAATGAATACGACCGAAATTCGGATCGGGTATCCGTCAGCGTCATAGATCCTGATAGAAATCCCGGTGTTGTGTCCCGTTATTCCGAAGATGATAAGCCGATTCCCATGGGTTCGATTATCGTTTCTTCAGGAGGCAATTTCCGAGTCATCGGAGCCATGGATCTTTATGACATAAGCCGGAATCAGCAGGGTCAGACCCAGATTACAGGTCAAAAGGTTGAACAGCAGATTACCTCGGCAATCGCCTATGTTTCGTCGGGCCGCACCCCGAAAATACTCGAAATCACGGGGCATCGCGAAAGCCCTCTGGCATCACAGGGTTACCTCAGCATGCTGGATCAGGCCAACTACGAGATGGGTGAGATTTCCCTGATTCGCGAGGATATACCCGGCGAAACCGCATTGGTGACATTGATCGGACCGCGATCAGACCTCTCCGAAGCCGAAGCGAATAAACTGGATGAATATCTCACCGGCGGCGGAAGCCTGCTGGTGGCTTTGGATCTCACCCAGGAACCGCTAACCGTCATCCACGGCCTGCTGGAACGCTGGGACATCCAGGTTCGTCGGGGACTCGTACTGGAAGGCCGCCAGAACCGGCTGATCGCCGAGTTCGGCGACAACCCCCTCGTTTTCGCTCCATTCATGACCGACCATGAGGCGCTTGTACCTCTTTCTGAAGCCAAACTGAATCCGATTGTTCAAGCCACAATGGGATTCAGACGTACCGAAGCGGAGCAGCGGCAATTGGAATATTTTCCCCTCCTCACATCCTCGGAAGAGTCTAGACTCCGCACCGATATTTCGTCTGAAGGATCAGGGGACTTGGCTCCGATACCCAGTGATGAAATGGGTCCGATTGATGTGGCTGCGGCGATCAGACAGCGCAACTTGGATACTTATGAGCCTGAAGGCGGCACAATCGTGGTTCTGGGCAGTGCCAGCACATTGGCAGGACTGGGCTTTCTCGGGCAGATTAAAGACAATGCGGAAATGGTGATGAACCTGGTCAATTGGGCCGTTAATGACGAAACGGCGGTGAATGTGTCTTCCAAGAGCCTATTTCGTCTTCCGCTGAGAATCGGCACCTTAACCGCCGTCATCTATGCCGGCCTCGCCATCATACTCATACCGCTAATCAGTCTGAGTTCGGGATTGGTTATCTATTTCCGGAGGCGCAATAGGTGACACGGAAATCTCGTAATTTTATCATTTCGTTGATATTCCTGGCCGTTGTAGCCGGGGTTTTAACGCTATCCAAGCTGACCGAGAGTACAAAACCAGAGACCGTATCGGAAGGAGCTGCTGACCCGGAGATTTTGAGCGATTTCGACTCCAGCAGTCTCCGATCCGTCAGAGCGGCGGGGGCCGAAGGAGAACTTCACCTCTACAGCTCGGATGGAGAAACCTGGTTTGTTGACGATACTTCCACCGCCTTCAAGCCTGCACAAGACCTGATTATGGTGGCGGTTCGAGCACTCTCTTCCATCCGATCCTTGGACCTTGTCACGGATGACGCCGCGGACGAGGATTTGTCGGCATTCGGTCTGGACGAACCCCGAATCGTGATGACTCTGAAGGATAACGCGGGAGGATCGGCTGTCATCGAATTCGGCAGCCTTAATCCCTCGGGGAGGGGACGTTACAGTCGGTTGGCGGGCAGTTCTACCGTTGTTATCGTTCCCTCCTATATTGCAAATCATGCCTTCAAATCATCTGGGGAATTCCGGGATATGTCCCTGCCGTCCGTGAAAGCGGACAGTCTTGCCCTCGTCTCGTTCCAAAAGGATGGCGTTCTGTTCCAAGCGGAACCGAGAAGCACTGAGGATCCTTTCGTTACCATCGTCAGCTTACTGGAAATCACCTCTCCATGGCGCGGCACATACTCTCTGGATGACTATGAGCTGCAGAAACTCCTGACGGAAGAGACACCACTGCCGACAATGGTAAAATCCTGGGAAGACAGCCTGGATACCGGGGATGAAGGATTGGGGCTGGCACCGGAGGATAATCCGGACTTCCTGCATTTCGAAGACACAGAAGGCCATGTTTTCCACATCGTCATCGGCGGTGAAGACGGTCAGGGAGGGCGCTACTGCCGATTCGGCGACAGGGAAGACGCGGTCTTTACACTATCCGAATCGGACCTGGCCATTCTGAACACCGATCCTTTTACTCTGACAAGTCGTTTTGTCTTTCTGGGATCCATCACCACTGTGTCCCAGGTGAAAGTGGAGAGGGGGCCGGATTCGTGGGTGATGCGGCGTGAGGAGAGGGGTGAGCCCGAAGACATAAAAGACGATCGGTTTATCGTGAATGAGCTGGAAACGCCGCAGCCGGCGTTCTCCTCCGTCTATCAGAAATTTATTTCCGTCATGTGGGAAGGTGTGGCCCGGGAAAGAGTGGAAATCGGTTCTCCTGAAATCCGAATTACCGTTCGTCATGTCGATGATGCGGTGGAGCCGGCGGTTATCCGATTCTGGCCCTACGATGAGGTGTACTACATCGCCGGCGTGGGAGACCAGCCCCTGGAGTTTCTGGTCGGCCGTTACCAGGTGGAAGATTTTATCGAAGATTTGGCGGCGCTTTCCGAATTTGCCAGCTAGTACCCGGAGAGAGTCAGTTCGTCGGCAGAGTACGGCGATCGAATCGAGCCACCGAGAGCGGCCGGCCGTCGGCCCCATAGGTCCACCGAGCCAAAGCTGCGCCGCCGGCGTCATCTACTGGTCTTTCATCGATTCCGTAGTGCCGCCGCTCAGTCACCCGTCCGTATCCGTCATAATTCCAAGCATAAACCGCCACGCCTTGGGGATCCGCACGCAGCTGACCGAATAACCCGTATTGGCGCTGTTCGCTCTTTCGGCCGTCGTTGTCATACACCCACCGATATTCGGCAATACCCTGACCGTCTTCGGCAAAAGAATCATCTGAATCGAAGTGCCGTTCAGTCACTTTTCTTCCCGCGTCATCGTATCCCCATCGATATACGGCGACACCGGCGGTGTCCTCGGTGAGAGTCTCCCAATCCCCGAAACTGGCTGCTTCAATCATGTTCCTTGACTCATCGTAGACATATCGGTATCTGGCGATACCCCAGAAATCCTTCTTAGGCAGATCGTCTGTACCAAAGGATGTTGAGGAGACAATCAAACCTTTCTGGTCATACTCCCAGCGATAGGAGGCCATTCCCATATCGTCCTCGGTGAGTTCATCCCGGGCATTCAAGTTCAGTTGTTCGAGCTCGTTGCCCTGGGGATGGTGAATCCAGACGTATGTCGTAACGCCGCTGATATCGGCAGTGGGTTGAAACTTGGTATCAAAATGGGA
>JARGFR010000130.1 GCA_029210985.1 Spirochaetaceae bacterium | reverse complement strand
CTGAGAGCCCCGGGACGGCGGGGATGATCATTGCCCTGGTGGACTGCAACGGGTTCTATGCCGCATGTGAAGAGGTGTTCCGGCCCGACCTCGCACGCCGCCCCGTGGTTGTCCTGTCCAACAACGACGGCTGTATCGTGGCCATGAACCGTCGGGCAAAGAACCTGGGCATTCCCCGAGGCATCCCCTACTTCAAGGCCCGTTTCACCCTTGAGAAAGAGGGCGCCGCGGTCTTCTCCTCCAACTACGCTCTCTACGCCGACATGTCAAAACGGGTCATGAGCCTGATGTCCGGGAGGGTTCCGGCCATCGAACCATACTCCATTGACGAGGCGTTTCTTTCATTGGACCACCTCCCCGAACCTCCCCTGGACGTCTGCCGCTCTCTGCGCGGCGAGATACGCAGGGGCGTGGGTATTCCGACGTCGATCGGGGTGGCCCCCACAAAGGTGCTGGCAAAAATTGCCGGCGGAATCGCTAAGAAGCGGGCCGACGGGATTTTTTCAATGGGCGGCGTCGGACCGGTCGGCGGTGATTTCGCCCACGTCGAAGATATCGATTCAATATTGGCCGAAACTCCGGTGGAGAAGGTGTGGGGGGTTGCTTCGGGCCTGGCGAACCGATTGACCTCCCGGGGCATCACCACCGCTCTCGGGCTCAAGAACGTGGATGATGCCTGGGCCAAGGATAGGCTCACCCTCACCGGACTGCGCATCGTCTGGGAGCTTCGCGGCATCCCCAGCATCGCCATGGAAGAGACGCTGCCGCCGAAGAAAGGGATTATGAGCTCCAAGAGCTTCGGCCGCCCGGTGACCGATCTGAACGACCTTCTTGAGGCGGTGGGAGACTACACGGCCCGAGCGGCGGCCAAACTTCGCGCTCAGGGATCGGTCTGTCGACTGGTGGACGTGTGGCTCACGACGAATCGCTTCAAAGATGGAGAAAAACAACACTCCGCAGGCACCGTCGTCCGATTGGAGGAGGCCACCGACTACCTCCCGGATCTGGTGTCCGCAGCCAGGCGCGGCCTGAGAAGTCTGTTCAGGGACGGCTACCGATACAAAAAGGCGGCGGTGTTCCTATCGGGAATCGAGGACAAACACGGCCGGCAGTCGGATCTCTTTCGAACTCGGAATCCAAGGAAAACCGCGCTCATGTCGGCCGTTGATGAAATGACGTCGAAATACGGCCCCGGATCGGTCTGCTGCACTCCTCTAAGGCAGGATAGCAGCTGGGCCATGCGCAGAGAACAGCTCTCCCCGTGCTACACAACACAGTGGAGGGACGTACCCAGCGCCAAAATGGGTTGAAATTCACGGCTTTTTCGATTCTAACCTGAACAATAGTTTATACTGACAGTGACATGAAACTGACAGTGCTCGCCGACAACATACCCCATCCGAAAAATCCCAAACTCTTAGCCAAGCATGGATTTGCCGTTCATGTTGAGTTCAACGGTTTTCAAATGCTGTACGACTTCGGTCCCGAGGGTGTCCTGATCCCGAATGCTTCGGTGTTGGGAATCGACCTCTCGGAAGTCAATATCGCTGTTCTTTCCCACGGACATCACGACCACTCCGGCGGCCTCGGAGGGTTTCTTGAAATCAATGACATCGCGAAAGTACGACATGGGCGAGGTGCCTTCCAACCCAGATGGAATGTCGCCGACGGTCCGGCCAGAGACATCGGTGTCCAGCTTCCCGGATTTGAAGATATGGTGGACCGATTCTCGGCGGTGGACAAGTTAGTCGAGATGAAGGATTTCATCATACTGCCGGCCGCCCCGGGTTATCGCGGAAAACCCGACGGGAATTCCTCACTCCTCGCCGGAAGGGCGGGGGAAAGACTGCAGGATGATTTCACCGACGAACTCACCGTTGCGCTCCGCGGGGAGGATGGGCTGGTAGTGATGACCGGCTGTTCGCACCGGGGAGTTGTCAACATTATCGATCAAGTCAAAGCCTACTGTCCGAATTGCCCGATTGCCGCCCTGATAGGCGGGTTTCACCTCTTCGATGAAAAGGAATCCCAGGAGAATCTGGAACGGGTGGTGTCCGAATTGGTCACCGAGATTCCGGAGACCCGTGTCCTCGCCGGGCATTGTACGGAATCCAAGGCGGCCGAAATGCTCTCCGACGCCTTCGGTGAGCGATTCAGCCGTATACATACCGGTTTCGTCACGACTTATTGAGATAGCGCCGGAGCCTTCTTTTCAATATCCGCTCATCGATGGGCTTCAAGATGATATCATTCAATCCGGCCTCAAGAATCCGCCGCCGGTCTTCCTCATATGCATGGGCGGTAATCGCGAGAATGGGCAGAAAAGGGTGAATTTCCCGGATGCGGGTCGATGCTTCAAGACCGTCCATACGGGGCATGCTGATATCCATGAGTACAAGATCGTACGAGCGTCCTCTGGCCAGGGACACCGCTTCCACACCGTCCGCCGCTTCGTCGATATCCCAACCGTCACGCTCCAGAAGGGTGCGGATATAGAGCCGGTTGACCCCTTCGTCCTCCACAACCAGGATATGGGCCGATTCGGGAAGGAATGCATCGGTGGCCTCCCGATCCGATTGACGCTGGTCCGCACTCGGTTCCTGGAGCGGGAGAATCACCGTAAAACGGCTTCCCTCACCGTAACGACTTTCCAGACTGACCCGGCCGTTCATGATTTCCGTGAGTTCTTTGACAACCGCCAGTCCGATACCGGTACCATCCACTCTCCGGCCGTCATCGGGCACGCCCTGGTGGAAGAGATTGAACACCGCGTGCTGCTGGCCTTCCGGAATACCGATTCCGGTGTCTTCAACGGTGATGACCAGTTTTCCGCCTTCTTCGACGGCATCTATACGGACATGTCCGCGATCTGTGTACTTCACCGCATTGATAAGGAGATTCGCGATAATCTGACCGATACGTTCCCGATCTCCGTATATACGGTCCAGTTTTGGACCGATGTCTGAAACCAGATCCAACCCCTTGCGAACCGCCTCCGGCCTGTTGATATCGACCAGATGCCTGACAAGTTCGGAGAAATCGAAGATATCGTTGTGAACCGTGAATTTACCGGTCCGGATCTGTGTCAGATCCGTCAGATCACGGATCAGTCTATCGATGGTCTGGGCCGAGAACATCACCACACCCAGGATTTCCTTCTGCTCTTCGCTCAAATCGGAATCCCGCAGGAGGCTGGCCATCATCAGGACTCCGTTCAGCGGCGAGCGGATTTCATGACTGACGTTGGCCAGAAACAGACTCTTGGCATCAGCTTCTTTTTCTGCGGTAATCTTCGCGTTTTCCAGTTCGGCAATGGTCTTGACGCGCAGCAGGGCCAGATTGAGCACCTCGGCAATCTTCTCCATGTTGTCCAGATCCCATGGGCCGAAGCTCGTCGGCGTATCGGCCAGGATGATTTGTCCGGACACTGTGCTGTCGTTTCGTGCCGGTACTCGGAGAATGTTCCGTATCTTACCGCCGATCAGACAATCTTTAGCACGTTCCAAGCCTTCATTAAGATAGAAAGCTCCGGGGATTCGTCCGGGACGACGGTGATTCATGAGTACTTCGTCGGATTCGATATGCCGCATCACCGCGGGAACGATGCAATGCAGACATTGCCCTTCACATCGACGTTCAGAGAGGACCTGCCGTCCCGCGTCATCAATCAGCAGTACACCGGAGCGGCTTCCGGTCAGTCTCATGGCCGAATCCAGTACAGCCGCGGCAGTATCTTTCAGGGACAACGGAGAAGCCAGAATCCTGCGCACGGTATCCGCCAGAATGGCATTCACTTCCTTCTGCTGCAGGAGCTGGTTTTCCATAGCCTTTCGATGAGTGATATCCTCCAGGAAATGCACCGTTGCCGGTTCTCCCTGCCATTGAATCAGTGTGGCGCGGTTCCGCATAACGGCGGTTCGTCCGGTCTTCAGCCGCAGCCGGATTTCCTCCGGATATGAAATGGATTCACCACGTTCCCTGCGAGCCCGTATATCGATGTAATCCCTGGATTCATGATCCTCAGGCAGCAATTCATTCAGACTCTCTCCCAGAACCGAGCTCCGGGGCATATCCAATATTTCCGAGAGTTTCTCATTGATGAACACCACACGATTATGCTGTATCACCACAAGTCCTTCTCCCAGACTATCCGCCAGGGCACGAATTCCGGACTCTACATGTCGGTTGTCCAAATCGTGAAGATCAATGGACGTTTGCGGTAAGTTGTGTTCTCCCATCACTCATCCTATAATTATACGCGTGTTGACATCATTTCGATTCAAGCGTTTCACCACCATTATAGTCCTCCTGGCGTTGGTGGGTATCGGTTCGACTTGGAGTCGCGATTTCCCGACACCCGGTCGAGATGACGAATCCTCCCTCCTCGGCATTTACATCGGAGCAATAGACAGTGAATCCGGTCTTCGCGGCCGTGCCCGGGTCATCATATCCGGTCCTGATGAATTGAGGGTGACGATTCGTGGGGAGACCTGGGACGTTATCTGGTTTCGGGTGAAACCGGGCCAATACGCCCTGACACCAGACGAAGGACTGCACATGGCTCCCCGAGTCCCCTCTGGTGTGGATGTGCCTCCCGCTTCCATTGTTCTGGCTCCTTTCGGTCTGGTTCGCTCCCCCGATGGAATCAGGACTCGGCAAATCAATGAAAGTGATCGGCAAAGAGCCGGCCGACGCATGGTGTCCCACGTCGACTATCCGGTCTGGTCGGGGCGGGACCTTATCGGGTTCGGGACCCTCCGTCCCGAACTCGACTCCGAAACTTTGCGTTTCAAGGTCGCAGTGAGCGCAGACCCGGAGGGAGCGGATGTGTATGTGGACGACATTTTGGCCGGTACAGCCCCGATTGATTTTGAACTCACCGGTGGAAAACACCGCATCCTGGTTCGCGCCGAAGGCTATGAAGATGCGGTATACTTCGTCCGACTGGAAGGCGATGCCGAAATTGAAGCGGCACTTGAACCCGCCGCCGAAACAGCGCCTGTTTCAACCCGTGAACAATACGGAACCCTGGTGGCTCCGTTTGTTTCCATCGGTGATACCAACGATCAGCTCGCCCGGCTTTTCGCCGACACGCTTCTTCTGACACTGGAAGAAGACGACCGCCTGGATGTGATGCCCTCGACAGTACCCTGGGAACGCCGGGACGCATTGATTCATCCGGACTTCCTCACACTGGAAGAATCCGGTGCGGATCTGGTGGTAAGCGGATTCTTCATCGACGATGACGGCGGTCTCACCATCCAGGCCAACCTCTATGATGTCCAGGCCGAAACCGTCCGGGCGGCAGTGACTTGGCAGGGCATCGCCGGACTGGACATCTTCGACGCCATGGATGAAATCGCTCTGGATTTCGCCGCGGAAGTGGATCGGGTTCTGCCAGAGGCCGGCCGGACTCTGGTGACGCGAACCGAAACCGTTTATGAAGGCGCGGACAAAGGCGAAAGCCTTCTCAGCCGAAAGAAAATTATCCGTCGGAGATGGTCGGATTATCCGAATGTGCTCACCGTCCAGAGCGGTTTCGGAGGCTTTTTCGAGAACTACGATCTGGAGGACAGCGGTTTTTTCAATGATGCCGGCAAGTTCGAGGGCCCATACCTCCCGCTTCTGCTCAAATGGGATCGGACTCTTAGTTCCAGATTCGCCGTAGGCGGGGGTGTCAACATCACTACCGGCACCTATCGCCCCGAAAATGACTCCCATGCCACTGAAGGGCTGCTCATGGGAGGGCTGCACGCCGGACCCCGGGCGGTTTTCCGGAGTCTGCGGAGCGATATCATCATGAGCATCGATATGGAAGTGCAATACTCACCGGAAGTGGATTATACCTGGTTTGACGTCGTCACTCGGTCGGACAGTGTCGGCCCCTTTGTGTACATCCTCACGCCGGTGAGGATCGGCTTCCGTTATCACTTCAGCGATCGGATCGATAAGATGCCGGTGTTCATCAACGGAGGACTGAGCATCACTCCCTTCGGATACCGCTTCGATCTGGCCGGCAGAGGGGACGAGGGATTCGTCGATAATATTTTTACCTTCGAACTGGGTGCCGGAGTACGTCTATGATACGCCGCGTTTGTCTTCTCTTCATTGTTCTTTCCTTTTGCGTTTTCACCGCCGGAGCTCAGGAGAAACTGATTCCCAGGCGAATACAAATCATCGCCGATGAAGGAGCCGAAGGAACACTGCTACCCTCCATCCTCTACGCCCGGCTGACCCGGCGTGTTCCCCTGGTGGTCAGCGGACCCGACGACGAGCCGCATAACCGCATCATCATCAACACCGGCGAGGTGTTATCCGTCAGTCTGGAAGACCGGGACGGTGTGGTCGACTCGAGGGATTTCCCGCCGGAGATTGCCGAGGATTCAATGGCTGCCGCCGAAGCTTTTGACCTCTTGGCAAAAGATTGGGAACCCCTTCTCGACCTGGTTCCGCCGGATGTCACCCAGGAACTTAGAGTCCAGCGGACCGAGTTGGAATCGGAGGTGAGCTTCGAAGACCAGCTCATCACGCCCTTCCAAGCCACCCTCTGGCTCCCGATATCCGCCCGTCAGATTCTTCTCACCGAAGGCAGCCGAGACAGCCGGACTGATTCAAAATGGCTTTGGTTATGGCCACTCCGTGCGGATTTGGCCTGGTACTTCCAGGAAAACCTCGGCGTCGTTGGATCCCTTCGCTTCGAACACGGACGACACATATCATTCGGTTCGGACATCTACGGCAATCCCCTGGATACCGTCTCGACAATCATGATGGCCGGAATCGGAATGCAGGTCCGTACTCTGGGTAGACTGAGCGCCGAGTTCGGTATAACCGCTCATTTCGGTGCCGTCAGAGTGAAAGCCGAAGAAACCCTGGTCAAACCGGCCCTGGCAGCCGGTGAGTCGACCTGGGTTTTCTACCCCATGCTCAGTTTCGAGCCTGCTATGGTGTGGTCGCCCACTCCCAAACTGTCGGTCAAATTCCGGATACTGGAATTCAATCTGGGACTGGACGGATTGGGCGGAACCGAAGACGCGCCCTACGGAACCGGCGAGAGCACGATCCTCTTCAATTTATTCCAGTTGGGCGCCGCTTACAGGTGGTAGAATTTCATCAATATTGGCACTGACACAGGACGCCGGCGGCAGAGAACTTGAGAACTTGAGAACTTGACCGCCGAGCACATTCCTCCTAGGCTCAATCATGGCTCAGTCCGATATCCGAGAACAGGTGGATCTCATCCGGGAAGTCTTTGCGTATGCCGATCAATTTCGCGGCGGCACCTTCGTCATCAAGATTTCCAATCAAATCGTCGACCACCCCGACTTTCCCCAGCATGCCCGGGATTTGGCGCTGCTCCATAAATCGGGCATCCGAATCGTCATCGTACCGGGCGCCCGAAAACGTATCGATGAAGTGCTCGATCGATTCGGAGCGGATAAAAGATTCAAAGACGACATCCGCATCAGCAGCGGTGAGGATATGGATCTCATCAAGATGGCTGCCTTCGATGTGGCCCATCGGGTTATGACGGCCCTTTCCGGACATAAAATTACCGCGGTCATCGGCAATTGGGTCCGAGCCAGATCCCGAGGAGTCATCAACGGCGTGGATTTCGAACGAACCGGTTCGGTGGATCGGGTCCGTGTTGAAGCGCTCACCCGCTCTCTGGAACAGGGTCATGTACCCATCTTCCCCTGCATCGGCCACAACGAATCCGGGGATCCGTTCAACCTCTCGTCTGACGAACTGGCCGGGACTGTCGCCGTCGCGTTGAATGCCAGAAAACTCTTTATCCTCTCAACAGAAGATGTGATGTATACCCCGGAATGGGAAGTACCTGAAAACGTGGAAGTCCTGGATGACGGCCGGATCTTCCGCATGGTTCCCGACGCCGCCGAAGAGATAGTGAAACTCAATCCAGACAAGCCGGGGCGTTTTCTCCTGCGAACCGCCGCCGCCGCGTGCCGGGCCGGAATCGACCGGGCGCACATTCTCGACGGGCGTCAAGGCGGCGTTCTCTTGAAGGAAATATTCTCAAACCTCGGTGTCGGAACCATGGTGTTTGCCGACGCTTATGAACGCATCCGACCCATGGAATCATCCGACGTGCCGGGAATACTGGACATCATGCGTCCGCTGATCGCCGAAGGCATTCTGGTGGAACGCACCCGGGAAGAACTCGAAAGAAAGCAGAACGACTACTGGGTGTATGACATGGACGGTGTCGTCCACGGCTGCGCCGCCCTGCATCCCTTCGGTGAATCCTCCGCCGAAATCGCCGGGATGGCGGTGGATGCCCGATACGCCCAACTCGGAATCGGCGCGAAGCTGCTGGATCTCCTCAATGAAAAAGCCGTCGAAGACGGCATCAGCCGGTTGTTCGTCCTCACCACCCGCACCGCCGACTGGTTTTTAGCCCGGGGTTTCCGGGACGGGTCCCTCTCCGATCTACCTGCGGAACGTCGGGAGGAATACAACGAGGAACGTAATTCCCGTGTATTGGTAAAGAATCTGGATTCCAACTGACCTCCGAAGGCGCCGAGTTTCAATCCCGTCAGCCGTAAGATTCTAGCAGCGATTCCAGTCGTTCCAGGTTCCCGGCGGCGAATGGCTCCACTCCGGCGGAACGCGATGACACCCACATCCCGTGAATGTTCACGGCATCCTCCGCCGTCGCCAGCCAGGAGGGTGTATCTGCACCCTGGGCGGGTGTCTGAGACCCGCCGAACCCCAGGTTTCGCGAGAGCCTGGAGCGCACATCGCCCGGATGGCAGGCATTCACGCTGATTCCGTCTTCATTCCATGAGTCCGCAAGAAGAACACTGAGCATTCTGTCGGCCTGCTTGGACTGGCGGTACGCCGAATCGTTGTCATACCGGCGTCGCTTGAACTCCGGGTCATCCAAATCCAGCCCTCCCGCCCAATAGCTGGCGACATTCACCAGGCGGGACGGTGCCGATTCGGAGAGAACACTGTGGAACGCCTTTGCCATGCGCCAGTAACCCAGAAAGTTGACGCCCCATTGAGCCTCGACGTCCTCAGCCGTCTGTTCCCGCTCAGGGGGGGTGACGGCGGCATTATTCACCAGGGCATGTAGAGGCCCCCTCCACGTCTGTCTTAGTGAAGTAATATCCGAGGCGACACCCAGATCCGCAATCTCGACCCGAATCGCACTGCTGCCGGTGGTTCGAGATATCTTTTGGGCGGTGGACTCTCCTCGAGGACGGTCTCTGACAATCAGAACCACTTCCCAATCGGGCAGCCGGGCAATACTCTCGGCGATGGCGCATCCTATGGCCCCCGTCGCTCCCGTGACTGCGGCGACTCGCCTATTCATATTTTCCATATATTGAATTTAGTCGTTCGGGTGAAGGATTGCATGCTCCCTATGTTGTACTCTCTTGCATCGGTATTGTGAGATTGTCGAAACTGAAATTCACAACAAGGAGAATCACGAATGCCGTCCCCCGCCTACCACCTGGTCGTCTTCGGTGCCACAAGCTTCGTCGGCCAAATTCTCTCGTGTTATCTGTTGGAAACATTCGGAGTCGACGGTGAACTCAGATGGGCCGTCGCCGGCCGTTCCGAAAAAAAACTGCTGGATCTGAAGGAATCCTTAGGAGCCGGAGCCGAACACCTCCCGGTCATTCTGGCGGATGCCTTCGATATGGATTCATTGAACAATCTGTGTAAACAGACAAAGGTCGTGGTCTCCACTGTGGGGCCCTACGCGCTCTATGGTGAGGGGATGGTTCGATCCTGTGTGGAGAACGGAAGGGACTACTGCGATCTGACGGGAGAGGTTCACTGGATGAGCCGAATGATCGG
>JARGFR010000012.1 GCA_029210985.1 Spirochaetaceae bacterium | reverse complement strand
ATTGATCCGATTGGTGATGGTGGAGTCCCGCACCTCCAGGTCTCGGGCGATGTTGCGGATGCCGGCGCCGGCATTGATCTGGTTATAGACGTATCGATAGTTGACCAGTTTCTTGGCGTAGTAATCCATAGAGAAGGTCTGGGTGGAGAAGGTTTTTCTGCAGGTTTTACAGAGAAATCTGGGGACTTGCCCAAAGGCCTTTGTGGGGTGAAAGCCGGCTTTTCGATACCAATCGGTTGTTTGAGGCCGATCGTAGTTGGGACAAATGGGGTTCGAGCAGTGGGGCGGCCCATCGGGATGGTGTTGAAAGACACTCATAAAGGTAACTCCTGTGGAAATTTAGGATTGGGACACCTTTATTGACGCGTCAAATTGGGGTTTCACTTGAGTCTGCAATAACCTTTTGGGCATTCAACGCCGCTTCAATCGGCACGGCTCAACGACGACGGGGCAAACGTGCTACCATTTCCCATGCCTATCTCATACACGTGGATATCCGACGATGATCAGCTGAAGAAACTCTCCCGCAAACTCCTGGATCGGGAAGACCGGCTCCTGGCCATAGATTTCGAAGGGGAGTTCAATCTTCATGTTTATGGCGAGCGGCTCTGTCTCATCCAGCTCTTTGACGGAAAGGATTACTACCTGATCGATCCTTTTCCGATGGACGATGCCGTGCTTGCGGAGTTTTTGACCCTGAAAAACAAGATTTACATGTTCTACTCCGCCGATTCGGATATCAGTCTTATCTACAAGCAGTACAAAGTGAAGATGAACGGTATTTACGACCTGCAGCATCTTGTGGAAGTGCTCGATTTACCCAAGAAGGGCCTGGATGCGGTTCTCGAGGCCGAACTCGGAATCCGCGTTGAGGGGAAAAAACGCTACCAGATGCACAATTGGATGACCCGGCCCATTGAAGAGGGCGCCAAACAGTACGCTCTGGGCGACGTCGCACACCTCTTCGCGCTGCATGAGACACTGCTGAACAAAGTCAAGCAAAGCGACAAAGTGGAAGATCTGATCCTGAAGATTGCCGGTAACTTCAAGGATTTCGACAAGAAGTCGGTACCCGGTATATTCAAAACCACCGCCTACCGAAAAATGTCATCCAAAAAGAAAAAACTGTACGAAACGATCGTCGCGGTCCGAGAGAGCTGTGCCGAGGAGCTGGATGTTCCCGCCCATTTGGTGATACCCAAGCAGGAACTCGTTTCTCTCACAGAGGACACCGGGCGGATTCGTTCTTTGCGTTTTCATCAGAAGGTGCCCAGAAGTATGCAGGAACGAATCATCAAGGAAATATCCCGGCTCTGACGGAGAAATCGCCCTGGAGGTGTAACTCAGATGAGTTTCCCCACAGCCCGGGCCAAGGCAGTTTCATCGCCGACGTTCCCGGGGAAAATCACCAGGGGAATCCCCGGCCGGCGGCTTTAGGCCCCGCATTTCCACACCGGCACGCCGTGGATGATCTGTCCTATGACTATGTTCCGGCGGATGCGCATCCCTTTCACCGTGATATCGTGGCTGGTGATGCCGCCTTTGGTGATGACCCATGAAGGAGCAAATTCGAGCCCGGCGGAGATGCGCGCCGAGAGCTACAAGTCGCTCAGATCCTCATCGCTCTCGTCTGCACTGAGGAACTCCCGACGGCCGGCGTTGGTGGTGTAGAGGCATACGCTGCGGCCTTCTTTCATGTGCTCCTCGGCTTCCAGCCCGGCTCGGCGGACTTCAGCAGGAAACGCGTCGGCATGAAGAGCTGTCCGGATATTCAGATTCACTTCGACCAGTATGCCCTGATTGACGAGGGAGGCCAGCAGCCTTGTGGTTTTACCGACATAGGAGCCGGCCGCCAGAATGCCTGGGCCGCCGACGGCTGAGGTCCCGGCAAACATGTCGTTGTGTTTCAATAGCGCCTTATCGTCCAGACCGGCGAACACTTTCACCAGTGAGGCGGCGCTCCGAAAAACGAAGCGCTGTCCGGACCCGGCCGTTCGGGCAAACGCGACGGTAAACACTTTAAGGTCGTTGTAGTCCACGGCATTGACCACCACCGCGCCCTTTTTCGGGGCATCGGCGAGTTTCCGGGCAATGCCGTCGATATCGCCGGCCTGGAGAGAATCAAGGCCGATGGATACGACGTCGGCCGCCCTGACGGCGCCGCCGGTTTTTTCCTCCACATAATGACGGAGATTCGAGGATGTGTAGCCGAAGCTGGAATCCCGGGAGAACTCGGTCTCGGCCGCTGGGACGAGGAGGTGATCTTCCCGGACGTAATGAATGTCGTCCATGGTGAATCGACCGCCTTCGGGGAAGGCGGGAACCAGGATGGTTGCTCAGATGCCCGAGGCCAGCGTGTCCTTGACGGTGTCGGTCTCCAGGGGATAGTGCTCGCGAAGGGTGGAGTCTCCCCGGGAAATCACCAGGGTTTCGCCTCCCGGATCGTCGGCGATTGAGTCGACGGACATCCAGTTTTGAATCAAATGACGATGGAGTTCTTCGGTTTCCTTCTTGTGCAGGCTTCGGGAGTTTGTCAGAACGTATACGGTGCGGGACTCATCCCGATGGGCCGACAGGAGGTCATCCAAATCAAAATGGGTGTACACCGGCATATCGTAGACGGTCTGCGAACCGGTTGGATCGTCGTCCAGTACGAGAATTTTGGAAAAGATCCGATGCAGATCGGCCACGGCGGCGCGCTACCGGTGATCAATTTCCTCCGGTTCCCGGGTGTGATGTCTTAGGGCTTCAAGATCTGAAGCGCTTCGATGGATCAAGGAAACGTTCCTGGGTTCCGAGCAGTTTTTCGATGAGAAATTGATATCGCCGCTCCTTGAAGAGGGGGATATCCTCGTGACCGAAGTCGGGAAAAAGGACTATTTCCTTTGGGGATGTGATGCGATTGAACGCGGCAAACTGAGTGGAAGGCGGACAGATATCATCCATGAGGGTGATTCCGAACAGAACCTCTCCGCGTATACGAGGAGCCAGATTGGCCGCGTCGATGTATCCCAGGGTCCGGAAGATTTCATCTTCCCTTTCATGGAGGGGATCGAATATCCGGAAATACTCCCGGAGACCTCTGTATGCCCGTTCCGCCAGATCCATGTCCCAGACCCGTTTGTAGTCTGAAAGGAACGGGTAGAGAGGGGCGGCGCAGCAGATTCGCGGCTCCAGAGCGGCACAGGCCAGGCTCAGACCGCCGCCCTGGGAGGCGCCATAGACGCCGACCCGATCGGCATTTATTTCCGGCGTGTTCATCACGATCCGGGCAAGCTGGACGGTATCCTGGAAGATCCGGCGGTAATGAAGATGCTCGGGAAGGCCTTCAAGACCTTTGACGATGTTGCCGTAGAGGGTGGGTCCGGCGGGAGTGTTCAAATCTTCCGACAGACCTCCCTGGCCTCGGCAATCCATGGCAAAGACGGCGATTCCCGAAGCGGCGTACTCAAGGTAGTCTGTCCACGGAGATGAGGCGATGGTGTAGCCGTGGAAATGCAGGAGAGCCGGATAGGGTGCATTTTGCATCTTGGGCAGGAGAGCTTTCACATGGATTGTGGATCCGCCGATACCGTTAAAAGTCAGGTGACGGCATTCGGCGGCAGGACTGATGAATTCGGCATTCCTGTATTCAGGAGTACCGCCTGCGTCCGGTATCTCCCGGAGAGCTTTGTCCCAATATTCGTTAATGTCTTCGGGCTGGGGGTTCGTGCCCTGGTAGGTTTTCAATTCCTTCAAAGGCATGTCGAGGATGGGCATGGCGGGCTCCTTTTCTGCTTCAGTATTATGCGGCGGACCAATGCTCTGTGCCAAATGTTTTCTCAGTCCGGAATGCCTTTGACGTTGACGCTTCAGGTGAAGACTGGACAAACTGCTGACCACGATGATTGACGACGAACAGCGCCAGGGGATGCTGGCCGTGGCGGCCTGTGCTCTTCTGTGGAGTACCGGGGGCATTTTCATCAAACTGGTGAATTGGCATCCCCTGGCGATTGCGGGAGCCCGGAGCTTTATTGCCGCAGCGGTGATTCTGGCCGTTCTCAAGCGGCCGAAAATCACCTTCTCCCTGCCTCAGATTTTTGCCGCCGTCTTTCATGCGGGCACGATGATGCTGTTTGTTTCGGCCACGAGATCCACCACGGCGGCAAATGCCATCATCCTGCAGTTTACCGCGCCCCTTTATGTGGCTGTCCTTGGCTGGGGGATGCTCGGCGAGAAACCGGCCATCCATCATTGGGCGGCCCTGGGAGCGGCGGCGGCGGGTATGGTGCTGTTTTTTCAAGACGAATTGGCGCCGGGATTTCTGGCGGGTAATCTGATGGCCGCCGGCAGCGGTGTCACCTTCGCCATGTTTTCCATATTCATGCGGCGCCAAAAAGACGGCTCACCCCTGGAGTCCATGCTTCTCTCCAACGTCCTTGTGGCTCTGATCGGTCTGCCCTTCTACGGACGCGGCCCGGCGCCTGATGCGGTGGGCTGGGTTTCCGTGGCATGCCTTGGCCTGTTCCAGACCGGGCTGGCCCTGCTGCTCTTTACTCGGGGAATTCGACGGATAACCGCTCTTTCGGCAATGCTTATTGCTGTTCTGGAGCCATTGCTCAATCCCCTCTGGGTGCTGATTTTCACCGGGGAGAAACCCGGACTCTGGGCGTTGGTGGGCGGCAGCGTGATTTTGGTGAGTGTGACGGCTTCATCGGTGTTGAGTGTCGGAGCGTCGGACCGATCAGGCTTGAGGTTTTCCAGAAAGTAGCGTTATCTCATAATCATGATTTCTTCCAAGACAGTCATTCTCTTTGACAATGACGGAACCCTCACCGATTCGATACCGGCAGTCGCCCGGGCGACAAACGCCGCATTGCTGTCCCACGGATTTTCTGAAGTGTCGATAGAAGAAGTCGCCGACGGGATGAGATACGAGACCGTCCGGCGAATGGCGTGCCATGCCCGCATCACAGATGACGTACTGGCACTGACATTGAGCCGGGATTTCTATCAGCAGCTGGAAAAAGCGGTTGAATCGGTCCGGCTTTTTGACGCGTGAAGAGCACTCTGATTAAACTGCATGACGCAGGAATTCAGATGGGAATTGTCAGCAACAATCGACAGCTGGTCATTGAGCGCGTACTGGAAGCCAACGGAATCGCCGACTATTTCATGTTTGTTATCGGAGAAGATACCGCCGACGAGCCCAAACCCGCTCCGGGTGGTATTCTCCAGGCATGCCGCCGATTCGGAGTGGATACCGAGGCTTGTCTTATGGTTGGGGATTCCATGTCGGATTCCCTGGCGGCGAGTGCCGCGAAAATGCGGTCCGTCGGTGTGTCCTGGAATCATCATGATACGACGCCTGTCGAAACCATGGGATTCTCGGTGACAATCGAGCATCCGGAAGAACTCCTGAGTCTGGTTCAGGTCTCCTAGAATTCCCGGCGGGTCGGCTCAAGGCTACTCCGGGCCGTATCGGCCGAATATTGAAAGTTCCTATCGTTGCCTTGGCTTTTTTGAACGAGAATTGAACTATGAATTATCGATCCCGGCGCAGTATACGGTCTTATCTGCTTGTTTTTGTGGTGATGGCGTGCCGAGGATTACCCCTTTACGCCGAGGGAAGTGTCTGGAATCACGCCTACCAGGAAAATTGGGATGCGGACGGTATTCAGGACATTCTTGAAAATGCCCGGAACGACTATGTCTTGCTTGATGCCTTTGACGATCTTCAGGCCAGGTCGGCGATACCTGCCCTCAAGGCCGCGGGAAACACCCTCGCCATTTATATCAGCGTCGGTACCGGTGAGGATTGGCGGGAGGATTTCGATGCCCTGAGGCCCAGTCTCGTAGAGAGACCTTGGGGTGCCTGGCCGGGGGAGTATTTCATCGATCACGTCGATGATACCGTCATGGACGTGATGAAGGCGAGGATAGACGCCGCGGCGGCCTGGGGAGCTGATTTCATTGAGTTCGACAACATGGATTGGGCCTCCGACAGCCGGGCCCGCCGGCGGTATAAATTCCACGTGACTGAAGAGGAGAGTCTGCGCTACGTCAATGCCTTACGGGATTATGCAGAAGAACGGGGCGTTCTCTGTATGGCGAAGAATATGAGGGAAGGGGTGGAGGATTTCGCCGGAGTCACCTATGAATCATGGAGTGACGAGGCGGATTGGTGGGACAGCGCAGACCTGATGAAGTTCCTGGCGGAAGGCAAGCTCTGCATCATTTTCCACTACGGGGAGAAGAATCCCGCCGAAGCGACGGCCTTGTATCGTGAGCGCTATGGCGAGAATCTCAGAGTGCTCGTGGAGAGTCGCGGAATGAGAGGATATGTGCATTGAGACTGCGGGGACAGCTGACTTCCGGCCGTCTTACTTCTCTCGATGTTTGAGCCGCATTTTGATGTTGTCGATATGATTGATGTAGTCCAGCATAATCGTCGATTTTTGGCCGCTCTTGATGGCTTTTAAGAGACTCTCGTGTTCTTTATAGATGAGGGATGTATCGTCATAGTCGTCTTGTGATGCTTTGATTTCATGATGCAGGAATGAACGCAGCGTTTCATAGATGGAAATAAAGAGCGGCGTGCTGGAGCTTTTTATGATGGCGAAGTGGAATCGATAATCATCGTCGATCAGTGTTTCTCTGCGATTTTCTTTGGATGCTTCTTCCATGTCCCTGACGATATTCTCCAGCTCCGCAACTGTGCCTTGAGCGGATTGGCGACCTTCTCGATAGCTGTCCACAAGCTTGACCAGGCACCAGAGCTCAATGGAGCCCCTCATATCGATGATATCTTCCAGCTCGTCGCTGCCCAGCAGGAGCGACCAGGTGAGAGCTTCTGTGGAGATATTGGATCGATCCTGGACGAAGGTTCCCAAAGCGGCTCGAGACTGGAGTACACCGAGATAATTGAATATTTTTATCGCCTCGCGAATCGAAGAGCGGCCGATGCCGAATTTTTCCGCCAATTCTTTCTCGGTGGGGATTTTATCACCCGGCGCATAGGCGTTTGAGGCGATGAGATTCCGTATTTCTCCCATGACTTGTGCGACAACGGTCTGCTGCTTGATATGATCTGCTGCCATTAAGCTCAGAATACATGGCCGGCGACAGTTTGGTCAATGTTTAAAAATCAGAATATCACACAAAAATCTGATACAAATATTTTCTCGAAATTCTTCGTTTTTGTGGGTTTACAATCTGGTAGTCCAGTAATATCATAAAGTCAGACAATATGAATTTTCGAAGGAGAATATAATGGCGACAAAAACACGACTGCCCCTGCAGGTGATGGCGGAAACCACTGACACGGACTATTGGAACGACTCATGCTCGATTCAGGAGCTTGAATATGCGATTCCCAATGGTGCCGTGGGCGCCACGACGAATCCGGTGATCGTCTACAACGTCCTCGATAAAGAACTGGATCTTTGGAGAGATCGGATTCTGGAGATTGTGAAAGACAATCCTGAAGATGATGAGGATCAGGTGGCATGGCGCCTCATTGAGGAAATGGCCGTGAAAGGCGCGGAACTCCTGAAGCCTGTTTTCGAAAAGGAAAAAGGTCTGAAAGGCCGCATCTCCATTCAGACCAATGCTAAGTATTACCGGAACGCCAAAGCCATGGCCGAACAGGCGGTGAAATTCGATCAGCTGGCACCGAATATGCAGGTGAAGATGCCGGTGACTGCCGCTGGAGTGAAGGCCATCGAAGAAGCCACATACCATGGCGTCAATATCAATGCGACGGTCTGCTTTACTGTTCCCCAGTCCATTGCCGTCGCCGAAGCGGTGGAGCGAGGTATCGCCCGCCGTGAAACGGAGGGGTTGAGCACCGAGTCGATGACTCCTGTCTGCACCATCATGGTGGGTCGTGTGGATGATTGGCTGAAGGTTGTGGCGAATAGGAAGAATATCCTCGTGAATCCCGCTTACCTGGAAATGGCCGGTGTGGCGGTGATGAAGAATGCCGTGAGGATCTTCGCCGAAAAAGGCTACCGAACCCGCCTCCTGGGTGCGGCATACCGCAACTTGAATCACGTCTCTGAACTGATCGGAGGAAACATCATTCATACCATCCCGTACAAATGGCAGCTCCGCTACAATTCCTCGGATATGAGGGTGGTTGAGACAACCACGAAAGCTCCCGATCCGGTGATGATTGAGACATTGAAAAAGAACTTTGAGGATTTCGTCCGCGCATATGAGCCGGACGGAATGACACCCGACGAGTTCGAAAACTACGGTGCGACACGGCGGACACTCCGACAGTTTATCGGCGGCTATGAATCTCTTCTGGCCATAATTCGCGATTTGATGATTCCCAATCCGGATACAGAGTGATGTATCTGCCGTACGAGGATCGGTACAAGCCGTGGTATGTGGTGGAATTCCTGGAAATTCGGCGGCTTATTGAAGAACGAATCCGTCTGGGAGATCGAAGAACACCTGTAGAGATTTATGATGAGTTCGCCTTGGTGGCGGAAACAATGAGGATCGAAAACCAATGAGTACAACTGCCAAAGAATATGTGACCGGACTGATTGCGAGAGCTCGCGCAGCTCAGGAAAAGATAGAGTTTGCGGACCAGAAAAGCATTGATGATATCGTCGGACGTATCGCCCGAGCCGGGACAACCGAAGCGTTTGCCAAGAAGATCGCGGAATTGGCCGTCAAAGAGTCGAGTATGGGCCGGGTCGACAGTAAATACGGAAAGATGATTACTAAGGTGAAAGGAACTTACCGAGACCTGAAAAATGAGAAAACCGTGGGCATCATCGAAAAGGATGAGAAGAAGGGACTGGTGAAGTTCGCTAAGCCTGTCGGTGTTGTCGGTGCGTTGATACCTGTCACGAACTGTGAAGCCACTCCGTTCTGTAAAGCCCTGAGCGCCATTAAAACCCGAAACGCCATCATCATGGCGCCCCACCCCCGGGCGGCGCAGACCGGCAAGCTGGCGGCCGACAGGATGCGAAGTGTCCTGGCCCGGCACGGATGGCCCGAAGACTTGGTGATCGTCATGGAGGAAATCTCCATTGAGGGAAGCCAGGAACTGATGGCCCAGTGCGACCTGATTCTGGCCACAGGCGGTCCCGGCATGGTGAAGGCCGCCTACTCCAGCGGAAAACCGGCTCTGGGTGTCGGCGCGGGTAACGCCGTCACCATTGTGGACGATACTGTGGATCTGGATGACGTTGCCGATAAAATCATGAGGTCGAAAACCTTTGACTGGGCCACCAGCTGTTCGACGGAGAACTCCTGCCTGGCTCAGGATGTCATCTATGATGATTTCAAGTCGGCACTCGAAAGAGCCGGGGCCTACCTCGTTCCTTCAGCAGAGAAAGACTTGCTTCAGAACGCATTGTGGCCGGATGGAGTCCATCTCAACCGGGATATCGTCGCTCAGCATCCCTCGAAAATTGCCGAAATTGCCGGAATTGATCTTCCGGAGGGTCGGACCTTCTTCGTTGTAGAGGAAAGTGGAATCGGCAAAGACTATCCGTTTACCGGAGAAAAACTCTCGGTGGTGATGGCTCTTTACAAGTGGAGCGATTTCGACCGTGCCATCGGTATGGTGGATGAGATTACAGGCTTCTCCGGCGCCGGACATTCCTGTGGTATTCACACAACCGACGAGGCCAAGGCTCTCAAATTGGCCGAAAGGGTGAGAATTTCCCGAATCATGGTAAACCAGCCCCAATGTCTGGCCAACTCCGGTGCATGGACCAACGGAATGCCCATGACTCTTTCCCTGGGATGCGGAACCTGGGGAAACAACAGCACAAGCGACAATATCGACTGGAGTAAGCTGCTGAACACAACTTGGGTTTCGTGGCCCATACCCAGTACGCTCCCGACCGACGAGGATCTGTTTCCCGGGGATATCTTATCCGAAGACTGGGACACACCCACCGGGTGATGTCATAGCGGAGCTCAAAATGGGAAAGAAGCGATTAGACAGTCACGAGTTTGTCGTGCTGCAGACCAAGTTGACCCAAGCTCTTCAGGGCGGCGGAATACAGCGAATCGAGAAACAGCACGAGAAAGGAAAACTTTCGGCTCGGGAACGAATCGCGGAACTGGTGGATTCCGGCTCGTTTGAGGAACTTGATATGTTCCGGCTGCCGGAAACCAGTGCATTCGGCAGTGAAAAGCAAAGCTTTCTGGGTGACGGTGTTGTGACGGGCAGCGCCAAGGTAGACGGACGTTTTGTCTACCTCTATGCCCAGGATTTCACGGTCAACGGCGGATCCCTTTCCAAAACCCATGCGGCGAAAATCTGCAAGGTGATGGACATGGCGGTGAAGGCCGGTGTCCCGATTATTGCACTGAATGATTCCGGAGGCGCCCGAGTCCAGGACGGCATCGACTCCCTGGCCGGATATGGGGATATTTTCCTCCGAAATGTCATGAATTCCGGTGTGATTCCTCAGATTACGGCAATCCTCGGACCATGCGCCGGCGGGGCGGTCTACTCTCCGGCCATCCAGGATTTTGTCGTCATGACTCAATCAAACAGCTATATGTTCGTCACCGGGCCGAAGGTGGTGAAGAGCGTCATTTATGAGGATGTCAGTTCTTCCCAGCTCGGGGGAGCCAACGTCCATGGTACCAAGAGCGGTGTGGCTCATATTCTTTCAGACAACGATCAAAAGGCTCTGTTTGCCATTCGGCGCATCCTTTCTTATCTGCCTTCGAACAACACCAAGCAGCCGCCCTACAGCCCGCCGGCGGACAAATGGGACCGTGTCTCGCCCAAAATTGCCGATATTGTTCCGGAGGACAACCACAAACCTTACGATGTCCGAGATGTCGTCAATGAAGTGGTGGACTCCGGAGTGTTTTTTGAGATTTCCGAGAAGTACGCTCCCAATATTGTCATCGGATTCTGTCGGATGAACGGCCGGCCGGTGGGCGTCGTGGCCAATCAGCCGAATGTCAAAGCCGGGGTTTTGGATATCGATGCATCGGTGAAGGCCGCGCGCTTCATCAGGTTCTGTGACGCTTTCAACATACCTCTGATCACCTTTGTCGATGTTCCCGGATTTATGCCCGGGACGGATCAGGAGCATCGTGGAATTATCCGCCATGGCGCCAAACTGCTCTACGCTTATGCTGAAGCGACCGTTCCCAAGGTGACGGTGATCCTTCGAAAAGCGTATGGCGGCGCATATATCATCATGAACAGCCGTCACCTAAGAGGTGATGTGGTTTATGCATGGCCCAGTGCCGAAATCGCGGTGATGGGTGCTCGTGGTGCCGCGGAAATCATCTTCAAGAAAGACGCGGATCAATCAGGAAACCCGGAAGCCTATATCAAGGAAAAAGAGATAGAATACGAGAACCATTTTTCGAACCCATACCGGGCCGCCGAAAAAGGATATGTCGACAGTGTCATCATCCCCGGGGAAACTCGTCCGAAGATTATCAAAGCTCTGGAAATCCTGGCGGAGAAAAAAGACATGCTGCCCGCCAAGAAACACGGGTGTATGCCCCTCTGATTTTCATCGGTTCATCGAAGGAAACTCCACCCGCCAGCCGGCGCCGACACGCCGGGCGGGGAGTGAGCCCAGGTACCGTGTGAATTGGCCGGGCACCCAGGCCTCCAGTGCCGTCATCCGGTCGATGTCATAGTCGCTGAGTCCGTAACGATCCCTACCCCCGTCCGTCAGACCGTCGGCAACGGCCAGGACTCGGATATTTTCGGAGCTCCAGCGAACGTATAGAGGCACTCCGGTTGCCGCGGATACCCGGGCCCGTCCGGTATTGTCCCGTCCCAGCTCCAGATTGAGCAGCATTGAACCGTCCACCCATTCCCTGGAGTTATCACGGTGCTTCTGTGAAGAGACAAAATTGCCCATGGACCAGGCGATGAAAACCTCACGGGGATTATCCGGCTCACCATCTCGTCGGACAATGCGTCGTTCGATGGGCTGCAGTACGTGGGGATGAGATCCGATAATCACGTCGGCACCGGCGTCCACGGCGAGTACGGCCAGGTTCTTCTGGTACTGGTCGGGTTCCTCCATATATTCGTGGCCCCAATGAATGAATAGAATCACCAGGTCCGGCTGCCGTTCGGCCTCGGCCCGAATGTCATTCAGCATCTCCTCCAGTCTTCCGTCATGTCCCCTGGCGTTGAAAACGTTGATGGCCTCCATGCCCCGGGACGCAATCAGTCCGTTCACCGATGCCGTCCAGGCCAGAACGCTCAGGTTAAAATCTCCGACACGTCCGCGCCAGGGCACGGGCCTGCCGGACCGGGATGTGCCGGTGGCTTCCAATCCCTCTTCTTTCAGAACGGTCAGAGTCCGTGCCGCACCACCAAGGCCCGAATCCATACTATGATTGTTGGCCGTCACCATCACATCAAATCCGGCCGCTTTCAAGGCGGAGGCCAGGGAGTCCGGTGTGGTGAAAGTGGGGTAGGCCTGGTACTCACGGAAAGCGTACTTCTCATCGGTTACCAGTGCCGAATTCGGTCCGCCGAAGGTGGTTTCAAGGTTTCCCAGCATCAAATCGGGAGTGAGCAGATAGGGGGCGAACCACTCGAATGTCGGTGTGAAATCATACCCCGAGTCGACTCCCCTATCATCTTCCCCCAGCCAAGCCCGGCGGAGCTGACTGCTGTGAATCATGACATCCCCGACGAACCCCAATGTCTGGCCGCCGGCTTGTTTCGGGACAATGAGTGCCGCAACCGCCACAATGGTGGAGAGGAGTAGTTTTTCCGGGAAACGGGTCATTTCGACATCATCCCATGAGCTCTTCGGGCGTTCAAGGCTTAATTGTTGATATCATCGGTCGTCGGAAATACAATGAATGGACATTAATGATTCACACAACGGCACTGGAGGCCTTCATTGCGAACCAAGATTATCCTCTATAACTTTCTGACCATGACCGCCGGTGTCACACTGGCTTCCGGGTTTCTGGGACTTCTCGGGATCGCGGCGCCCGCCGATTTATTTCAAATTTTCACATCGCCGGTGATGATGGCATATTGGGCTGTCGGAATCGGACTGACCTTCCTGCTCCGTGCCGTTTTCTTTGCAAAAATCAATCGCTGGATGCAATCCCGATCGGAAAAGGATATGGAACCGGCACAGAAGGCGATGATCGTCTACCAGAAGCTCAGCATCTACCTGCCTATACTCCTGTCATTGGTTTTTGGTTTGGCCATGAAAAGCACAGTGGATGCCTATCGAGTCGGTGAAGCGGGAAAGCTGTGGATGTTCAGCCTGTCTTTCACCTTTCTGGTCTCACTGTTCTTCTACATCCTGTTTCTTCAAGAATTGGAGTTCTACACCTGGGATCTTCCCTTTTCCGACAAGCACAGATCAATGCCTTATCTGACCCGCAATCTGCTCATCACCGGTTTCACGTCGATCGGTTCCATCATTCTTGTCATCATGGCGGTGATGGTTCCCTTGAGAATCCACGGTATGGAGGACATGGCCAGGTTGAACACCGCCATTATTCCAACTGTTGTCTTCGCCTTCGTATTTGTCGTTCTGGATAACTTCCTCTTGGCCAAGGGCGTGAACCACAGGCTTTCGGCGGTGAGGGACTTCACCCGGGATCTGGCCGAGGGCAGCCTGAAGGGAAAATCCCTGCCCACCATGAGCCGGGACGAGTTCGGAGAACTTATCGACAGCTGCAACCGGACACGTTCCTATCTGCACACTTTGGCCGAGGGTTTGAAATCTGCCGTTATGGAGGCCAGATCGACAGGTGATTCTCTGGGCGTCACAACCAGGCAAACCGGCGAAGCCCTGATTTCCATACGCACTGATGCCACGGAAGTGGATAGGAGTATGAAGGTGATGACCCGGGAGGTGGAATCCGCCAAGGGACTTCTGGACTCCCTCACCGGAGGCATTGTTTCGGTGGTGTCCCATATCGACGAGCAGGCGGCCATGTCCGAGGAATCCACAGCCGCCCTCACTCAGATGACCGCGTCGGTTAAAACCATCAATCATGTGGCGCACGAACGGCTTGTGGCCGCCAAGTCTCTGGTGGAACATGCACAGCACGGCGGAGAGAATCTGGACCGTACTCTTCTGGCGGTGAATCAAATCCACAAAGGCATCAACACCATCACGGAAATCACCGAGCTGATCGGTGCCGTCGCCGATCAAACAAATCTACTTGCCATGAACGCCGCCATCGAGGCGGCCCACGCCGGGGATGCCGGCAGGGGTTTTGCCGTCGTCGCCGACGAAATCCACAAACTTGCCGAGAATACCGGCGAGAATTCCCGACGGATCAACGAGGCGGTGGGCGGAATCATCGACTCCATCGAAAACTCTTCCCGTCTCGGCGGGGATACCGCATCCATATTTGAATCCATGGAGAGCGAAATGGACAAGCTGGTGGACTCGCTACAGGAAATCGAGACAGGTGTCGCCGAATTGGGAGTCGGAGCGGAAGAAGTCATGAAATCGATGTTGGACCTGCGGGAACATTCCCAGGCCCTTCGGGATGACGCCGGCCGTATGCGCACAGAAACGGATGGGGTCAGCAGTGTCATGGAGACGCTCAAACAAGCCTCGGACGACGCTTTCAAAGCGGGCATGGGGATAGATGAGCGCACCAATACGGCCGCGGAGTTGGAAGAGCGCCTGACGTCCTGTTCCGATCAGCTTGGTGAAGTGGCCTCGACACTCGAACGTCGTGTAAGCCGGTTCAAAACCTGATTTCAGGAACCGGGTCCGTTCGAGAGGTGGAAATATTCGAGAACTCGCCGGCTGAGAAGACGGGTAAAATTCTCTCTGTCCCCGACTCGGCTTCTGGCCACTTCGGGCATATATAGAAACTCGGATCTGACTCCGCAGAATCCCCACACCCTGCGGACCCAGAATTCTTCCAGAGGACCCGGATCGGCCCCGTCTCCATGAACGGCCACCAAGGCCCGCCGCCCAATCAGCAGTCCGGCGGGTTCCCGGTCCCCAAAGCCGTCCGGCCGTTCATAGGCCGTCTCCGGCCTCAGCACTCTATCTATCCATCCCTTGAGTACAGCCGGCGGTCCTCCCCACCAATCGGGATGGATAATCACATATCCGTCCGCTCGTTCCACCAGGTCCATCTGCCGCTGAACCGTGGTATCGAAGCTTGTTTTCCGACGGAGTTCGTCATTTTCCATCACCGGAGGGAAAGGGCCGTTTTTTGACTCATCATCAGAGAGTCCGACGCGGTAGAGATCGACGATACGGGTTTCCAAACCCGATGACGCCAGACTCTCGGCCGCCGCCGCAGCCAAGCTGGATGTGAACGAATCAGGGTCCGGATGGGCGTGAATGATGGCCACCATATTTATCAGTATAGACCGTCGGTGCCTTCGGAGGTCAATTATATCCTAGTAAAATAGTAGTAGATATTGACCTCCCTACGGCTCGTTGATATATTAATACTACCAACAAGGTGGTATTAAGGAGCGTCGATGTTTCGATTCAACAAGGACATGGAATACGCGCTGATTTCACTGGTGGAAATGTCCCGCCGGGACGGTGAATCGCTGATGTCCGCCAGAGAGCTGTCGGAACAGTTCGCCATCCCGTTCAAGTTATTGGCTCGAATCCTTCAGAAGCTCAGTGCCCATGGAATCGTACATTCGGTCAAAGGTCCTCGAGGCGGATACCGGCTCGCCATGGAGCCGATGGACGTGAAGCTCGGAGCAGTGATACGAGCCGTTCGCGGAGACGAGCGCATTGCCGATTGTCTCACTGAGGAGGGCCATTGTGTCCAGGACGACTGCGGATGCACCATCAAACCCATTATTCAGGTGTTCCAGAATAAGTGGGTGCAGTTTGTGGAGAACACCACATTGGGCGAGTTCGCCCGCTCGGAACTTGCCGGCGAGGCCATCGGTTCGAGGAGTTGAATGATGAGTCAGGATGCGAACGCTTCGTCTAATACGGTCTATTTCGCGTTCTCAGGTGTGGAATTGCCTGAAACGATTTTCGGCTTTGCCTGTCATCATTTCGGCAATTCCAGCGAGAACCAGCGAAATACACCTGGTATGAGAGGTTTAGGCAGTGGCTACAGATCAAGAGATTAAAGATGCGCTTTACGATGTGATCGATCCGGAATTGAACATGAACATTGTTGATTTGGGATTGGTGTACCGGACACAAGTTGTGGACGGCAACATTGCGGAAGTGGATTTCACCCTGACGTATCCGGGCTGTCCGCTGGGAGATGTCATCACTTCGGACATCGTATCGCAGATTAAAAAGCAGACCGATGTGTCGGATGTGCGGACCCAATTGGTGTGGAGTCCGGCGTGGGATCATAACATGATGAGCGAAAATGCCCGATTACTGATGGGATATCCCATCTAGAGGAGTAGAATGATGAACTTAAAAATAGAGAATTTGAAAGCCGGATTGCCGGATCAGGAAATCCTGCGGGGCATATCCCTCGAAGTACCGGACGGTGAAATCCATGCTCTGATGGGCCCCAACGGATCGGGAAAAAGCACACTGGCCAATGTATTGGCCGGTCATCCCCAATACCAGGTGAATGCCGGATCCTTTTCTATGGGCGACATCAATTTATCGGAAATGGAAGCCCATGAGCGCGCCCAGGCTGGACTCTTCTTGGCTTTCCAATATCCCGTTGAAGTCCCGGGCATCACCGTGGGCAAGTTTCTCAAACGTGCGGTGGAACTCAGAAGAGGAGAAGAAGGGCGATTCGACGTCACCGCCTACATCAAGGAGCTTCGGACGGCGATGGATTTCATGGGCATTGACCAGAAATTTATCAATCGATATCTGAATGAGGGATTTTCCGGTGGTGAGAAGAAACGGATGGAGATTCTCCAGATGCTGATGCTCAAACCGGGTTTTTCCGTTTTGGACGAAACCGACTCGGGGCTTGATATCGACGCCCTGAAGGTTGTTGCCAAAGGTGTGAACGAAATGCGGGGCCGGGGTTTCGGTGCTCTGGTGATTACCCATTACCAGCGGATTCTGGACTATGTGAAACCCGATAAGGTTCACGTTCTGGTAGACGGTCAAATCGTTCTCTCCGGCGGGCCGGACATCGTCCACGAACTTGAGGCCAAGGGTTATGACTGGGTGAAAGAGACTCTGGACCCCAAAGCGGCGGCCGGTTCAGCCGGTGACCCCTCGCCTGCACAGGGGGTTTCGGCATGAGTGAAGAACAGATTCCCGTTTCTGGATTAAGCGATTATCAGTATGGTTTCTCCTACCCCGACCAGTCGGTCTATAAGCCGGCCAAAGGTCTGAGTGAAGAGGTGGTGCGGAATATCAGCGCACAGAAGAATGAGCCGGAATGGATGCTGGAATTCCGACTCCGCGCCCTGAGGGCGTTTCACCGGAAATCCATGCCCGACTGGGGAGCGGATATCAGCGATATCGATTTCGAGGACATTTTTTACTACGCGAAGCCGTCCCAGTCTTCGGTGAGTTCCTGGAAAGATCTCCCCGCGGACATTCTGGAAACCTACGACCGTCTGGGGCTCCCCGAAGCCGAAAAGAACTTTTTGGCCGGTGTCGGAGCCCAATACGATTCGGAGGTGGTTTACCATTCCATCCATAAGAACTTGGAGGATCAGGGCGTGCTGTTCCTCTCACCCGAACAGGCGGTGGCCGAGCACCCCGACATCGTTCGCAAATATTTCGGCACCATCATTCCTTTCAACGACAACAAATTTGCCGCCCTCAACTCGGCGGTCTGGTCGGGCGGGAGCTTCATTTATGTGCCGCCCAATGTGAAGGTGGAGATTCCCCTCCAGGCCTATTTCCGCATCAACTCGGAAAACTTCGGTCAATTCGAACGCACTCTGATTATTGTGGATGAAAACAGCTTCGTGCATTACATCGAGGGCTGTACCGCTCCCGTCTACACCACCGATTCGCTTCATAGCGCGGTGGTGGAAATTGTGGCGGAGAAGGGCGCTCGGGTCCGGTACTCCACCATTCAGAATTGGTCGGGAGACGTCTACAATCTGGTCACCAAGCGTGCCGTAGCCAAAGAGGGCGCCACTGTGGAGTGGGTGGACGGAAATATCGGCTCCAAACGCACCATGAAGTATCCCGCCGTGTACCTGATGGGCGAAGGTGCGCATGGAGAGGTGCTCTCCATCGCCTTCGGCGGGAAGAATCAGGAACAGGATACCGGCGGAAAAATCGTCCATCATGCATCAAACACCTCCAGCGTCATCACGTCGAAATCCATCAGCAAGGACGGCGGAACCGCCACTTATCGAGGTCTCATCAAGGTGGCTGAGGGTCTGCACAACGTGAAGAGCCATGTGGAATGCGATGCTTTGCTTCTGGACGAAACTTCAATCAGCAAGACCTTTCCCTACATGGAAATTGAATCGGATGATGTGTCCATGGAACATGAGGCCCGGGTGAGCAAAATCAGCGAGGAACAGCTCTTCTATCTGATGGCTCGAGGGCTTTCCGAAGAGGAAGCGTCCATGATGATCGTCAACGGTTTTCTGGATCCCCTGGTGAAGCAGCTGCCCATGGAATATGCGGTGGAGCTCAATCGATTGATAGAGCTGGAAATGGAAGGGAGCGTGGGATGACGAGTGAACGAGCCGGTGTTGTAGATGACCTCCTGACGGCCGTCGCCAAGGATCTGTTCGCCAAGACGCCTTGGCCTACACCCGAGGACGAACCCTGGCGGCGGACCGATTTGCGTCGACTCCTGCCCAAGGGCCTGCTGGATCGGAGTGCCCAAGCTCCTCCGGCCGACCCGGCGGAAATCGTCGACCGTCATGTCCCGCTCTTGCCCGAACAGTTCGCAGCCCGGGTGATTACCGAGCGGGGAATCCCTGTGGCCATTGTCATTTCTCCTCAGGCCGGGGAGGCCGGTTTGAGTATCGAATGGTGTGCCCCCGCAGATCTTCCACCCAGCCTGGAAACCGCGGCGCGTGCCGAACTGGACCGGTCGCCGGACCGCATCACCTCCTGGCATTGGCGGGATTTTCCGGGCTCTCTTGTGGTACATGCGTCCCGAAATGCCCGCATCGAAAATCCGGTGTTGGTGGAGGAGCGCCTCATCGCATCCGATCCGGCCCTATTCCTCGTCTCGGCTCCTCATCTTCATGTCGAAGTCGAACAGGGCGCCCAGCTGACGGTGGTCTGGTCCTTGGAAGGAGCTCCCATGACCGATGAGAGTGTGACTCCCATCGTCAACTCAGCTCTGACCGCTTCGGCGGCCCCGAATTCCCATTTGAACATTACCCTGAGACAGAATCTCGGCGATAGAGTTGTGTTATTTCATCATGACATCCTCAGCGTCCAACGGGATGCCCATATCGGTTTCATCGAGTCTCACCTAGGGGGGGCTATGGTGAAAACACGGGCCCGGTCCATCCTGGCCGGGGAAGGAGCCGACGTACGGCTCAACGGCATATACATCGCCGGTGAGAAGCGCCACATGGATATCGGCACCCTCCAGGAGCATCGGGCAGCCAGGGCCAATTCCAATGCGCTTTACAAAGGAGCGGTTCGTTCAGGGGGACGAAGTGTGTTTCAGGGTCTCATTGAGGTGGCGCCCAAGGCGGTGAAAACCGATGCGTATCTGACGAACAACAATCTGATTCTCGGAGATGACGCAAGATCCGACTCTCTGCCCCAGCTGGACATCCTGACCGACGATGTGAAGTGCAGTCACGGATCCACAACAGGCAAACTGGATGAGGGTCAGATTTTCTATCTCAGAAGCAGGGGCTTTTCCCCGGGCGAGGCGAAACGGGAGCTCACACGAGCATTTCTGGCCTCAGTCATTGACGGCGCTCCCGGCGCAGTCTCCGAAATCCTCTCCGCCGACCTGGACGAGGCTCTCTCATACGGAGAGAATTGATGTATGGGCAGATGGGTGAAAGCGGCGGACATATCGGACTTCGACAATCTCCATCCGGACCAGCCGTCCCTGCCGGTGGATGTTGAAGGGTACGATCTGGTTCTGTTCAAGCTTCACGGGGGCTGGGCCGCGCTGGAAGATACATGCTCCCATGAATTCTCAAAGCTTTCCGAAGGAGAGGTTTGGGATGACAGGGTTTACTGCGAAAAGCATGGATCGTCCTTCGACTGCCGTACCGGTGAAGTGAGGGGACTGCCCGCAACCGACGATGTTCCGGCTTATTCCGTAGAGCGGAGAGGGGACGAAATATGGGTGGAACTCCCGGACTACGCCTGATGAGGAGATTGATATGAGCCGGCCCGAAGCACCGCTGCTGGATTCCCGCCCGGCTGTCGGAGACGAGATTAAAAAAGACTTTCCTCTTCTCATGGCTCATCCGGAATTGGCATACCTGGACAACGCGGCCACCAGCCAGAAGCCGGAGGCGGTGCTGAAAGCTCTCGACACGTATTACCGGGAAGCCAATTCCAATGTTCATCGGGCCCTCTATTCCCTGGCGGAAAAATCCACCGTCGCTTTCGAAGATGCAAGGCGTACGGTGGAACGATTTCTAAATGCCTCTTCCCCCCGGGAAATCATCTTCACACGGGGCACCACCGAGGGACTGAACCTCCTGGCCTGGAGCCTGAGCGAACTTCTCCTGGGCGAAGGGGATATTATCTTGGTGAGCGCTCTTGAGCACCATGCCAATTTTGTGCCCTGGCAGCAGGCTGCACTTCGAAAAGGGGCGGAACTGGTGCTCATCCCGGCCCTGGAGGATGGAACCCTGGATATGGGGTTTCTGAACGAGCTGGATAGCGACGGCCGGGCGGCCAAAGTGAAGATTGCCGCCTTGGCACATATTTCCAACGCCTTCGGAACGGTCCATCCGGTTCGAATCCTGGCCAAGTGGAGCCGTGAGAGGGACATTCCTCTGGTTCTGGATGCCGCCCAGTCGGCGCCGCATCTGCCCTTGGACGCCCAGGCGACCGGTGCGGATTTTCTGGTGTTCAGCGGCCATAAGGTGTTCGGTCCTATGGGCTCCGGGGTGTTGTGGGGCCGGGAAGAATGGCTGGAGAAAATGCCGCCATGGCAAACCGGCGGTGAAATGATCTCCTCGGTCAAGCCGGAAAAAAGCACATGGAATGAGCTTCCCTATAAATTTGAAGCCGGAACTCCCGATGTGGCCGCCGCGGTGGGTTTAGCCGCGGCACTGGATTGGATGAGTTCCCATGGAGTGGAACGCCTGGAAGCCCGGGAGAGGGACCTGGAGACATACGCCATGAGAAAACTCACCGAAGTTGAAGGCCTCATTCTGTATGGTCCCCGGGATCCTTATCGGCGCCGCGCTGTGTATTCGTTCAATCTGGCGGGCATACACAGTCACGATGTCGCTCAGTACCTGGACAAGGTTCAGGTCGCGATACGGTCCGGCCATCACTGTGCCCAGCCGGCGATGAGATTGATGGGCATACCGTCCACGGCCCGAGCCTCTCTGGCCCCATACAACACCCCCGAAGACATCGACCGATTGGCGGATGCAGTCCGTGGCGTTCAGGAGTATTTTCGATGATGCAGCAGCAAGGCATGGGTCAATTGGACGATCTTTATATGGAGATTATTCTCGACCACTACAAGTCCCCGCGCAACAAGGCCGACCTTTCTCACCTCAGCGATGAGAATCTCCATGAGAATCCCTCATGCGGAGATTCGATCAAACTGGAAGTTTTGGTGGGCGAAGACGGCCGGATCGCATCGGTGAGGTTCGACGGTCACGGCTGCGCCATCAGTACCGCGTCGGCTTCGCTCATGAGTGAACGCTTTGCGGGCAAGACCCCGGATGAGGCTCGGGAACTCATTGGTGTATTTCTGAACGTTCTCAGAGGAGAGGAACCGGCCGAGACGCTGGAAGAGTGGGGCGATCTGGCCGTCCTGGGAGGTGTTGTCCAATTCCCGATGCGCGTGAAATGTGCGACTCTGGCCTGGCATGCCTTGGAGAAGGCGCTGGAAGGGTAAGCTTCGATCATTAATATCACGGAATATCGGTCCCCATCTATTGACTCGATGGCTCCGGCGGCAGTATCCCTCCACATATGAGGCGAACCCGTCCCTGAAGGGACTCAAATGGGGTTTGCACGAGGTTATGGGTGAATCGATCGCCCTTGGTTTCCCGGGCCTTTGGTCAGGGAGAAGACGCCAATTCCGGACGGCCCGACGATACAGAGCCTCCGTCGTCTGCCGGTGGGGTACGCGAGTTTCTGCTCGATGGTGCCACATCTCAATCACCGATTTTCGATCCCGACATCCAGAATCTCACCGACATGGTCGCCGACCGTCTGCTGCCGACTCCTGACAGGGTTTCCGCGTTCCGGGACATCATCGATTCCGAGATTGGCGACACTTCCCTGACCCGGGTGCGAAACATCGAACGGGAAGTGAACCTGCGAAATCTCTATTTGAAATTCGAGGGGGGGAACCCTACAGGCACTCAGAAGGATCGGATCGCTTTCGCCCAGGTCCATGATGCCCTGCGCCGGGGATATGATACCGTCGCATTGGCTACATGCGGCAATTACGGCGCTTCCATGGCCCTGGCCTGCAAACTCGCCGGTCTGAAATGCCTGGTGTACATTCCCGAGGGCTACTCCACCCATCGCGTGGATGAGATTTCCGGTTACGATGCCGAGATGGTCTTCGAAGGAAAGGATTATGAAGAAGCCTGTACTTTATCCCGCGCCAGGGCGGAAACGGAGGACTTCTACGATGCGAATCCCGGAGGGCGGAACACGTCCCTCCAATTGGAGGCCTACGCTCAGATCGCCTATGAAATATACGACGAGCTCCGGGACGCGCCGGCGGCGGTCGCGGTACCGGTCTCCAACGGCACTACACTGGCGGGTATATCTATGGGTTTCCAAAGTCTCTACAGGCGATGCAAGACTTCCCGGATACCGAAAATCATCGCGGGCTCCACATATCGCAAGAATCCCATCGTGGATTCCTGGATCAAGGGGTATCCGGAATGCCGCGATCTCAACCCCGCGTCAATACGGGAAAGCGTTGTGAACGAACCCCTGATCAACTGGCACTCCACAGACGGAGATGAAGCCCTGCGCGCCATACGCGATTCGGAGGGATGGGCCGGTTATGTCTCGGACAAGGCGATGCGGCGATGGGCCCGGACTCTGAAGGAATCCGACGGGCTTTGGGTACTCCCGGCTTCCACCGCCGGGTTGAATGCTCTCATCGAGCGGCATATTTCCGATCCGCTTCCCGGAGACCGGTACGTCGCCATTATTACGGGCAAGCAATCGTGATGAACCCGGCCGGAAAACCCTCCATTGCCGTGGACCGGACAGAGGACGGCTATGCCTTGATCTTTCGGGCACGATCCTATCCAGTCGCCTATCCGAAAGAGGTTTGGAACTCGGTTCCGGAAAGGGAACGCGATTTATTGACCGATAACCTGGCTTATGCGGCGACGATGCACCTGCCGATGAAGATGCCCGGTCTCAGCGGCCTGTCCTACATGACGACCAGACCCCTGTTCGAACCCTATTTCCGTCATAATATGCTGCAGGACATACCCTCCTGCTGCGACGTCGACGGCAGTGACATCGGTTTGGGCATCGAAAGATTTCTTGGACTCGAATACAGTTTCGCCTCGGATGATATCCGGCGGCCCGGGACGTGGCCGCTTCCTTCCTCTCGGCCGGCGGGCGCCATCGTACCCCTCACCTTCGGAAAGGATTCCCTCCTCACCTTTGCGTTGGCGGAAGAGCTCGGCCTGAGGCCCAAGGGGGCTTTCGTCGACGAACCGTCTTTCGGGAGGGAGCGTCATCACAAGGAAATCCTCTCCCGGCGGATGAAGGACGAATTCGGACATGAGCTGGTCATCGTGGACCATCAATCCGGAATGCTCCGGGACTCGGAACACCTCGGAACTGAGCCTGATGAGTACGGCTGGGGACTGCAATCCACCGAGTATGCGCTCTTGATGTTACCTTTGGCGAGGTATTGGGGCGCGGATTTCATCCTCTTCGGCAATGAGCAGACAGCCGCTGTCACTTATCGGGATAAAGAGGACCGCTGGACCGTTCATCCCTGCTACGACCAATCCCATGATTGGACAAGGCACATCGATGCCATGACGTCTCAGCTGACCGATCCTTATCCGGTGCGAACCGGCAGTCTCATCGAGCCTCTCATGGACCTGATGGTCCAGCGCATTCTTGTCAAACGCTACCCTCGGTATGCAGCCCTGCAGATGAGCTGTTTTGCCGAAGGGGAAGCCGGTCGAGACTCCCGCTGGTGCCACGAATGTGATATCTGCGCCAAGATGTATCTGATGTGCGTCGCCTCCGGTGTGGACCCGTCTATGGTCGGGTTCAGGCGATCCATGCTGAAATCCTCCGATAGGCGGTTCTTCACCCTACTCGGCGGTTCGAGCCGCTTTCCCTACAGCCGGACCTCCGCATCCAGGGACGAACAGCTTTTTGCCTTTTCCCTCGCCGCCGGATTCGGTTCCGATGAGGCTCTGGTGAGGGAGTTTCGGAATTCGCCGCTCCGTGACGAGGCCCTCGAACGGGGAGGGGAGCTGCTGGACCGATTCGTGTCGATACACAGTTCAGACACTGTCCCATCTGCCGTCAGGGAACAGACTTTGAAGATTTTTCAGAAAGAAATCGCCGATTTCCGGCGATGCTGCGAGGCTCTATGAAAGTTGCCCTTGTTCTGAATACACGGCTGGTCGACGACGAGTTCCAGGTGGAATTCGATCCGCCCGCCACCATCGATCTGATCCGGAAGGGCATTATCGCCGCCGGACATGAGTATGTGTTCATCGAAGGCGATGAGAATGTCGTCGAAAGCCTGAAGGTCCATCGTCCCGACCTGGTTTTCAATCGTTCTGAGGGCATCCGCGGTGAAAGTCGGGAGAGCCATGTGCCATGCATCCTTGAGATGCTGGGCATCCCCTATGTCGGTTCGGGGCCGAAGACTCTGGCCGTCTGCCTGGATAAAGCATGGACGAAGACTTTCGTTGCGGCCCGGGGCGTCGATACGCCGGATTTCGAAGTCCTCTCCGTGCCGGCGGACGTGGACGGCTGCCGCATGGACTTTCCCATCATCCTGAAACCCAATGCGGAGGGATCCTCCATCGGAATCAATGAGGACAATGTCGTGAGGGATCGCGAAACCTTCGTCATCAAGGCCAAGGAGATGTTGAGCACGTACCGTCAACCTATCCTGGCCGAGCAGTTTATCGCCGGACGGGAAATCAGCGTCGGAATGGTAGGCCGTAATGGTGCGGGTCCTGAAATACTCCCGCTTTTGGAGGTGGATTTTTCCCGGATGCCTGAGTCGGTGGGCAATGTGTTCGGGCAGATCGCCAAGACCGAATACGACGATATGTCCCATTATTTATGCCCCGCCCGGGTGAATCCGGGATTGGAAGCCGTCGTGAAGGCCGAGGCGCTCCGTGTCTGGCTTTCCCTGGGCATCCGAGACTTCGTTCGAATCGATTTTCGTGTGGATGAGTTTGGCCGTCCTCGATTCCTGGAGGCCAACCCTCTCCCGGGTATGGATTTTGATCTTAAAGAGAATGACTTCTCTTTCTTTACCCTCATGGCCTTCCGAGGGGGTTACGATTATGACTCCCTCGTGGCGGCCTTGATTGATTCGGCTATGGGACGCATGACATGACCGGTATTCTTTCCAGGGTCGCCGAATCGGCTCTGATAACCGCACCGACTTTTCGGTGGATGAGTTTTCGCCGTTGGACACCCTACTTTTTCAACGCTTTTCAGAGAGTGGAGCGCGCCGCCTTTCCGCCCAGTCTTCATTACTCCCGGGATGAATTGAAAGATAGGGCTTCCCGGCATGGATTCGAGGGCCTGATACTCTTCGACACCCGAGGCCCGGCGGCCTGCATCCTCATCAACCAAGGACGGAATTCGCGCACTTTATACTTGGACACTTTGGCCGTATCCGTGCCGAAGCTGGGTCTGGGAGGACGACTACTCCAAGCTCTGCTGATCGAGGCGACTGAGGAAGGCTACATGCGCGTGGATTTGGATACGGAGATGACCAACGATTCGGGCATGTCTCTGGTGGACTGGTATCATCGTTATGGATTCCGCATCACTCAGACGGAAGATTCGAAAGGAAACGTCGGGATGTCGTGCGATCTTTCTGAGAAACTGAAACGGGAATTGCCCGATAGTCCGATTGCACTGTTTTCACCGGTAGCCCGGGAAAACATGCCCATCCACAGAATCCTTTGAAATCCATCCCGTTGGGGACATTATCGATCAGGCGAAATTTGATAGAGCACGCCTGAGGGCCCGTCGGTCAATAGATACAGCATTCCATCGGGGCCCCTCCGCACATCCCGTATCCGTCCGACTATCCGGGACAGAAGCACTTCCTGATGCACCACTCGATTTCCCCGAAGTTCCAAGCGCCGCAGATGCTGCCCTGCCAATGCACCGACGAAGATGTTTCCGTTCCATTCCGGAAACACATCGCCGTCGTAAAAGGCCATTCCCGACGGGGCGATGGAAGGCACCCAGTACACCACCGGTTCTTCGAATCCGGGAGCGGATGTCATATTTGAGATGACCGATCCATTGTAATCGATTCCGTAGGTGACCCGCGGCCAGCCGTAATTGGCCCCTTTCCTGACAATATTCACCTCATCCCCGCCTTTGGGACCGTGTTCATGGAGCCAGATGTCTCCGGTGCCGGGATGTTTGGCCAATCCTTGAGCATTTCGATGGCCGTAACTCCATATCTCCGGCGCGTCGAATCCAGGATTATCTGAAGGAATGCTGCCGTCGGGATTGAGGCGCAGCACACTGCCGTAGGGGTCTTCGGTGTCCTGTGCCCGGTTCATCGAGCCGCGTTCACCCAAGGTGACATAGAGGTAGCCCGCTTCGTCGAAAGCCAGCCGTGAGCCGAAATGCCGCCCTCCGCCGCTTTTTGGGAGAGCACGGTACATCACTTCCGGATTCGTCAATCGCGCTGGGCTCCCGGGAGTATCGACCAACCGCCCCCGAAAAATCGCTGTGCCTACGCCGCCCCGTCCGGATTCGGAGAAGCTCAAATAGACTAAGGAGTCGGTGGTGAAATTCGGAGACAGCACCACATCCAACAGTCCCCCCTGGCCGATGACGGCGACTTCCGGAGTGCCCGAAACAATGGTCTTTCGACCGTCGCGTATTAGAAGCAGATCCCCGGTTCTCTGTGTCACCAGTATTCCCCGGTCTTCCGGAAGGAAAGCCAAACCCCAGGGACTCTCCAGATTCTCCACGACGGAAGCGACGATGAAACTTTCTTCTTCGGACTCCACTGTGAATTGGGTTGCCGCAGGTGCGGATAAAGCCGTCATCCCGGCGATACCTACGGCTAGAATCAAGCGCTTGGTAATCATCGTTAAAAACTATGAATTATTCATGTTGAAGTCAAAAGCGAAGAATATCGTTTATACTTTGACGGCTATGAAAAAAGAAATCGCCACGAACAACGCCCCCGGAGCCCTCGGACCGTATTCTCAAGCCATCCGTGCGGGCAATCTGGTTTTCGTTTCCGGTCAGATTCCCCTGGATCCCGTCAGCGGCAAGATTCCCGATGGAATCGAGGCACAAACCAGGATGAGTTTGAACAACGTCAAAGCCATCTTGAGCGCAGAGGGATGCACGATGTCCGATGTAGTGGATGTGTATGTCTTTCTCAACGACATGGAAGATTTTGCCGCGATGAACAGCGTGTATGCAACATTCTTCGACGAGCCGTTTCCCGCCAGGGCGGCCATGGAAGTTGCCCGCCTGCCTAAAGATGTTCTGGTGGAAATCAAGGCGACGGCATTGATCTCATAAAATCGTCAGAGTTCCCGCAGTGCCGTCCAGGCGCCGCCATTGTTTGACGATGTTACACAGGCCTGGATGAACCGGATCCCTGCCAAACCGTCTTCAGCGGTGGGAAACCATGTGGCCAGGGGGTCGGGTTCAATTCCCTTGATCTTTGCGGCGATGGCCTCGGCCGCATCCGAATAAATCGTGGCGAAACCCTCAGGAAATCCCTCCGGATGTCCCGCCACAACTCGGCAGACTCTCCGGGATGCCGGATGAGTGCCGGGTCCGTTCTGAGTCCGCACCTGCGCCGGGGAACCTAAGGGCATGTAATTGAGGCGCTGCGGTACTTCCTGCCACCATTCCAGGCTGCCCTTATTGCCCGATACACGGATCTTCAGGCTGTTTTCCATGCCCGCCGCAGCTTGGGTCACCCAAAGCACCCCCCTTCCGCCGCCTTCCAGGTGCAGCAGTGCACCGGTGAAGTCGTGGACGATGCGTCCGGGAACGATGGATCCGACTTCGGCGGATAGCTCGGCGATTTCCTTGCCTGTGATGAAGCGCATGAGCTGATGAGCGTGGGTTCCGATATCGCCGAGAACCAAAGAGGGACCGCTGATGGCCGGGTCGTATTTCCATCCTCGATGGGCGGTGGGATCGTCCTTCTTGGTCTCATCAGCCTTGCCGCCTTGAACATACTCGACTTGGACAAGGCGTATGTCGCCGATTTCACCGGCTTCCACCATGGCCCTGGCCTGGCGAACCAAAGGATAGCCCGAGTAGTTGTGGGTCAGACAGAAAATTTTGCCGGTTTTTTTTGCCGTTTCGACGATATCCTGAGCGTCGGCGACGGTGTTCGTGATGGGTTTATCGCAGATAACATGAAAGCCGGCGTTCATGGCGGCTACGGCATAAGGATGATGGGAATTATTCGGCGTCATGATGGCCACCGCATCGACTCCGTCCTTTCGGGCGCTTTCGGCGGCGAGCATTGCCTGAACATCGGGATAGGCTCTGTCGGCGGGTATTCCCAATTCGATTCCGGCCTGGCGGGATTTTTCAGGATTGGACGACAGCACACCGGCAACAATGTCGTAGCGGCCGTCCAGGCGGGCGGCAGTGCGATGCATACGGCCGATGAACGATCCCGGGCCGCCGCCGATGAGAGCAAGACGGATACGGCGACCCAGCGTTTCGATTACAGGATTCAGAGACATAGGCACTCCTCAAGGGTTCTGTATCAATTATACATCGGGCAATGGCAATTGAGAAATGGCATAGCGGTCCGGGACAGAACCGCTGCCTCTTTATCGCTTCAGGTCTTCTTGCTTTCGACTTTCCGGAAGGCATCGGCCCACTTGACAAAGGCCGGTGCGAGGCGGGTTTGTATCCACACTTTCCCCTCACCGGAGAATCGGCAGACTAATCCTTCCTTGGAGAAAAAGAAAGATTTCATGCCTCCCACCGGACGCACGTCGTATGTGAGACTATCGGTGAAGGCGACGATATATCCTGTATCCACGACATATCGATCCTTGACGTCAATTTCAATCAGACCGCCGTAAGTATTGAACCATAAATCACCGGTACCCGAATTGCGGATCATAAAGAGTTTTTCGCCGGAGAAGAAACCCTTGAATCCTTGGAACTCAATGCCGGACTGAATTTCCGGTCCTGATGCGAGAAAAGATCCGTTCTGGACGAATACGGTCTCGTTTTCGAGGTAAAGATGGGCGATATCGCCGGGTGTGGCCGGAGCCAACCCAATGTAGGCATCCTCAACACCGGCGGTGTAATCATTGATGAAGAGTTTCTCTCCGCTGAGCATACGTTTGAATCCGCCCTTCATCTTTGTCTTCATCGTAATGGAGGTATCCATTGCGGCCATGGCCTCCGCTTCAACCCGAAGGGTCTTGCCTCCGGGAATGGTGACGTTGAGAAATGCGTAATCCGGGGATGCCTCAACAGTGAAGGGATAGTCGGTTTTCGTTGTATCCATGTCGGTCTCCTACTTTTTCTTCGGTCTGAGGTGAGGTTTGAGGCTGGCGCCGAAATTGCGGTCGGCATGAGTCTGGCACCAAACGCGGCCCTTTCCCGAAAATCGGCAGACCAGACCTTCGCCGCCGAGCATTGATGCGATGAAGCTCTTGCCGGCCTTGGAAATTTTATATGTGAGACTGTCTTCAAAGGCGGCAATGTTCCCGGTATCGACGATGTACTCACCATCGACGTCCACCGGATAGAGGGCTCCGAAGGCATTGATGATGAGAGATCCCGAGCCGTTCATCTTCAGCCAGATCATGTTCTCTCCCGAGAAGACGTTCTTCAATCCCTGCCAACTGATGGACATGTCCACAGAGGATTCATGGGCAACGAAAGAACCCCTCTGAACCATCAACGGTGTCGATCCGTCAAGTTCCAGTGCTTCCATATCACCGGTCAGCGCTGTGGATAAGATAACCTCCCCGCCGTCGGGGCCTGCTGTAAAATGATTCATAAAAAGTCCCTCACCACCAAGCGTCCGGGCAAGGCCTTTAAGAACTCCACCGCCTTCTTTCTTATGGGTGGTGGTGTTAATCTCCATATCGCCGCTCATGGCGATCATGGAGCCGCCCTCGGCAGTCATGTGCTCACCTGCGTCAAGGGCGACACGGGCGGCGGAGGATGCCGGTCTCTGGACGATTTCGATTTTCATAATTGATCCTCCTACTTGAATTTGGGATTCAGCCAGGCCGCCAAGCCGGTGATACTCCGGGTTTGGATCCAGATCCTGCCCTCGCCCACGACTTTGGTGACAATTCCTTCCCCGCCGAATATGGATGCGAACAGTCCGCCGGGCAGCGCAACCTTGAGTTTCAATCCAGGCTCATATGCAACAAGGAAACCGTTGTCCACATACAGCTCACCTTTGACTTCACGCTCAATAATACCGCCGTAGGCTCCATACCAGACGGTCCCGCCTCCCGGTGCACCAACCGCCTGCAGTTTGACCAATCCTTCGCCGACAAACCACGAAACAAATCCCGCCCAGACGGTCTTCACCTTGACGTTCCCGTAGGAAGCGAGCCAAGCGCCGCGCTGCATGCAGAGAGTATCACCTTCCGACAGCTGGACAGCCCGTATTTCTCCAGGAACGTTCTGAGCCAGTGTGACTCTGCGGGACTCGGCGGTGTTGTTGACATAACTTGCCGCTAAAAGACTTTCTCCACCGAACAATTTCTTGCCCAGGGCTGAGAAAAAGCCTCCGTTGAAATGTGCCTTGAGATCGAGATCGGCCGACATGGACTGCATGGCTCCGCTTTCCGCGGTCACCTGTTCGCCGGCTTCAAGGTCGACATGGACGTGGGCGAACGCAGGTCCGCCGGAGATTGTCGCATTCATGATGACTCCTTACGTTTATCCTAGTTCATGAAAGGGGAATAATTCTCGGCTGTCAGGTGAAAAACTGTGTGATCGGTCTATTTAATCCGGATCGATATCGGTGAGGGAGATGGTGATATCCTCACTTTTTACATCGATGGAGTACACCGTATATGTGTCTCCTTCATCATCTTTTACCCGAATATTGATGATGGAGCCCTTGAGTTCAACCAGTGGAATACGTATTGATTCGCCCGCCAGGAGTGGATTGCCGTTAAGTAAATCGTCGCTCCAATCTTCGGAATTCACAGGACTGAAATGGAGGGAAGAGAGAACAAAACCCGTATCGTTGGTGACAACGAAGAAGGCGTCGGTATCGGCGGCCCAAGCGATTCCGGACAGGAATAGAAGAAATACCGCGATTATCATCTTGTTTTTTTCAATCAACAGTCCATCCTCCAAGCTCTTACAGTTTAGCACCTCTGAGGGGTGTTTTCAAAGTTAAAGAACGTAGGTTTTTTTCGAACGACATCAAAAAAGTACTTATCTCAATGGTGTTAATACCGATAATCAGAGTAGTTGAGACACAATATGTGGTGTAAATGGTGATATTTCGACTTGTCAGGATGACGACAAAAAGGCACAATGATCTTCCGAGCCGTTCAGTATCGGCTTGTAAAGCTTCAGACCATACCTGGGGGGGACAATGGCCGTATCGATAAAAAACACGTTCACATTCAAGCAGCCTATCTGCAAAGAGATTTTCATAAGAAAATATATGCTTCATGGAGAGAAATCGCCCGAAGAGGTGTTCCGTGCCGTCGCAGCGGAGATTGCCTCACCCGAACCTGAGACGGTGCGCAGCGAGTATGCCGAGAAGTTCTATGGTGAAATTGCTTCGGGACGTTTTATACCCGCCGGCCGTATCCTGGCCAATGCCCGTCCGTACAGCCCGATGAAGAATTACAACAACTGCTTTACCATCGATGTCGAGGATTCCCTGGAAGCCATTTATGAATCTCTGGCTGAAGATGCGATCATCAGCAAGATGGGCGGCGGTGTTGGTTTTGACATTTCAAAACTCCGGCCCAAAGGCGACACCCTATCCCGGGGCGGCGAATCCTCGGGAGTTGTGAGTTTCCTTCGAATTTTCGATCAAAGTGCCAAAACCATCATGACCGGCGGTCAGAGACGAAGTGCTCATATCGCGCTCCTCGATATCGCCCATCCCGATGTTGAGGAGTTCATTACTGTTAAGCAGGGTGATAAAAACAAGGAGCTGACCCAATTCAATATATCGGTGAAGATCAGCGATGAGTTCATCAAGGCGGTGGAGACAGACGGAGATTTCGACCTGGTTTTCAACGACAAAGTTTACAAAACGGTCCGGGCGAGAGATCTGTACGGCAAGCTGGCGAAGAATGCATTTATCCACAACGAACCCGGCATCTTCAACGCAGATACGGTTCAGAGATACAATAACGGATCCTGGGCGTTCAAAATGGATCGGGTGAATCCCTGCGGCGAGCTTGTGATGCCGGCGTATTCCCTTTGCTGCCTGGCCGCCATGAACCTGTCGGCCTTTGTGGAGAATCCCTTCTCTGAGGATTCGCGATTCGATTACGACGCTTTCGCCGAATCGGTTGGGTTGGGTATTCGATTTCTTGACAACGTTCTGGACGTCACCGAATATCCCCTGGATAAAATCGAGACTTTTTCCAAACAATGGCGGCGAATCGGTTTGGGTTTCACCGCTTTGGGTTCGGCCATGAGTATGCTCAGGATTAAATACGGTTCGCCGGAATCCATCAAGTTCGCCTCACAGATGTCTCGGACTCTCCGGGATGCCAGCTATCGTGCATCTTCGAATCTCGCCAAAGAAAAGGGCGCGTTTCCCTCGTTTGAATCGGACAAGATTCTTGACGCCGCCTTTGTGAAAAAACTGCCTGACGACATTCGTTCCGGTATAGCCGAGAATGGCCTGCGAAACATCCAAATGAACACCGTAGCCCCGACGGGTACGATCAGTTTGTCCGTTGGCCAGAATTGTTCCAGCGGAATCGAGCCCGCATTTGCCCTCCAATACGAACGGAACATCAGAACAGGACGGGGCGATGAAGTGAAGACGGAAACTGTGTACGACGCCGCTTGGCTGGCTTGGAAAGAAGCAACCGGCGAGGAAGAGGCGCCTGAGTGGATGGTGACAGCTGCGGATATCGACCCGTACGCATCCATCGATCTACAGGCCGCGATACAGGATAACATCGACCACTCCATCTCCAAAACCTTGAATCTCCCGCCGGGAACGACATTCGAACAGTATAAAGACCTCTTCCTCTACGCCTATAAGAAAGGGCTCAAAGGTTTTACGACATTCAATCCCGAAGGGAGCATGAAGGGCATTCTTGAGTACTCCGACAAGAGTTCCGGGGAAACCATCTCCCGGGGGGCGGCGCCGGATCGGCCTACAGAGCTTCCATGCGAAATTCACAGAGTTAAAGTGAAGGGGAAGCAATATATCGTCATTACCGGACACTTTAACGGCAGCCTCTATGAAGTTTTCTGGATCGACGTGCCGGATGATGAAGATGTCTATATCAACGGCTACCAAAAAGGCGTTGTTCGGAAAGTCGGGAAAGGACGGTATGATCTGGTCCTGGGGGATAAGAATCCTAGAATCGTCCTGGAAGATTTTACAAAGGTGTACGACACGCCCAACGCATCATTGGCCAGGTTTGTATCCATGGCGCTGCGTCACGGAACACCACTGCAGTTCATCATCAAACAGCTGCAGAAAGACACGCAGTTTACGGACTTTGAGCGGGTAGTGGGAAGAGTTCTCAAATCATATATCCATGACGGTGACGAAGTGATAGCCGGAGAGAAGCGGTGTCCAGAATGTGAAACCGGATTGATCTTCCGGGAAGGATGCGCCACATGCCCGGCCTGCGGCTGGAGTAAGTGTAAGTAGATTAGACGCGGCGGGGTGGTTTATCAGACCGTGTTTCCCGTCCGCGTCGGCTCAATTCGCTGAACGGCCGGTCAGTCCAGATTGTCCAGGGTAATGTAGACGTCTTCGATTTCAGCGTCGACTCCCGGGAAGCTGTATGTGTCGCCATCCTCATCTTCCAGACGGATGTCAAAGGTGCTTCCGGGATAGTTGTTCAGGTAGATGGTGAACATGTCTCCATCCTCCAGAACCTTGTTTCCCAGGAGGTCGGGGCCCCAGGTTTTGGTATTCTGCTTGATGTAGAGGTAGTACATGGTGAATCCGGTGTCATTGGTGACATCGACATAGCCGTCGAAGTCGCCGCTGGGGCCGTTGACTGTGGTTTCTCCCACCGAGGCTGCGGCGGTGGAATCCAAATTATCGAGGGTCACCACAAAGTCGTCGAGTTCCACGTCGATGCCCAGGAATGTATAGGTGTCTCCGTCCTCGTCCTCTACCATGATGTCGAAGATGGATGAAGGCTGGCCCGTCAGATAGGCACGATATGTCTCACCGTCCGGCAGAACACTGCTGTCGCCAAGCATTTCGTCGCCCCAGGTGTCATGGTTCTCATGGCTGACGTAAATGTAATTGATTGTATAGCCTGTCTGGTTGACGATGTCGACATATCGCATTGCCTCATAACTAAAATCTATTTGAACGACCTTCTTATTAGGAGGTCGGGTTATGGGGATATCGATGAGTGCAAGACGGGAACTGACGCACCAGGAAGGCAGGCGTTACCGACAGGCCAGCCGGAAGGAGAAAAGTGTGATTTTGACAGGCTTTGTCCGAGCCACCGGATATAACCGTTCGTATGCGGCAACGCTTCTCCGAAGTTATGGAAAACGGATAGTGACCGGTACGGGAAAGAACATGCTGATTTATCAAGCCGGCAAGAAAAAACGGTATGGAGGGGGACGTCCGGTGGTCTATTCTCAAGCCGTCAGAAAAGCTGTTACGTGGCTCTGGAGTCTTTTCGGCCATAAATGCGGCAAGCTGCTGGTACCGATAATCAGAAGCAATATTGAAAACCTCAAGAAGGAGAAGCCGGTATCCGATCTGGATGAGA
>JARGFR010000129.1 GCA_029210985.1 Spirochaetaceae bacterium | reverse complement strand
AATCCCGATCCACATGCTGAATACGATAAAAAAGACGTTCTATGTCTCGAAGCAGCTCACTCAGGATCTTGGACGGGATCCCACTGAAAAAGAATTGGCCGAATATATGAACATGACCGAAGCCAAGATTAAAGATATCATTCAACTTTCCCAGGAGACTGCAAGCCTGGACACCACCGTGGATGACGACCATGTCACCCGCCTCTCGGAGCTCATCAAAGATGAAACCTCCCTCGAACCGATAGAATCCGTTTTCAATTCCAGCCTCCAGGATACCCTCGGAGAAGTATTGAATCAGCTTAACGAGCGTGAGAAGCGCATTATTCAGCTTCGATACGGACTTTCCGGGGAAGGTCCGCTGACCCTTGAGGAAACCGGAAAGATGCTGGGTATTACCCGGGAAAGGGTCCGACAGATACAGGAAAAGGCGATTACCAAACTTAAGGCATTTCCGGCGATCAGAGAATTGAAAGACTATATATGATGGATTCCAGAAATTCGGTTCATTTCTATGTGACTCTCAAGGATGACTTCGTTGACCGTGTACGGGAGAATGAAAGCCGGTCGCTTTTCGAGGAATTGGAAAACCCTTATCTTGACGCCCGGGAACGATTAACACCTGGAAAGATCTACCCTGTTATGAAAGTGACCGATGAAGGCCGACATTTGACGGTCATTGACGACCTGGGGCATCCTTGGACGGCGGTGACAGGATTGTTTAAATTTGCCGAGAATACATCTCCCTCCGCCGCCGTTTAGCTGTTCGCCGATTCTGAAATAACCTGTTTCTTATCCAATCCCGACAGACCAAGTTTCAATTCCGCCTCATCAACCCCTATAATAGTTGTTATGGAACGACAATCGGTCCTCGATGAGCTGGTGCGGGCCAGCAGCCGTCTTTCGTCAGAATCCGACTTTCTAAGTCTTGTCTCGGTTCTCGTAGAACAATCTGCCGATCATTCCCGTTCCGATCTGGCCTGTCTGTATGTCTATGACAACCCGGATTCTTCCACCGGACCCATGCGCATGATCTATCGGCGAGGTTTAAGAGATGTGCCTAATCAGATAGCCGAAGGTACCGAACTGATGGATTTTGTGGAAGAATGCGGCGAAGCTGTGGTTCTTTCCGAACGAAACGGCAGTCCCTTTGATGAACTTTTTCTCGAAGGCGGTATGAAAAGCGGCATTGTGCTTCCCGTGAAGACGGGACGCCGGCGGGTCGGGGCCTTGTTTCTGAACAGTCGGGAAGAACGGCACTATGGAAATGAACGGTTCCGCTATCTGGATTCACTAACTCGGCTGGCCGGTGGTCTTCTGGAAAACGCCCGGCTGCTGAAGGAACTCCGGGAATATCTGGCAAAAATCGAGGCTTTGGAACGTTATCAGGAGTCGATATTCCGTTCCATGACCAATCTGCTGGTGACCACGGATAAAGAGGGCAATATCCGGTATTTCAACGATGCTGCCGCAGAGGCTTTCGAACTGCAGGAACAGGATATGGGCATTGAGTTCACCGATCGGTTTGGAAAGGGTCTGGGGAAGAAGATGCTCAACACCATTGGAAAAGCACGGAGCGACCAGCGTGAATATGCCGGCTTGGAAGGCATTTTCAAGAAACCCTCCGGCGATGAAATGGATTACGCACTCAACGTCGCACCTCTCCAGGGAAGCGGCGGCAGATGTGATGGAATTACCCTGCTCTTCACGGATCAAACTCGTGAGAGAGACCTCAAGGCTCAGGCGGATGTCGCGGTGGAAGAGCGTCGCCACATCAAGGATATGTTCTCCCGCTACCTCTCCATGGACTTGGTCAAGAACATTATGGAGAACCCGGACCTGGTCAGACCCGGTGGTGATAAGAAGACGGCCACCGTCTTTTTTGCGGACATTACGGGCTACACCGCTTTTTCCGAGGGTAAGGATCCGGCCTATATCATTGATGTGCTCAACGGTTTCTTTAACGAAGCGGTGGAGCTGGTGATCGATAATCATGGGTACATCGACAAATTTATCGGTGACTGCATTATGGCCGCCTGGGGAGTACCGATGAAAACTGACGAAGAAGACGCCATACTTGCGGTCAAGTCGGCTCTTATGATTCATGAGTTGGTCCGTTCAAAAGATCGAACCTTCTTCCGAGGTGACGCCGAGAAACTGAAAATATCGATAGGCATGGCCTCAGGGCCTCTGGTCGCCGGGAATGTCGGTTCCAGCCGCCGAATGGACTACACCGTTCTCGGTGATACGGTGAATACAGCGGCCAGGCTGGAGAGCGTCGCCACAGCTGAGGAAATTATTATCACACAATCCACGCGTGATCTCCTGGGAGATCATTTCAAGCTCGAGGAACGCAAACCAGTCAAGGTGAAAGGCAAAGAAAAGCCCCTGGTTATATTCAACGTGAAAGGAATTAACTGATGAACGAACTGATCTCCCGCGGAATGGCAATCGTCAATCAAATACCCAAACCCCTCTGGCTGGGAGCCGGCGGCGGCCTTATTGTCCTGGTCATCCTGGCGGCTGTGCTGATCGGCCGGAGACGCCTGATAAAAACCGCCTTGAGAAAGATGGATCTGGGTCAAGCCGATCCCCTCATAACGGCGAAACTCCTTTCGCGGCCTTCGCTGGTGGAATCACTTATCAGACGGAAAGGTGAAGATGTCATTACATTTTTCGGCATTGCCGATCATCTGGTACGCCGGCTTCAACGACGAAAAAAGGCCGATGATGCCAAAAGAATTTTGAAACTGGTTCCGGAAGACGGTTTGTTCCCTGTTTTCATGTTGTCTTTATCCCGAGAAACCATTGCCCAGGTTTTCAGAAACTGGATGAAAGAAAACCTGGATATTATCTGGGTGAGAAAGATGGCTTTATCAGCGAAAGGGCGGGATTTTAACGGAATCAAGGCCAGAAAACTCTTGTCGGTATGTTTTGAAGAGGTGAGGGATCTTTCGGGTGATCCCGAGTGGCCTGTGAGGTTCTTTGCGCTTCGTGTCCTGCTCGCCGATGACGATCCGAAGTCGATGAGATTGGTGAAGGAATCGTTCACCGACCCTCATCCTCTTATTCGGCGAACCGTCGCCAAAGAAATGTCTACCGAGGATCTTGATGAGCTGTTCGGCGCGTTGATGGGTATGGTTCTGGATGATCCGGTTCCGGAGGTGAGACAAGCAGCACGGGCCCGCATACAATCCACATTCCCCGACCGATGGAAACTCGATCCGTCTGGAATGGATGCCCTGCAGTCCGTCCATGTTCTGGAACTTTTGAAATCAGATTCGAAGGAAGACGAGAACGTGGCTATCACGGCCCTCAAGGAAGAGGCTGTGGAAGCCAGGCTTGCCGCCGCGCGTTTCCTTGAGAAGTCAGGAGCGCTGGGCAGGCTGTTTTCCGAGGCAAATCGAGGAGATCGTGAGGATTGGGAACGGCGTCTGAATCTGCTTTCCAGTGCCGTTTCGGTCGGGGTTACCGATTTTCTGAGTAAATTGAAGATTTCGGATTCCGTCGACGTTCTTCTGCTCGGAGCAAGACTGCTGAACGAAGGCGGCAGTTCGGCACTCATCTCGCCATTGGCGGAAAAGGCTTTTAACCGATCTGATCCGATCCGAGAAGCAGATGAAGAAGAACTGTATCGCACCGCTGTTCATTTGGCCTGTGCCAAGGGAAATGAAAAAGCTCGTAGTCTTGTACGCGACGAGCTGAGAAACCGAAAACGGGACGACGATGTCCTGGGTTTCATACTGCCGCTTCTCCCTGTCAAAGAAGCCCACGTATTCCGGGACGTTCTCCTGGAGTTTTTAGTTGACGCTGATTTCACGGCGGATGAAGCGTTCGTCTCCATCATGACTCGACTCCCTGCGCCCATGTTCCTTGGGCCGGTTCTGGATATTTTAGAATCCGACCGTTCACGATATTCCCATGCTGTCAGACTGAGGGCGCTCAACTGTCTCGGGGGATGGCATCTAGATCACACCCTTCAGACTATTCTTGAGAATCTTCCCATCCTGCCGATGAATCAGGCCAGGGCTTTCGCCCAGAATCTGGCTGCGATGAATAAGAAAGCCCTTGAAAAGAGAGCCGAGTTTATTCTGGCGTCCCCCGATGCGGGGATTCGGGCGGCTCTCATATCCTGTCTTCCGACAACGGGAATCAGCTCCTTCGGTAAGGACATCAGGGAAGGCCTGAACGACGCCGATCCGGATGTTCGAATCGCCTGCATCAGAGCGCTGATGGATGCCGGGGAGCTGAAAGCCACCACTACGGCCTTGAACCTCCTCAGAGATCCTGTGGAGCGTGTGCGCCTTGAAGCGGCCAGAATCGCAGGTATGAAGGCGACGGAAAAATTCCTCGAGAGTCTGGAGACTCTTCTGAGGGATGAGAACGAATCGGAAGTGGTTCGTACTGCGGCCCTGGAAGGGCTGTCGGTCAGTGATTCCAAAGAGTCCGTCGATGCTTTAGTGAGGTTTTTGGACTCCGGTGAAAACCTTCGTGAAGAATTGGTGAGTGCAATGGCGGCGAAAACGGATAAGAAATCCGTCGCGGCCCTGGTGGAGCACTTCAAAGATTCCGAGGCAATTCTACGGGATCGCATTTCGGGAGTATTCATCAAAATGGGTGAATCCGGGGAAGAGTCTCTGGTTGAGCTCCTCAGAGAAGATATCCCTTCACTCAAGCCCTTTCTGGCCGACATTCTCACCCGAACCGGCTTTGTTGAGTTACTCATCAGGCGGCTGAATCATCGGAAGCCGAATATCCGGCGTGACGCGGCCGAACTGCTGGCCGAAATCGCGACAGAATCGGCATACAGGGGTATCGTTCTGGCGGCCAGGGATCCCGACAGGGATGTCCGGATCAAGGTGACCAAGGCTCTTGAATCCTTGGCGACACCGGAAGGAGAAGGTATCCTGAAATCGTTGGAAAAGGATCCGGATAGAAAAGTCCGGAGATACACGCGCTGGGCTATGGAAAGACTGAAGGCTAAAAAACTTCCCTAGGAGAGACGTTCCAGGACGTCGTCGATGAGAGGAGCCCGAACGGTCCATTCATAGGTTTTCATCCACGAGCTCAAAGGCGACGTCAGTTTCCGCCTCTCCGAGTCCGATAAGCGGAGTACTTTCTCCAATTTTGCGTCCAGGGACGGCCCATCGTCCCAGAAACAGGCACCGGACACCCATTGGGGCATCACTTCAGGATAGGCGAGTCGCCGCGGCATGAGGGGCCAGCACCCTGCAGCGGCGGCTTCAATCACGGATAGCCCGAAGTTTTCCTGCATCGCGGTGCTGATGACGACACTGCCTTTATACAGCCATTCGTTGTATCGGATTCTCTCCGGGTATCCGTCGAAAACAATTTGCTTGCTCAGATGTCTCCTTGCACGATTGAAGGCCTCCGGTTCATTGCTGAAGTTCTCACCGAGAATGGCCAGCTCAAACCGAACCGACCGCCGGGCAAGACGAATAAGAGCATCGAAAGCCGCTTCGGGATTCTTGTCATGCTCATGGCGATGATTCCAGATAACCAGTGGAATCTTCCTTTCTTGACGTCTTGCGTTTCGATCCTGTGTGCCGGTCATCGGGGCAATACCGGGGTAGAGGACCGTGGATTTTTCCTCCAGCTTTGCAGGAACATCACTCGGTATCGCATCCGGAAGACGCTTGAAAAGTTTGCCGCATTCCGTCATCAGACTGTTTCGATTGTACGATGAATTGAACGCGGCTTTGTCTGAGGCCAGGATGTTCATAACATCAACCAGACCGTATCGGAAATCAATTTTTTCCCCAGGCCCCAGAGGATAATCGAATTGGTTTTCGTGCAGATAAAGCAGGACCGGCGGTAAATCGGGCCGCAAAACCTTCAGATGCGCCAGGTCCAACATCCCGCCGGCGATGACGACATCAAAAAGTGTATCGGCTTTCGGGGGGATGAGTTGTGAAAGACGCATGGCCGAGCCTGCCTGCCGCCATTTCCAGAATCGCGGGGGCAGGGTTATGAGATGAATTTCATTTCGAGAGGCTTCGGCATACTGATCCGCGAAAGTTTTATGAGATCCGCCGTAAAATGTTTCGATAAACAGCACACGCATACCGGAATGATCCTATAACCAAAACGTTATCTTGCTCCATGGTTCGATTCGCCGGTACACTTAAAACTCATTATGACTTACCAAACCGTCGTATTCGACCTGGACGGAACACTGGTCGACACATTGCCGGATATCGCCGCGTCATTCAACAGCGTTTTGGAACAAGAAGGCTATCCGGTCCATCCAACAAAAGTCTACAGAAAATTCGTGGGCTGGGGGTTGTCCCGAACATTGGAATTGGCTCTTCCCGAGCCCTTGGCAATGGAGGAATTCAATCGGATTCTTTCAAGGATTCAGCAGGCTTATATCTCAGATCCCATAAGCCGGAGTCGATTATATCCGGGGATTGTGGAATTGATGGATACCCTCGTGGAGATGAACATCAGAACTGTTGTGTACACAAATAAGGATCAGCATATCGCATCCCTGATCGTCTCCGGCCTTTTAAATGGCTGCCCCGTCGATCGTGTTATCGGCAGATCCGTCGCCTTTCCCCCCAAACCGGATCCCTCGGCGCTGATGGCTTATATGGCGGAAGCTCCAAGTTCCTCTATACTGATGGTAGGGGATTCCACAGTGGACGTGGAAACGTCATTACGCGCAAACGTGGATTTCATCGGTGCTGGATGGGGTTACGGATCTGTCGAGGAATTGGTTCTCGCCGGTTCGCGGACCAATTTTACAGCACCGGCGGATTTGCACCGGTATTTGGTTGAAAAAAAGGAAGTGAACGATGACGAATGAAGAAATTCGGACCAAAGCGGAAACGTACCTGAAGCATGAGGAAAATCAGATTTTCAGGGATGAAGTGACCGAACTGCTCAAGGCTGAGGATTGGGAACAGCTGTCGGACAGGTTCTGGAGAGAACTGGACTTCGGTACCGGCGGACTGAGAGGACTCATCGGCGGCGGCGACAATCGGATGAACACCTATGTCATCCGTAAAGCCACACAGGGCTTGGCCAACTACATATTATCCCATGTCGCCGAGTCTGAAAGAGGTGTGGTTATTGCTTACGACAGCCGACGGTTCTCCGATCTGTTCGCCGAGGAAGCCGCTCGGGTGATGGCGGCCAATCATATCCGGACCTGGCTGTTCACATCTCTTCGCCCCACGCCGGAATTATCCTTCGCTGTCAGACAATTCGGTGCATGCGCCGGCATCATGGTGACGGCCAGTCACAATCCGGCGGCTTACAACGGCTATAAGGTGTTCTGGTCCGATGGCGCTCAGGTTGTACCCCCTCACGATAAAGGCATTATCGGGGAGGTGAGGAACATCACCGGCGACGTACCCGCCATGGACAGAAAGGAAGCCGATAAAGCCGGCCTCATCATCTCGGTCGATCGGGAAGTTGATGAACCCTACCATGATATGGTTGTGGGTCAATCTCTGAATCCCGATCTCGTGAAGGCCGAAGGCAAAAATCTCAAGGTGGTTTTCACACCCTTGCACGGAACCGGTCTGGTTCCTGTGGAGACCGTATTGGGCCGCTTGGGAATTGACGTTGTGACGGTTCCGGAACAGCGTGAGCCCGACGGGAATTTCCCGACGATTTCATTTCCCAATCCCGAAATGGCTCCGGCACTCAAGATGGCCTTGGACTTGGCAAAAGACCAGGAAGCCGATCTCGTGATGGCGACGGATCCCGACGCCGACAGGCTTGGTATCGCCGTGCCTGACAGCGGAGAATGGAAATTGATTTCCGGCAATCAGCTCGGTTCCATGCTTGCCGATTACATTTTCCGAACAAGGAAATCCCAGGGCCGGCTTCCGGCCAATCCGGCGTTCGTCAATACGATTGTGACATCGGAAATTCAGAATCGTATCGCCGAATCCTACGGCGCCACATGTTTCCGTGTCCTGACCGGATTCAAATATATCGGTGAGAAGATTCGGCAATTCGAAGCGGATAATACCTATTCTTACGTATTCGGCGGCGAAGAAAGCTACGGTTTCCTCGTCGGAACCGCCGTGAGAGACAAAGATGCGGTTTCCGCGGCATCTATGACTGCCGAAATGGCACTGTGGAACAGGAACCGCGGGAAATCAGTCATGGATCATCTCCGTGAACTCTGGGCAAAGTTTGGTTTCTGGAAAGAAATCCTCATCAGCCGGGATTTCGAAGGGCAGAAGGGACAGGATATCATGGCCTCTCTGATGGATTCCCTGAGAGAAGATCCGCCTAAGGAAATCGCTTCCGTCTCGATTGAGGCGATGAGAGATTTCCGCAACGGGACGACGACGAAGATTGCAGACGGTTCGGTCGTAAAAGATATCATGCTTCCAAGTTCAGATGTTCTTCAGTTCGTTCTGGCCGACGGCAGTCTGGTTACCGCACGTCCCTCCGGTACCGAACCTAAGGTGAAATTCTATGCATCCTGCCGATCAGAAAAGGGATCGAACCCCGGAGCGGCCGAAGGGGAGCTGGACGGACTGTTCAGCGGAATCGAGAATTGGGTTAACGTACGGATTAAAGCCGTCGGCGGCTGATACTCCGTCGACTCAGTATCGTTTGGCCTTGTCCAGAACCATCCCGGAGAGTTCGTCCCTGAGATGACCTTCGTCAAGAATGGACCTGGCCAGGCGGTCGTCTCGGTCTCTCAGCCAACGCTCTTCCATGTCGTAAAGCGCATCACCGATGGTTCCCGACCATATCAGGAGTGAAACGGCATCGGTGCCTTTGGTTTTTATGGAATGGGCGATGGATTCGGCCATTTTGTTTGCCAAGGACCATCGGACGTCGTCCATGCTGAGGTTGTATTCGTCGAGCAGCTCGGTTACTGTCATGCCGGTCATTCTACAGCAAGAGGAAGAAAATGAAGCAGCGCATGAAGATTTTTACTGACGGCGGGTGCACGGGCAATCCCGGACCGGGCGGCTGGGCGGCGGTCGTGCTTGTTGATGAAGACAATCCGATGGAGCTCTCCGGCGGCGATCCCTCAACGACAAACAATCGTATGGAGCTGACAGCGGTCATCGAAGCGCTGAAACTTGTATCTCTTCGATACGGGGGCAATACGCCGGTGGAAATCCATACGGATTCTCAATACGTCCAGAAAGGAATCGGCCAGTGGATGAATGGCTGGATTGCCAAGGGGTGGAAGACCGCGGCGGGCAAACCGGTTAAAAATAAAGATCTCTGGCTCACCTTGCGCGAACTTGATACGGGTATGGATGTGAAATGGTACTGGGTGAAGGGACATTCGGGAAACCGATGGAACGAGCGATGTGATGAATTGGTCGCCGCTCAAAGATTGCTGTTCTAGAGTCATCTCAAGCAAATGTTGATTCCCGGTGGTTATGCCTACCGGGGCTCTCATGAAAATCTACGCGTATGCGGCATCAGGCTTCTCGGGATGTCTGGTTTCGGTTGAAGTGGATATCCGCCGAGGTATTCCGGGATTGGATATCGTCGGTCTTCCCGACGGCGCCGTCAGAGAATCCCGGGATCGTGTTCGGGTAGCCCTGAAGCGAAGCGGATTCAATTTTCCTTTGGATCGGATTCTGGTCAATCTCTCTCCCGCCGATCTGAAGAAAGAAGGAGCTGCCTACGACCTTCCGATCGCTGTCGGGATACTGAGGGCGTCCGGTCAGATCCGGGACACCGGCTTAAATTCGATCCTTTGTGCCGGTGAGCTCATGCTTGACGGTACCCTGCGTCCGGTCAAGGGTGTGCTTCCCGCCGCCGCAGCCGCTTTGGCAAACGGAGTCTCACGTTTCCTGGTGCCCGTGGAAAATCTTCGGGAGGCGTCGGCTCTCGAAGGGGGCCGGGCCGCTTCGATTC
>JARGFR010000128.1 GCA_029210985.1 Spirochaetaceae bacterium | reverse complement strand
TTTATGTGGGGTACTTCTTATAACTGCCGAATCGGCGGATTTGCTTCAAAGTTCCGGCAAGGTTTTGGGCACTCTAGGCGGAAGCGCCTCCTCTTGCCACAATAGAGAGGGAGGCGAAGATGATGTTTGATAAGCACACATGGAATATAACACCAGGGACCGGTGAGCCTGAGAGCCTCACGCTGCTCGCTCTCTCGAGCTGCGGGTTTTGTAAGAGCGCACGTAAGTATCTTGAAGACCGCGGCCTTGCCTATCGATATCTCGAACTGGATTTGTTGAAACCCGAAGAAAAAGCCGAGATAAAAGAAGAGTTCAAGACTAAATTCGGCCGTCGGCCCACCTTCCCCTCACTAATCATTGATGACAAACAGTTTCTGATCGGTTTCATCAAGGCACACTGGGATGAAGAGGTGAGACCCGAGGGTCATAGAGTATGAGTTCCAAAACTCGAGACTTCGTCCAAAAGGTCGCAGTATCCCGAGGGTGGATTCTCCAGTCAGATCAAGCTTTCCTGGAGACACTTATCGCGGGATTAACACAGACCAAAGAGAACAACGGGTACTATCTCTGTCCCTGCCGGGAGGGTTGGGGAATAAGGGAAAAGGACAGAGACATCATCTGTCCCTGTGAATATGCCGCCGCGGACATTGACGAGTTCGGTCATTGTTACTGCGCTTTGTTCCAGAGCGAAGACTATGCGTCGTCAAAAAAGGCACCGCAATCCATACCGGAGCGACGGCCGGATGAGTTATTTCCCGATTGACCAGATCTCCAGATCAATCAATTTGAAGGAGTCTGTTCAATTGGCCACAACACTATGCGGGCTGCGGTATTCAGCCGTCCATTGAAATCTCGCCCAGATCGGCAAGTTGATCGACGGCTTCGTCACGCGCCTTCACTTTAGTTTTGTTGACAGCCTTACGGATGACATTGGCCCACTGTTTTTCTGGCAGCTCTTCCTTCATATCTTCCAGGAGAACCAGAATGTCCTCACTCATCTCGATGTTGTATATCTTCTGATCATCGTAGAAGAAGGCTTCGACGAACTCGTTGATGTAATCCCCCGGAGTGCGGCTGTCTCTCTGTCCTTTGCGCTCTAGAACCATTTCGCGTTTTCGAGCTTTCTTAATCTCTCTATCTCTTCGTGCCAAATCGGTGCTTTTCATGACAACTACTCCCATTTTGAGCCTTGACGATCATAATCCTGAGCGGTTCAAAGGGCAAGATGATTTACAAGACTGAAATAATCCTCTCAAAGCTTCTCGCTCCGGAAGGAATGCTCTGAACATCCTTGCCCTGAGGCAGCTCTTCTTTCATAATAATACCCTAACTGCTAAGGAAATCGGAGCCCCACGATGATTCGCAATAAATCCGCCTCACTTTTGTTGATCCTTCTGGCCTATGCCGCCGCCCTCATTGCTGCCGTGTATACGGTCCGCATGCTCGAGTCTTCTCTCGGTGTCTTTGGCACCGGCTTGGCGGCGGATCTCGCCGCGACACTGGTGATTTTCATCTTCAGTATGCTCTTCAAGAACTCCAGTGCCTACGACCCGTACTGGAGTGTTGCGCCTCCGGTATTGTTTCTGTATTGGACGGCTCGAAGCGGATCATTTGCCGACGCCAGAACGATTCTTCTCCTCGGCGCAACAATATTCTGGGCGGTGCGGCTCACGAGTAATTGGATGCGTGATTGGCCTGGATTGGAGCATGAGGACTGGCGCTACGTGGAGTTCCGTGAGAAATTCGGAAAAGCCTTCCCGGCCGTAAGCCTTGGAGGGATCCATGTGTTTCCAACCACCATCGTTGCACTGGCCTCCCTTCCTGCATGGATGGTGATACGATCCCCGGGAACTCCCATCGGATTATGGGACCTCCTCGGTTTAATTTTCACCGTGGGCGGAGCGTCGTTGTCGTTCCTGGCCGATGAACAGATGCGGCGATTCAGACACTCCGAAACCGGTGGGGTGATGACCGCAGGACTCTGGGGTATTAGTCGACACCCCAACTATCTGGGAGAAATCATGTTCTGGTTCGGCCTATGGTTTTTTGCCATAGGCAGCAGCACCATCTTGTGGTGGACGGGTATCGGAGCCGTTGCGATGCTCTTGATGTTCCTCTTTGTGTCCATACCCTGGATGGAGGAACGTATAAAAAGCAAGCACCCCGAGTTTGAGTCGGTTAAGCGGTCGGTGCCCATACTGATTCCGTTTCCCGGCCGTTCTATGACAAAAAGCGCCGATTAAACCGTCCGGAAAAAATCGTCCGTTCTGAAAACCCGTTTTTCACATTGACTCTTTATCCCGTGAGTTAGGCATGATATCTTTATTGAAACAGCTAAAAGGTTTTAGCATAAATTGTGAGTACCAAATGCCGAAACGGATCACCATCAAGGAACTTGCCGCGTTACTGGAGGTTTCTCCGACAACTGTCTCATTGGTACTAGGCGGCAAAGCGGAAACACATCGCATCGCCTCCGACACCCGTCGGAAGATAGAGGATGCCGCCGCAAGGCTGGGCTATAGGCCTAATCATCTGGCCCAAGCCATGAGGCGGGGCAAAACGGATACTCTCGGCGTCATTTTTCCCGATGTCTCGGAAGCCTATATGAACATGGTTCTTCGAGGCATCGAACAGATTGCTCTCGAAAAAAACAAGGGTCTGATGATCGCCACAAGCTCATTGAATCCGACTGTCGAGGCACGAAACATCCAAATGCTCCTGGATCGTCGTATCGACGGTCTGCTCATCATTCCCTACGCCCCATTCCGGGGTGAAGACTATCGTCCAACTGCGATTCAGGAGGCGGCCGGCTCCGGACTGCCTATCGTGGCAATCGACCGTCATATACCGGACATCACCCCTCATGCCGTCATAGCCGCGGATGAATCAGCCTCCAGACAGGCTGCCGAACTGCTTATATCCAAGGGATGTCGGCATTTGGCGTACCTTGGATTTGATCTGGTTATCACCACCCTGGAAAATCGTCGAAAGGGGTTTTATGAGGCCGCCATGAATACCGGCGTCGATATTCTGACCACTGAAATTTTGCTGAAGGAACTCAATATCAACAGCAGCGATCTGACAGAGCACCTGAAGGGCTTGGCGGCGGAAAACAATATGCCCGACGGCTTCCTGGTCTCCACCGCGGGTTTAGCCCTTCGTCTCCAACACCTTATGAGAACGAACAATTACAGAGCCGCCGGCAAGGTGCCCCTGATTGCACGATTTGGAGAAGACTTACCCTACTTTCCGACCGGGATGATTCAAATCCGGCAGCCCCATGAAGAGCTGGGACGAAGAGCCGTGAAGAAACTCCTGACTCTAATAGACGGCGTCGTCGGCAAAAACACAACGGATATTGAAATTTTACCTATGGAGATAAACGATGAAGCGCAGCACCATTAATCATCACTTGAAGCGTACCGGAGAGTTTCTCAACAACCATAATTTCGTATTGCCGCCCTGGGCGAACTGGACTCTTGAAGACTGGAGAATCAGCAAGAAAGACTGCAATGCCGTTTTCCAAGGCGGATTAGGCTGGGATCTGACCGACTTCGGTTCGGGCGCTTACGGCGATCGCGGTCTTATCCTGTTTACCCTCAGGAACGGTAACCCTATGGAACCGACGAAGACCTATGCCGAGAAAATTATGATGGTCGACGAAGGTCAGGAGACACCCAGACACTTTCACTGGAACAAGACCGAAGATATCATCAATCGCGGAGGCGGCGATCTGATTATCGAGCTCTGGAACTCCGGCCCGGATGAGGAGTGCCTCGACTCTCCGGTGACGGTGATGATGGACGCGATTCCGCGAACAGTCGGTGCCGGTGAGCCGATTCGGATGTCGCCGGGTATGAGTATCACCCTCACAACCGGCGTATATCACAGATTCTACGGCGCGCCGACAAAAGGACCGGTTCTCGTTGGCGAAGTCAGCAAGGTCAACGACGACAACTCAGATAATCGTTTTTTTGAAACCATTGGCCGCTTTCCCAGCATCGAAGAGGATGAAAAACCTTGGAGGCTGCTGGTAGGCGACTACCGTGTATTTCTGAATGCGGGAGAGGAGAAACAACCATGATTCGAGTCAACGCCACAGGCTGTTCCCTGGTGGATAATCTCTTTGGTGAGGTGTCTTTTTCAATTGATGCTTATGAACGGTACAAAAGCCGAACTGTCGGAGACGGGGGCCTGGCAACCGGCGGCTTGGTTTTTTCCGAAGCTCTTGCCGGTTTCGCCGGTAAGGATTATATCCACATTTTAAAAGAACTCACCGGCAAAGAGAGGCCCGACAGATCCAATATCGGGGGGCCGGGAATCGTTCCGATTATCCATGCCAACCAGGTGAAGGGCGATGCCGGGATTCAATACAGGTTTGCTGGTGTCGTCGGCCGGGATGAGAACGGAAAGAGGTTTCGCGAACTTCTCACCCGGGCGGGTTTCTCGGATGAGGATTACACCGAAACCTCTTTGCCCACACCCAGTACCGACGTTCTCTCGGACCCCTCATACAACAACGGCAGAGGGGAGCGAACATTCATCAATACCATCGGCGCAGCCGATGCTTACGGCCCTGACGCGCTGCCGGACAATTTCTTCGATGCCGAGATGATCCTTTTCGGTGCGACCGCTTTGGTTCCGCCTCTCCACGACGCGTTGGATGAACTGGCGGCCCGGGGGCGAAATTCCGGTGCTTTTGTGATGGTCTGCACCGTTTTTGATTTCCGCAACGAAGCCAGACTCAAGGGCAAGCCCTGGCCTTTGGTGCAGAACTACGCCAATATCGACCTCCTGGTGGTGGACAAGGAAGAGTCAGTCAAGATTTCCGGAGCGCCCACCGTATCCGAAGCCATGGAGTGGTTCTTGAACAATGGATGCGGCTCGGTGGTGATTACCCAGGGCGCTGACGATGTTCTTCTGGGCATCGGTTCGACCGGCAAAAAAAGACCCTGGGAGTTCAAGCGGTTAAAGCGCCGGTCCATGCCGACCTGCCGGTATGCCGACGAAATCACCGCCTCCATGACGACCCCCAGGGATACGACAGGCTGTGGAGATAATTTCGTCGGCGGAATGATGGATTCCATTGCACGTCAGTTGGCTGAGGCTCCATCGATGACAGGCCGGATGTCTTTGGATTTGGAAGACGCGGTTTTCAGCGGCATCGCCGCAGGATCGGTGGCGCTGACTTGCCTGGGCGGCGTGTACTATGAAAAGGCGCCGGGGCAGAAGCTGGAGGCGTTGGATCCCTATCTGACCGCCTACCGAAAACAGTTGGAAGAATCATTATGAAGAGTATCGAAAAACCCAGAATCCTGATCTTCGGAGCGGGCAGCATTGGCCGTTCGTTTATTGCACCAGTTTTCACCAGTGGGGGGTACGAGGCGGTCTTCGCCGATGTGAACCCGGTCATCCTTGAAGCCCTTGCGGATCGGGACAGCTACAAGCTGATTGAGAAGAACGACAGCGGGGAAATGGTTCGACATATCCGGCCGGTTCGAGGTATAGACGCCCGAGATATCGACGCAATCCAGAGAGAACTTGAGGTGGCGGATATCTGCGCCACATGTGTCGGTGCGGCGGCGCTGCCGGCTGTTCTGAAGACGATTGCCCGGGCTGTAATCGACAGAAAGCGACCCCTGGACGTCATTCTGGCCGAAAACCTCAAAGCGGCCGGCACTATGGCTAGAACGGCCTTCAAAGACGCGGGAATCCGCCCTGCCGAAATAGAAAAACGATTAGGCATCGTTGAGACGAGTATCGGTAAGATGGTGCCCATCATGCCCGCTGAAACTGCACATACCGACCCTCTGCTCTGCTGGGCCGAGCCGTTTAATACCTTGATTGTCGACCGTGACGGCTTCCGAGGTGATGTGCCGAAGTGTCCCGATCTGACGGCTGTCAGTCCTATAGAACCTTGGGTGGCCAGGAAACTCTTTATTCATAATTTCGGTCATGCCGCCGCTGCCTACCTGGGTTATCGATCTCACCCGAAAGCCGACTATATCTGGGAGGTTCTGGAAGACTGTGATGTCGCCGATGCCGTCCATTCGGCGATGACAAACTCGGGCGAAGCGCTTCGCCGTAAGTATCCCGACATCTTCACCGCCGAGGACATCAGAAATCATGTGGACGATCTGATCAATCGATTTCAGAACCGCGCCCTGGGTGACACCTTGTACCGGGTTGGCCGGGATCTGGCCCGAAAACTGTACCGGAGAGACCGCGTCGTGGGCGCCTTGGAGCTTATTCGAAGTCAGGGACTGGATACGGATGCCGCGCTGGAAGTCTTCAAGGCGGCCCTTGTCTTCCGGGCCGCCGGTCCTTCCGGTGGTCCCGATGAAAAGGATGCCCGAGTCTCGGCAGCCGCTTCGGATCCAACGGCTTTCCTCAAGGACATCGTTAGCCTGGACGGCGATTCGGAGCCGGAGCTGGCAAGCCTTCTCATGGGTGCAATGGCGGAAATCGGCACGCCCGGAGACTAGCGGCATGGCCGTCGATTTGCCAGTTTTTCAACATTTGGCAAGAAATCACAAAAAATGCACCTTTTCGTGCAATACAGGGCGTTTTCACAGGTCTAACGTAATCTAGAAAACCTGCGGAACAATCGAAAGAAAGGAGACAGGAATATGGAAATACTCAATCAAATATCCGAAGCACTGCAAAAAGGTCAAGCTCCCACCGTGAAAGAACTCTGCCAGAAAGCACTGGACGAGGGTTTGAATGCAAAGGAAGTTCTCGAGGGCGGACTCATGGACGGCATGGGCATCGTCGGTGAGAAGTTCAAAAAGAACGAAGTGTTCGTCCCGGAAGTGCTCATTGCCGCCAGAGCCATGAATGCGGGAATCGAAATTCTCAAGCCTCTGATGGTGGATGCCGGTGTCAAAGCCGCCGGCAAGATTGTCATCGGCACCGTGAAAGGCGATCTCCATGACATCGGCAAGAACTTGGTGAAGATAATGATGGAAGGAAAAGGCTTCGAGGTGATCGATCTGGGAACCGATGTGTCCGCCGAGAAATTCCTGGAAACTTACAAGACGGAGAATGCGGACATCATCTGCTGTTCCGCCCTCCTTACCACCACAATGATATACATGAAGGACATCGTTTCCGCTTTCGAGGAAGACGGTATTCGCGACAATGCCACGATTATGGTCGGCGGAGCCCCTGTCACACAGAATTTCTGCGACACCATCGGAGCCGACATCTACACCTCCGACGCGGCCAGCGCCGCTGACGCCGCATTGCAGGTGATGGCCGGCTGATTCCCGAGAGTCCATCGGAACCACAGAACGCAATATGGAACAGGAGGGCTGTTGCAAAAGTCTGAAAGGGTTTGAGCAACAGCCCTTTTTGGGGTAATCACTGGGGCGCGGTTGTTGTAAATGACTTGACTCGGCTTCTCGGCTTCTCGGCTTCTCGGCTTCTCGGCTTCTCGGCTTCTCGGCTTCTCGGCTTCTCAGCTTCTAGGGGTCTAGGGGTCTCGGCCCTCCGGTCTCTCGCCTTCCCTGCTTCCCGGTCTCTCGCCTTCCCGGCCTCATGGCCTCCCGGAGCTCGCTAAATCATCTTCTCCCGAAAAGCGTCCACCAGGGAAACAAGAAGCTCCCGCCCTTCGCCCTCGGGAAGACGGCTTTCCAATTCGCTTCGACCTTCACCCAGCAGAGCACGGCCCTTTTCCCTTGCGGCATTAATGGAACCCGAATCGGAGAGGAGGGCAATCGCCTCCTTGACGGGCGTCCAGTCACCCTGGGGCGCTTTTTCCGCCGCTTCGGAGAATAGCCGTGTCAGAACAGGAATGTCGTCGGGGTGTTCGGCGGCATGAAGAATTACCGGAAGGCTTTTCTTGCCCTCGACGATATCGTCCCCTTTGTCTTTGCCGGGAATTCCCGACGAAAGATTCTGCACATCATCAAGGATCTGAAATCCGGTACCCAGATTTTCCCAGACCCGGCCCAATTCCTCGGCCAGAATGTCCGCCTTGCCTTCTCTGAGATCGGGGACTCTGGCCGAAGCGGCCCGGACACCGAGTTTCGCCGCCAGAGATGCCAGGCTCCCGGTTTTGAATCGGCACATCCGCAAATATGCGCCTTCGTCGGGATACAGCTCCGCATTCCGGTGCCAAAGAATGTCATATCCCTGTCCGAGGTGCAGACGGCGCATCACCGCCAGCCACTCCGTGGTGATCACCGAAAGGAGATCCTTCGAAAAATCGGTATGCTCCAGGACAAGAGTGGGAAGAAAGTACATCAGATTACCCATGTTGATGGCCAGGTCCTCTCCATAAACCGTATGGATGGCCGGACCGCCCCGCCGGGTGATGGACGCATCTTCAATATCGTCAACGATCAAGGATCCGTTATGGGGAATCTCCGTCAGGGGTGTCAGAATGTCCCCGGCCCTGCCGCCTCCAAGGGCTTCGCAGGTGAGCACCGTCACCAGGGGACGCCAGCGCTTTCCGCCTCTGCGCAGAAGCTCTCTCCCGGGTTCAAGAAAGGAATCCGCCCATTCGGGCCGTGCTTCGGGACAGTCCCCTCCGGCCACACGGGCGATCCAGCGGGAATCCACATTATCGGGCAGGTTTAAAGCGAGGGCATCTTCGATGCGGGCGATTCGTTCTGATAGAGCGTCCATGTGCTTAATTATCGTTCCAAACCACCGGGTTGTACCAGGTTTATCGTCCTAATGCGGCATCTTGAGCCGCTGCGATGATTTTCAAGCCGGATTCGGCTGAGTTCAGGAGAGTCTCCAATTGACCTCTGTCGAACACTCCTTTTTCTCCGGTTCCCTGAATCTCGACATATGAATCGTTGAGTGTCACCACGTTCATATCCACTTCCGCGGCACGATCCGCCTGGAAGTCCAGATCGCAGACCACCTCCCCGCCGACGATGCCGACGCTCACGGCGGCAATGCGCCCCAGCAGCCACCCTTCCGGTATGCTTCCCTTCGGGTCGGCGTCTAGGGCCTTGAGGGCATCATACAGCGCCAGCCATGCCCCGCTGATGGCGGCGGTTCGGGTTCCGCCGTCGGCCTGCAGCACATCACAGTCGATGGTCAGAGTCACCTCGGGCATTTCGGCAATTTCCACCGCCGCTCTTAGGCTGCGGCCGATGAGTCTTTGAATTTCCACCGACCGACCGTCCCGCTTTACTCCGTCACGTCTTTTCCGGCCGACCGAAACGCTCCCGGGAAGCATCGAATATTCCGCGGTGAGCCATGCCCCGCCGGAGACGAAGGGCGGCGTCCCGTTTTCTATGGTGCAAGTACATATCACCTTGGTTTCGCCGAAACTCGCCAGACATGATCCTGCGGCAGTCTTGATGAAGTTTCGTTCGAAGGAAACCGGTCTCATCAAATGAACTTGACAGCCGTGCCGTAAGCCATCACTTCGGCGGCGCCCTGCATGACGGCACTGGTGGCGTATCTGAGATTCACCACGGCGTCGGCGCCCAATTTTTCCGCATCCTGAATCATTCGTTCGGTGGCGATATCACGAGCGTTGTCCAGCATCTCCGAATAGGCCCGAATCTCTCCGCCGACGATTGTTTTCAGACCGCCAAGTATATCCCGGCCGATGTTGCGGGTCTGTACCGTGCTTCCCCGCACGATACCGATCATTTCAAGTTTGTTTCCGTCCAGTTGTTCTGTTGTGACAATCTTCAAAGGTCACCTCCGCTCCTATCATACCCTGACTATATCGGCACGGAATAGGAGGAAAATCATCAGCGGAAGCCACCTAGATGATCCATGTTCAACACTCTTCATCCAAACCCCACAATATTGCCAACAATTCTTTAAACAACAACTGTTTATTATCCATATAATTGAATTTACTTGCTTGGGGAACTCCGGGAGGTTATGGTATGGAAATTATGAAAATGACACTTCGAGATATTTTGTTGGAATCGGTGAACAAGTGGCCGGATC
>JARGFR010000127.1 GCA_029210985.1 Spirochaetaceae bacterium | reverse complement strand
GCTCAGCCATTCGGGTCTCCCCTCATGACCGGACTCAGCTACCGGGCGCTTCGGCGCTTACCCGGACGGGACTCTCAACCGCTGGACGTGTGCAGCTTTCACGGCGCACCATGGAAATGAGCATATCACTGATTGGGCAATATGACTTGACCCCACAAGATACCACATGGCCTGGGAAACTCTGTGTATACTCAAGTACCATGAGGCATCGTTTCCCATCCATTCCCAGCCGATATCCCCGCGTGATTTCCAACCTTCCGGTGAAAGAAAACGTTCAAATTATCACCGATCGCTGGGGGATACCCCGCATCGAGGCGGCAAATGAGGAGGATCTGTTCCTGACTCAGGGATTCATTCATGCCACCGAGCGGCTCTGGCAGATGGAAACCGTCAGAAGATTTTCATCCGGAACTCTTTCCGAAGTTGTCGGAGAATCCTTGTTGGATCTGGATTTCTTTGCCCGTCTGGCCGGATTCCCCGACGTGAAACGCCGAGCAGTTGAAGGACTCTCCGACCGGAGTCGACATCGTATCGAGTCATACTTAAGGGGCATCAATGCCTTCATCAGCCGAAACACGAAGTCCCTTCCACTGGAATTCCGATCCGCGGGCATCACGCCGGAACCATGGACCATCTCGGACGTCACGGCCAATCTGGCCATCAACAGCTGGTATCTCCAAACCAATTATCTTGAGGAAGTCCTGGCCGTCAGGTCCAGAACCAAAATCAATCGTGCCCAATGGGACGCGATGATGCCCGGTATGGGGGTCTTCGATGGCGATGAACTGCCTGAAGACGGATATTTTGAGTCCCTTCGGCCGCTGCGGATCGGGAAATTCCTACCTGCCGCATATTCTTTCTTCAAGGAATTTTCCGTTATCTGCGGAGCGAGCAACAATTGGGTCACTGCCGACGGACCGAAAGGAAAACCTTTACTTGCCAACGATCCCCACCTGGGTGTTCAGCTTCCCCAGATATGGTATGCCTGCGGGCTGCGCTGCCCGGGCATTGACGCCCTTGGCGTAGGAATGCCCGGGTTTCCAGGAATCATCATCGGCCGAAACCCGAGTTTGGCCTGGGGATTCACCAATGTAATGACCGATATCGTCGATCTCTACATCATGCGGGTGAATCCGGCGGCGAAGACATGTGTCATTGACGGCGTTGAGCATCCCATTTCAGTTCGGGAAGAAATCTTTCACATGCCGGACGGAAAGGACGTCCTCAAAAAAATACACACAACCCCACATGGTCCGCTGTTGACGGAATTGACCCCTGAAACCGATGCGGCGGCGGCCCTGAAATGGTACGGAACACTTCCCGATGATGCCATTGAAGACAGATCTGCAGACGGTATTCTCTCCTTTGTCGATGTGAAAGGAATTGATGACCTCAGAAAAACCGGTCAAATGCTGAACACCATCGGCCAGAACATCGTCGCCGCCGACACGGAAGGCAGCATCAGCTGGCTGACAACGGGTTCCATCCCAGGTAGAGAGGGCTATTCGGGTCGACTGCCTGCCGACGGGAGTCTGAACCATGATTGGAAAGGTTTCGTCCCCTACCACCTGATGCCCTCCTCAAAAAATCCTGAAACAGGCTACATCGCCACGGCAAATCACCGCACCGTTCCCCCCGACAGCCCCGTCATGCCCACACGATCCTGGGCTCAGCCCTGGAGAATCAGGAGAATTACTCAAAGACTGGAGGAATTGGGCACACCATTGATCGCAGACTTCAAAGAGCTGCAGAATGATGTCTTCAGTATGAGACCCTCTCATGTATTGCCGACACTGCTGAATTGTCGATTGAAGGATGACAAAGCACGATACCTGGCCGACAGACTGCGGGAATGGGACGGAGAATGCCGAACAGACAGCGTCGGATGTTTGATTTTCAATATGCTCCCGGTGGAAATCTGTCGGACTGTTCTGGAACCTGTCCTGGGGAAAGCGGATCTTGATCTCTACTACACACTGCTGCCTTTTTTCACATCATTGGTGGAATCCATCGCCGCCGATCCCGATGTCCTGGAACGATTTCCCGGCCCGGACGGCATTGCGCCATCCCTGGACGATGTGATGGAATCCTCGCTGGCGGCGGTTTGGACTCATCTCTCGAAACGTTTCGGCGGCAATCCCCGACGATGGACATGGGGAGCTTGGCATCATATCCTTTTTCGCCATCCCGGAGGAAAGAAAGGCTTTGCATCATGGTTCCTGAATCGAGGCCCCTGGCCGATGAACGGCGATTGGACGACGGTAAATGTGTGCGGTTTCAGCCTCCTCACCGACCCCGGAGAAGCCACGACCATACCGTCGATGCGCTTTATCGCATCTCTGGCGGATCCGGACGACAACCGGCTTTGCATGCCTCTGGGGCAGTCCGGGCGGCCCGTTAATCGCCATTATGACGATTTTGTGCGGAAGTACATCAGAGGCCGGTATGTGAAGTTCCCGATGAATCCGAGAACACCTTGGTGGCGAACAAAACGACTCACCGTTATCCGTAGCTGTGCAGGCCGCCCAGCAGATAATTGACTCCGAAAAATGTGAAGAGAGTGGAGAGAAAGCCCAATATCGAGAATAGCGCCAAGGTTCGATCCGACGCTTTCCTGATAAGGCTCAGGTGAAGATAGATTGAATACACCAGCCAGGTGATGAGAGCCCACGTTTCCTTGGGATCCCAACTCCACCATCGTCCCCAGGCGAACTCGGCCCAAACGGCGCCGAAAATGAGTGCCCCGATGGTGAAGATTGGATAACCCAGAAAAATTCCGGAATGGGTGAGGCGACTGAAATGCTTCCTCTCGTCAGTGTTCTTCACCGCCAGCGAAATGATTGCCGTGACGAAAGAAAAAGCGAAGAACGCCTCTCCGATGAAAGCCAGAGCGACATGAGCCACCAGCCAACCGGATCTCAAAGCGGGTATGGGCGGACGGGCGACCGAATCGACCAGTGGCGAGGATGCCAATGCCGCCAGCGCGACGGCAACGGCGGTCACACCAAACCTCAATACGGCGGACGGAGGGTATTTTTTTTGTTTGTCGTAAAAGGTGAGAAGACCCAATAGAACGGCGGAGTAGAAAATGAGCGAATCATAGGTTCCCAGAAGAGCGACATACTCCACACGGAAGCTCCGAATGATGATGTCGACGAGAAACAGGAGTGCCGCCGATCCATTCAATACCCATGCCGCGGAGAATCGCGTCCACCGCCGGAATACACCGACAGCCTGGAGAATCATCGATAGTAAAAGGAGGCCGAAGCCGATGGAAGCCGCTGTCATAATGTTTTCCTTTTTTTGAAGAGAATGAGTATGAATCCTAAGCCGATGGGTACAAACGATGCGAATACCAACGGCACCCCCGGATCCCTGACGAGCCGAAGTCCGGTTATATCCATAGTTTCGTAGCCGCCGATAGTGGCATCACCCAGGCGTTCACCCTTCTCGAATTCGTAGAAAGTATTCTCCGCATCCATGAATAGTGCCGTCCAGTCCGGCGGAGATTCGGAACGAACGGATACAAATCGCAATCCGGCATAGATTTCACCCTCACCAAGGCTGTCCGGCGGATCGAATCCAGGCAGAGGAATCAGGTGCAGCGTTGGTTTGGTACGATGTCTGTTCTGATATATTTTAATGCCTTCCAGACGGGCCGGGGAATTTACAGCTATCTCGACGGGGTATTCCTTCCCTTCGGCGTCGAAATGGGTACCCCGGGAAATCCAGGCACGTGGGCGGCCGTCGGGATAAAAAACGGTCTCGAAATCTTCCAGGATAAAACGCCCGCCGTCGGGGAGGGAAAGCGAGTCGCCGACATCCATCCACAATATCGGCGATTCCTGACCGGCCACCGCCGAAATCATGGCGCCGACGCAGAACAGAAGCAGTCCCAGGTGGAGAACGTCCAGCCTGTGATGCCCCCGAATGGAGCGCCATATGGCGCAGTAGGCGAGATTGAGAATAAACAGACCGGCAACCAAGTAGAACGGGAAGCTGGTAAAGACATGATTCATTCCCAATCCAATGATGAGGGAGGCACCGGTATCGCCATACAGGCCTGCATAGTCGCTGGGAGCACGTCCCTGAGGTATGAAAGTCGATGGTATGCAGACCAATGCCAGAAAAATGAGGAGGAGTATGGCGAATCTCATGGATCTGAGATATTTCAACACGTTCAGACCTTCTTTTGGACCAGGTTGACGACTGAATCGGAAAAGCTGTCGAGACTCCGGCATTACCTTGGGGGCGGCACCGACCAAATTATACGCCCAGTTCGGGTTTCCGGCAGTGTATCATAGCGGAATGAAGTCTTCGATGACGGCCTGACCATGTGAAACCGATGTTTCATACACAGATACGGGCCAATCCTTTCTCTGCCAGGCTGATTTCCGGAATGAACAAAACAGATCGATTCACACCGTCGGTGCCGTGGATTCTTTTTCTCATGGGGATCGTATTCTTTATTATGATACCCCGGCTTCTCCTGACCCCTCTTCTGCTGAGAATCTCTGCTGATCTGGGAATAACCTACAGCCAGGCATCCTATTTCTTCCTGATCTCCTCGGCGGGCTTTATCGCAGGTTTGTTCAGTTCCGGTTACGTCGCCCAGCGCTTGGGACATAAATGGACCATCGTCAGCTCTCTGGCGGCCGCGGACAACCCCCGAACTTCCGGAATATTGCGGAACCGGCTCGAAACCGCTCGTTCTGGGTTATCGCTGCATTGTTTTCCACGGCAGCCATCGGAGCCATGGGTGTCTACGGAGTATTGCCGACCTACCTTATTGCGGTGCAAAGGCTTCCGGAACGCTACGTGAATAATCTGATCGGATTGTCCCGAATTACGGCTTTTATCGCGATTCTCACTGCCGGTTCAATGACGGACAGGAATGGTTTTCGGGTGGATGCACCTGTACCGCAGCCGATATCCGCAGCTTTCAGGGGTGATTTCCGATCCACCGCCGCCAGATTGAACGCCTGTTCGGTCTCGGTATCCCCGCCCGGTCCTTGCCGCCGGCCTTGTTTATGCAGATCGATCAACAGTCTGTATTCATCCACCGTATTGTCTCACTTTCATTGCAGAAATACTCATGCCGTTCGGACTACAATTTCTCAATGAAATCGACAGAATTATACTCCACTTACAGCATCCTGGCCGTTGATGCTCAAAGCGGCCGGATCGGCGGGGCGGTTCAAACCCATCAAATGTGTGTCGGAGCCATCATCCCGTCCATTGAACCTGGAATCGGCGCCGTGGCATCCCAGTCTTTTGTAAACTTCACATTTCCCGAGACGGCTCTGGCAATGATGCGCCGGGGTATCGAGGTGCGCAGAGTGATAAAGGCCCTTGTGAAGTCTGACGCTGAAGAAGAGATACGCCAGGTGGGCATCCTGAATGCCGCCGGTGAGGCTGCGGTTCACACCGGCGGACGGTGCATCCCCGAAGCCTCCCATTTTGTCGGACCCTCGTACTGTATACAGGCCAATATGATGAGTCGGCCGACTGTCGTGGACGCCATGAGAACGGCATTCGAGTCGTCCGGGGGCGAGAGCGACCTTGGACATCGTCTCCTCACAGCTCTCCAGGCCGCCCAGAAAGAGGATGGGGATATTCGGGGGATGCAGTCCGCCGCCCTGTTGGTGCTGCCCAACGAAATAAATACGCCGAGATGGAAAGCTGTGTACGATCTGCGGGTGGACGAGTCCGCCGATCCCGTGTTTGAAATGAGCAGACTTGTCCGGCTGCGTTCGGCCCAGCTCCTCGATGAGGAGGGAGAGCGGCTCTACCTGGCCGGGGAGGCTAAACTGGCCAGGCGGAAATGGCAGGCGGCTCGGGAAAAAGCGCCGGAGCTGGAAGAACTGGCCTTCTGGCAGGCGATGTCCATCATCGGCGGCGAGGAGAGCCCCGAAGCTCTGGCCGAATCGGTGGATCTGCTCACCCGCCATGTCCGTCCGGATCCCCGATGGGCACAGTGGCGAAGCTTGATAGAGCGGCTGGACATGAAGGGTTTCATCAAACGGCCGGGGGCCGCCAAGGCGCTCCTGGAGGCGCTGGAGGGGAAATGAGAGAGGAGTCCCGGGAGAGCTCCCCCGGAGGTCACTTCCCCAAAAATTCCCATGGGTCTATATTCGCGGAACCATGATCGAAGATTCAGCCGCTTATCGCCCTCCCCGCCTCCGGGACATCACAGTCATCGCCCTGCCAATGGTGGTAAGCCAGGCCTCGGAAACGGTCATGCTCTTTGTCGACAGACTCTTCCTCTCCCGGCTGGGGAAACTCTACATCGCCGCTTCCTGGAGTGCCGGACTGACGACGTTCACCATCATGTCTCTATTTCTCGGAATTATCGGCTATGTGAATGCGGTGGTGGCTCAGAATGACGGGGCCGGAAAACCTCTCGCCTGTGCGAGATCGGTTGCTCAGTCGCTGCGCCTGGCCCTGGTCGGCTGGCCAATACTCATTCTGATGATCCCCCTTGTCAGACTCTTCTTTCGGGGTATGGGGCATTTGCCGGATCAGGTGGATCTGGAGATGACCTATTTCAGCATCCTTATCTACGGTTCGATTCTGGGACTCACCCGAACCGCCCTGGCCGGGTTCTTTATCGGACTGGGACGAACCCGGGTGGTGATGGCGGCCAATATTGCGGGGATGGTGATGAATGTCCCGGCAAACTGGATTCTCATCTTCGGGAAATTCGGTTTACCGGCCATGGGTATCGCCGGGGCGGCTTGTGGAACGCTCATCGGAACAGCAGCTATCAATATCATTCTCGCGGCAGTTTATTTTTCAAAGAAGTATCGTCGGGATTACAAAACCCATACCGAATGGCGGTTTGACAAGAAGCTGGCGAAGGTGATGGTGGAATACGGCAGTCCGGCCGGCGTGGAAACCTTCCTGAACGTCGCGGCGTTCAATCTCTTCGTTCAGCTCATGCATTCCTACGGACCGGATACCGCCGCAGCGGTGACCATCGCGTTCAATTATGACATGGTGGCGTTTATCCCCTTGCTGGGTCTGGGTTTTGCCGCAACAACTCTCTCGGGGCGCTATGTGGGCGCCCGGAATATCGCCGGGGCGGAACGATCCACATGGCTGACCCTCCAGGTGGGCGGGGTTTATGCGTCGGTGATGATGGCGTTGTTCGTCTTTGCGGCCCGGCCTCTGGTGAATGTGTTTGCCGCCGGATTGGAGGGCGGCGGAGAAAGTGTGGCGCCGCTGGCCCGAACCATACTGCGTCTGGCGGCCATTTACACTCTGGCCGACGCCACCCAGCTCATCTTCGCCGGCGTTCTCCGGGGAGCCGGTGATACAAAATATGTCATGCGCATATCGGTAGCTCTCCATTGGGGCTTCGCCGTCATCGCATGGTTTGCCATCAAACGCTTTGCCGTACCGCCGGTGACGATGTGGGTCATCTTCATCGGGTTTGTCATCACACTCGGTGCCGCCATGTATCTTCGCTACCGCATCGGCCCGTGGCGGGGCATGAGTCTGGTGAAGGATAAGGAGCCGGACGGCACAGATGTTCACCGGCCGCCCGGGGACGATTCGGAGCTTGTTTCCTCCGGCCGCAAGGACTAGGATCGAGACAGCTTATGCTGATGCAGATTCTGACAGTCATTCTGATCCACGCCCTCCCGGCCTTCACCCTCATCCACGGACTCTCCCTGCCGGTGGGTCCGGCGTTCTCTCTCATCGTCGCCGCTTTTACGATTCAGGTTCCCCTCCTGGTTTTCGGGCGGGATGTGGCCTTTCTGAAAGACGGTGCCGGGGCCAGGCTGGTTTACCGGTTGTCCATGCTGTCCTTCGTGCTGATTCTGGATTTGTTTCTCGCGTCGCTGGTTCATTTGCTGGTCCGGGGCATTCTGACGGCTGCCGGATGGGATGTTTCGGGCTCACTGACCGTTTATCCCGTCTTTGGTGCGGCTATACTCCACGTATTCTGGGGTATCGTGAATGCACGTCGCCTGGCCGTCCGGCGGGTAGTGTTCGACCCGGAGGATTTTCCGGCCTCCTGGAGGGGCAGGACGCTTCTATTCTTTTCGGATACTCATTACGGAACTCTCAACGGTCCGGGAATGGCCGAAAAGCTGGTGCGGGACGTCGAAAAATTGAAACCGGATATGATTATCAGCGGGGGTGACCTCTTCGACGGTCCTCGCGGGAAGTATGATTCAACGCTGGCGGTTCTTTCCCGACTGAAGGCGCCATTAGGCGTCCTGGCGGTTCTGGGTAACCATGATTATTTCTATCTCTCGAGGCCGGGTTCTTCAAAAGACCTCCTGAGGCGCCAACGGAACAGGGAAGTCATGGAACTTGGGCCGGGTACGCGCTGGGCTACAGTCAGGTCCGCGCTTCCCTGGCGGTTTCTCGAGAATGAGTCGATGGAAATTGATGGGGTGGTGTTCGCCGGGCTGCGTCCATTTTCCAGACCGGACGAGGCGGCGGCGCTGGAGCTCCTATCCGGTTTGGACGGGAGTGAACCGACGGTTCTGATTAATCACAAGCCCAATCACGTGGAGGAAGCCGCCGCTGCGGGAGTGAAACTCCAGCTCTCCGGGCATACCCATGGCGGTCCGGTGTTTCCCGTCAACATCATCATGCGGCACCTTCTTAAGGGCCGTCACCACGGGACGAGTAAAGTCGGCGGCATGGTGCTGGATGTCTCCAGCGGGTCGGGCATTTCCCTGTGGTATCCCAGAACGGCCGGACGGCATGAACTGGTGGTGGTGGAGTTCTCTGCGGCGGACTCCCGGAGGTAGGAAATTTTATCGGTTCAGCATGGTGAAGTCGGGGGTGAAAATCATACCCACACCCACCGTCAGATAGGAGCTCTTGAGTTTCCAGGAGTCGCCGAACTGGTTCTTGTCGTAGGTTTTTGCCTGGTAGCTCGCCCGGCCTTCCACTTTCACCAACTCGCTCGCATGACATAAGCCCGATACATACGGTCCTTGGGCGTAGAGAAAGGAGTTGTTGAAACTCAGTGCCAGGTAGGCGGCGTAATTCAACGAAAGATTCACTACAGGTTCCCGGTCACGTAGAAAAACATATTGAGCCCCGGCCGCAGCAGCACCGTCTGATGGTTGTTGGAAAAATTATAGAAATATCGGGTCTTCACCTGGGCAACCCAATCCCGTCCCGGAAGTTGGGGCAGCAGGAATCTGGGAATCGCATCCAGATAGATCAGACTCTCATATCTCCCGGCTGTGTCTTCGAAGAAATGACCGTCGGGAGGGCCGATGAAGACTTTCCAGTCCTCGATATAACGGGCACTGGCCTGGAGACGGTAGAACGCGCCGACTTTGAACCAGGGAGCCGCCCGGTAGTAGGTTCCTGCAGTGAGGGAATGGTAGCGGAATTCCGAATCCGCTCCATGGAATATTCCTTTGATTTCCGCATAGGGATTCCAGACTCCCTCATCGGCCATCATGGCGGCTCGAGCTTCCGTGTCGAAGGAAAAATCCTTGTACTCCCAGCCGAAGATCGGCGGAACACCAATGATCAGTATGATAAAGAGTCTTATTCCGATACGCCGATGATGCACCAAATTTGTCCGGGCACCACCGGACCTGGAACACGGTCGGTGGTCAATCATAGTCAAAACTCCTCAGGTCGGCGTAAGCGCCATCCAAGTCGGTGGCATCCCTGACCTCCCCGGCGGACGAATCGGTATTCCAGTTCAAATCCAGAGTCCAGGGAAAGAATTTCGGATCGGTGAGTCTGTTTCCCGAGAGGATGTTGATGCCCTCTTCTTCCTTCACCGTCACCGTATCGCCGCTGTCCTCCAAGGCCGTTTCCACGGCGCCTTCGTTCACGCATAGCCAGACATCCGGTGCATCGTCGATGATTCGGCCGTAAGCAACAAAAAACTCGGTTCCACACACGGCAGCAATGACATTCGGCGTCTCCACGTGGTAGCCCCAACCGGTCAACTGTCTGATTCGTGAGAACAGACCGCCTCGGGCCAAAGAAACGGGAACCTCATCCTCCAGGTTGCCGAGAATCAGCTCCGAG
>JARGFR010000126.1 GCA_029210985.1 Spirochaetaceae bacterium | reverse complement strand
TCCAGGCAGTGCGCCGTCGACCCGAACTGAACGTCGACCCATCGTTTCCACCAGGAAATCCTGAGTCGGTTTTGAGAGTGCCCAGTCCAGGAACTCTTTAGCGACTTCCTCATTGGGTGCGCCCTTAATCAGAGCCATACCGTCGGGAGCGGCCGTGGTTCCGTCTTCGGGATAGATAATTTCCACCGGACCGCCGCCGGCAACATATCGATACGCGTTATCTTCGAGTGTAATGCCGACAGCCTGCTCACCGTCATTGACGAATCGAGGAACCGCCGAGGAGCTTCCCGACAGCACAAAATTGGCCAGCATGCCTTCGTAGACGTCCCAGCCCCTATCTTCGCCATACACGTTGAGGACGGTTGCCAGCTGCATATATGAAGAGCCGGATTTGTCGGCCCGTGCGGAAGATATCATGTCTTTGAGCCGGGGATCGCTCAGGTCGGTCCACCTACGGGGCATCTGATTGGCCGGCACCATATCCGTATTGACGATGAATACCATGACGATACCGGTGTAGGGGAGCCAGTTTGTACCCACCCGGAACACTTCCGGCACTTTATCCCAATCGGCGGGAGTGTAGGGCGCCAGGAGATCGGAATTGGCTTCCAGCTGCTCCCCGCCGATACTCCAGATGACATCGCCCTGGGGATTGCCGGCCTCAGCCCTGACACGGGCCACGACGTCGGACGATCCGAGCTTCACCACCTCCGCCCGTATGCCCGTTTCCTCATAGAGCCGAGGCACCAGTGCGTCAATAATTTCCTGGGTGTGCGCCGAGTAAACGACCAGCGATTTTTCACCTTCGTCCATTCCAGTTGCAAAGAGGGTCATTGGAATCAGAGCAACAAATAGAAAGGCGAAAAGTGTCCTCTTCATAGGGGACCTCCTTGTACATGATTCCGCACCATGTGATGCGGTTCATTATTAAGCTTATTGTTGCGTAGGTCCAAGTCAACCGAATGCGGCTGATGACAAGGATTAAAAGTGAACAATCTCTTCCTCTGGAACGGTTCAAAGAGCTACATTTGAAGAATGAACATAAAGTGCGTTGTCTTTGACTACGGCTCGGTACTGGCGTGGCCGCCTTCCTTGGAAAATTGCCGACGTGTTGCCGCGACGGCAGGCATTCCTCAATCGGTCCTGCTTGAACGGTATTTTCAAGAACGTACGGCATACGATCGGGACACTGTTAATGATATTGAATATTGGCGGAATATAACTAAAGGCTACCCGGCATCCAGGGATGTGAGTCTGTTGCGGACTTTAGCGGATCTCGATGTGGAGATCTGGTCGGATCCCAATGAGTCAACGGTTCATTGGCTTCCGGCCCTGAAGACTGAGGGCCTGATATTGGTTCTTCTTTCGAATATGCCGGAATCTTTCAGTTCGGTACTTGAGCGGCGGGATCGATGGCTTGATATATTTGACCACCGGATATTCTCGGGGCGCGTTCGTCTCGCCAAACCTGAACCGGCCATCTATGAATTGCTCATGAACACCATCAACACGGAGAAACACAAGTGCAGTCCGGAAAATGTCCTATTCCTGGACGATCTGCCGGCCAACATAGAAGCCGCGCAAGAGTTCGGCATCAATGCCGCACTCTACAATGTGTTTGACGGCGGACTGACGGCCATCGCGGAACGTTACGGTTTGCCCGATCCGATGGAAAAACAACCCTCGGCGGAACGCCTTAACGATCATACATGTGCCCCTCATCGCCAGGATAAGTTCTGATAGTTCGCCGCCGGCGGGGAAAGCCACGGACAGCTGACTTTCTGGAGCAAATCGATACCTTTGAAGACCAGAAAACCCGTGATGGAAAGGGCGAGAATTCCTGAATACATGTCGACGTAGAGCACTTGCGCCCAGGCGTTCATGATGAAGTATCCGACTCCATATCGAGTCGCGAAGCTTTCGGAGAAGAAGATGACGGAGAAACTGATTCCCACACAAAGCCGGAGGGCCGTGAAGAGCCGCGGGAGCACGGCGGGAATCACCACATCCAGGTAGTACATCCTCAGCGGAAGATCCAGTGAACGGGCGGCAAGCAGGATGTCGTCCGGCAGCTCACGGACACCGTCCCGAGCGGCGAGGAGGAGCTGGAAAATGATGATGGTGATAACGAGTGTGATTTTGGCTGCGTTCCCGATTCCCAGAAGAAGCATGAATACCGGAAGCAGGGCAATTTTCGGAATGGGGTAGAACACATAGGCGATCGGAGAGAGGACGCGGTCCAACTTAGGGTGCAATCCCATGACCAGGCCGATGGGGACACCCAGGCCAACGGCTCCCGCAACGGCGACCGTCAGGCGGAGCACGCTCGCCCCAAGATGGAGTAACATCCCGTCGCCGATGAGAGCAATCATACGAATGAATGTCTCTGCCGGACCGGGTAAAACCCTGTCCGGCAATACAAGAGCGGCAATGATCCAAATGGCGGTGATTCCGCCGAACCCCAAAAGAACATTTCCTTTCCTGTTCACGCAGTCTCCCTGGAAATGAGTGCTTCTCTGATCAGCCGCTCCGTGCTGGCGAACTCCGGTGTATATCGGTTCGGAACATGAGAAAAGGCGCCATTATCGATTTCGGTGGTGATTCGGCCTGCACGGAGTATCCCGATGCGCCCTCCGAGGGTGGCGGCCTCTTCGATATTGTGGGTGACGACAACCATGGTGAGCCGGCGTTCCTGCTGGACCTTGAGGAGAAGCTCCTGTATCCGCTCCCGGGTGATGGCGTCCAGGGCTCCGGCCGCCTCGTCCAGGAGCAGCAGGTCGGGTTCGAGCGCCAGGGCCCGGGCCAGGGCGACCCGCTGCCTCTCCCCTCCGCTGATGGCGGCGGGGTAGGCTTTACTGCGATGCGCGAGGCCCAAGGTTTCGAGAAGTTGCTCAACGTCAGCCAAGGCGTCCGGAGTCGCCGTACCTCTGGCCCGCAAACCGAGGATGATGTTGTCGCGTACCGTCTTCCAGGGCATCAGGCCGCCGTCCTGGAGGATGATGGCCGTTTTCTTTCGGGGTCCGTTTATGGGAACGCCTCCCACGGCCACGTCACCCGATCCGGGTGATCGGAGACCGGCCAAGATGTGGAGCAGCGTCGACTTGCCGCAGCCCGTGCTCCCCAGGATGGCGTAAGAGCTCTTCTCGGGCACGTTGAAGCTGAGCGACTCCAATATGGGAATCGACCCGTAGGAAAATGCGAGGTTCCGGACCGCAATCACGGCAGCAGGGAGTAGTTTGTGAGTTCCGGCTCCGTCACCGATACGGAGGTTCCCTTGGATTCCATCCAGGTTATGACATCGGCGACGGTGCCATCCGGAATCGGCGCCGCGAGAGTCAATTCCAGCCGGCCGTGGACACGGGATGCCACATCGGGTGGAAAACCGTGGGCGGCCAGCATATCGGAATAGTCGCCAAGACTGGTTCCGTCGAGTTCCTCGACCGCACGGTTATATGCCCGGTAGAATGCCTTCACTTGTTCCGGATTCGCCTTTGTGTACGCCTCTCGGAAAATCATCGCTCCAGCCTTGATGCCGTATTCGCCCGAACCGGCGATAACCGATGCGCCGGCTCCCGCCAGCAACGATGCCTGAGGTTCGGTGAAAAGGACGGCATCGATCCGGCCGGCCAATAGCGCTTCGAAACGCGCGGAAATGGACGGTATGACGATCGTCTCGTACTCGATTCGGTTTTCCCGAGCGATGACATCCATGATGTACTCCAGAACGAAATTGGGGACCAGAGAGACGCTTCCGCCATCAAGTTCTTCAATGGAAAAAATACCGCTGCCCGGCGCACTCAACAGCTTAAAATCCTCGACGATGTCCGAAGTTATCACCACCGGAAAACCGCCCCGGCGGAATGCCACCGCCGTCATGACATCGCCGATGAAGGCATCGATCTGATCGGCTTGGAGAGCGACGTTCCGTTCGGTGGGTGAATTGAACGGTACGATATCCAAAGTGACCCCTTCTGTATCGAAATAGCCGTTTTCTTCGGCGTAGATGATGGGAACGGCCGAAATTGCCGGGAGAGATCCGAAGCGAAGCGGGTCGGCCTCATCGGCGCCTCTTGCGGAAAGCCCGGAGGGAGCCCAAAAGAGCACTGCGACTATTCCCACCATCAGTACCGGTATCCGTTTCTTCTTCATGACTTGTCATCCTCAATATCGCCAAGCTGTATGCGAAAATCATCGAAACTTGTATCGCACAAAATCGGATATCGATGAAGCTTGAGCGGGTCGGTTTTGTGGGAGTTGTATCCCGGACATGTCGTAAAGGCAAGGGAGATGCCTGATTCCGCCAGCCATTCGGGGCATTGCTCCCCATATTTTCCGAAAGGATAAGCATAGACATCCGGATGGTCGACTCCGGTTCCGGCCCTTCGGGTATCATTCAAGACCGTTTCTCTGTCGGCCTGCTCCAGGGCCGTCCCGCTTTCATCTCGGGTATGGAGCGCCGCGGAATGATTCGCGTACTCAAACACATCAGACATATTCCGAAGTTCCGGCCAGGAGAGTGTTCTTGAAAATTTATGTGACCTGGATCGGGCCGCGGGAAATACCCAATCGCCAACGACGAATCCACTCGCTCTCATCTCCAATTCCGCCAGAACCGGGTAGGCGAAGTCCTGAACAGATTGGTAGAGATCGTCGAAAGAGAGCAGGACGGAGCGCTCCGGCAGCGGTTCACCATGAAGGTAGAGTTGTTTAATTCCCGCCAGGGACAGACAGTGATATTCATTATCCGCCAACCACCGCATCTGCCGGATGAACTCGTCCACAACGACGAAAAGGGCCCGGGGAAGTGTATCCCGGTAATACTGACGGACGTCGATCAAACACCCCATTTCGGGGATATCACCGGCGGGACGAATCTCGTGATACATCAGGGTTATAAAACCGTTTTCGTGCTTTGACACCGGACCAGTCTAGAAGGCGTATCGGAATTGCGCAACGAACACCGCTTCCTTCTGGAACGGGCCGGCGACGAATCCGGTGTCAACATGTTGACAAGGACTTGTTTTCAACCGGAAGCGCACGTTACGGTATTATGTATTAGAGTATATTTGGAGGAAGTATGAACAAGAAAAAGATAGTCTTCGCCGTTCTGCTGGCATCAGCCATGGTTTTCGGCTCATTAGGAGCCCAGACGACGGCCGGAGCCGCGAACGGCATGACCCTGAACGGCTCCACCGGCCTTATTGTCGTCCCCGATGCCCGAGTCGGATGGGAAAACTCGGATTTCGGTATTGATGTGGGATACGGGGTTGTGTGGAGCGGTGGAGACCAAATCGACCATATGCCCAGAGTGGCCTTGAGCCTGGTCCGTCGTTTCGAAATCTCCGGTCTGATGCAGATTGGAAACGATGAAATCCGGAATTTCATCATCGGCGGCAAGTTCCAGATGTTCAAAGACAGAGGTGCCGCCCTGGCATTGGGCGGGGATTATGAGTTTGCAAAGAACAATTTTGATGGGCAGGAGAACGACAGCGCCAAACTCTACCTGGCCGCCACCTACGGGGGCAATTTCTTCAACATGCCGGCGATTACCACAGCCACTTTCGGATGGCAGCTTCTGGAAGTTGGGAATTTGAGCAGCCAATTCGTCTACGGCATGGGCTTTTCGATGGGACTCTTCCCCAGCGTCTTTAAAGACTATGTCTACTGGATTACCGATTTTTCCAACTTCTCATATGCGGTTGTGGGCTCCCGGGTGAACGCGGGAAGTCGCGGCGCCTTCAATACCGGCATTCGCATCCATCCGGTGAAGGACGGGAAATTCAACCTGGTGATCGACGTCACCGGCACCGATCTGCTGGACGACGGCGATCGGGGAATGGCCGCCACGGTCAGCGGAGGCATGGCGTTCTAAGAGCCCTGTCGATTCAGGCGGCCGCCGCTTCCGATTCAGGCGGCCGTCGACTCATCAGCCTTCATCAGTCTATAATCCATTGAGCTGAATCCACATCAAATCAAAGGACGACTGATGAGCGCGAAAATCATACTCAAAGCGGAAGATCTGGACGGTTATCTCACCGAAACCGACAGGGAAAATATATCCCGAATGCATGCCTATTACGGCGAGGCATTGAAATCTTTTAAAAATCTGGCGGCCGGCGAATCCAAGCCGTCTCTGGTGAAATCCGAAACCGATAAAATTATCAGTTTGTACGAGAAGATGGGCAAGTTTATGCAGACCATCACCGCCGATGAACCTCAGCTCCATGTTTACAGTTTTGAAACACCCTCCGTGCAGCATGGAGAGGTCTCCAGACTCATCGCCAAACTACGAGACGCCCGAACCGGCAACGAAGAATTCGTCTATTACATTCAGCGTGCCTACGAACTTCTCTTCAATCTGGCCTGGGGTGGGGCGGGACAGAGCCAGAAAAATCATCTGGTCGTCAAAACTCCGGTCACCCAGCCGGTGCAGAATTTCGCCGTACATAAGATTCCAGATGTCGATCATCTCATCGGGGACACCGTGATGTGTGTCATGCTCAGAGGTGCACTCCTGCCCTCCATGATCCTCAGTAAGGAGATCCAGGAATACAGCTCCACAGGGGATGTGACGCCTTTTGCGTTGTTCCGCATCAAGAGGGACGATACGAAGATGAAGGACAATATGGAGTACATACTCGATCTGGATATGTCCTATTTTGACCTCGAGTCCCTGGATGGAAAAAACCTTGTGTTCGCCGATCCGATGAATGCCACCGGCGGCAGTCTGGTTACCATCGTCAAATACCTGCTGGACCAGGGTGTGAGGCCGAAATCCATCAAGGCTTTGAATGTCATTGCCGCTCTTCAGGGATCCCTGCAGATTGTCAGGTCGATTGAACACATCGATGTCTACACCTTGTGGATGGACCCGGTTTTAAACGATGCGGCCTATATCCTGCCGGGTTTAGGTGACGCGGGAGACCGGATAAACGGCAGTGACGGCGACTTTCCTCGGAGCATGATTCAGCTGGTGGCCGACTATGGTGCCACAATGGCCTCTCTTTACCGGGCTCAGGTGAGAGAAGTGGAGAGGACGGTCCTCGGGGGATGAGACGCCGCTACAGGCTGATGAAGGGTGTCATCCTCATCATAGCCGCCTTTCTGGCGGTGATTTCATCATGCCGGACCTGGAGTGCCCGTGAAGAGCAGGCGGCAGCTTCCTTCAATCTCGGCAATCAGATGCGGGAGTCCGGCCGGTTGGATGAGGCGGTTGAAACGTATAAAACCGCATTGTCCTATCAGGCGAATCTGGCATCGGCCTCCTACAATCTGGCGCTGACTCTATCGGAGCTTGGACGCTTCGATGAGGCCATGGCATATCTTGATACCCTCCTTGAGATTGATCCCACGAACCTCAAGGTGTTGCGGGCCATGGCCTGGGTCGCCTGGATATCGGACGATGCCGATTCGTCTCTCCGATACTATCGAACGGCGCTTGATATCTTTCCGGGTCACATCCCGTCACTCAACGGTATATCGGAAGTCCTGGAGAGGACCGGCCGCTCAGCCCAGGCCTTGGAATATCGGGAGCTGTTGGTCAGCTTGGAAGACAGCACTGAGAGTCGCCTCATCCTGGCGGACGCCATGGTCGAAGCCGGGAGAGATTCCGACGCCCTGGGTGTTTACCGGGACGTCCTATCAAACGATCCGAACAATGATGATGCTCTCATCGGCGCCGCCGTCATCAGCGAGCGCTTGGATTCCATCAGAGCTTCACTGACCTATTGGCTGAAATTAGCCGACGTCAGAAACGATGCCGAGGATTGGTGGCATGTCGCCAGGATTCGTCTCACATCAATCGGCGATTATGAAGGCGGTCTTTTGGCGTTGGAAAATGCCATGAACGCAGGTTACCGCGACGAACAGGCATTCGAGGATTTGCTTGCGGCCACACCCCCGGAAATACGTCCGGCGGTGCGAAATCTCATTTCTGATATTTAGCGATTCAGAACTTTACGGATAGATTCGAATACGCCGTCCGGAGCAGCCGAAGCATCAACATTCTGCAGCAATCCATGTTTCTGATACCAATGGACGAGCGGTTCGGTGGATTTCGTATAGACTTCCAGCCGGTTCTTCACGGCTTCAAGGCTGTCATCGTCCCGGGTCAGCAATTCGGTTCCGTCCGCATCGCATCGGCCCTCGGTTTTCGGCGGCATGTAATGGATATGGTAGGTTCTATTGCAGGTTGGGCAGAAACGACGACCGGTCAGACGCTTAATCAGTTCTTCGGAAGGACACTGCAGGTTCAGGACAAAATCGAGACCGGTGATGTCGGACAGAGACTCCGCCTGGGGAATTGTCCGTGGAAATCCGTCGAGAATGAACCCATCGGATGCGTCGGGTTTGTCCAGGCGTTCCTTCACCATGGCGACGGTCATTTCATCGGGTACCAGATTGCCCCGTTCCATAATGGTTTTCACCTTAATTCCCAGCGGGGTTCCCTTGCTCACATTTTCTCGGAACAGCTCTCCTGTGGATATATGGGGAGTTCCCAGGAGATCTTTCGTTCGAGTGGCCATCGTACCCTTGCCGACGCCCGGGGGACCGAGGAATATCAACCTCATATGTGCCTCCAATATTATTCTCGCCCATTGTCGATTGGATCGACGGACGTTGTCTCCTGGGGAAGTTCAGCCAGGTCTTCCGCCCTATCCCTGCCGTCCACACCGGCGCACTCGGCTGAGCAGAATAGACTCTCTGCACCGCTTTCCGCTTCAAAGTAATCCCCGCAAACAGGACATCGACGGTAAGCCCTGGCGCATTCCCGGGAACAGAATCGCCCGGAATAAGCTCCATCTACCGGATGCCATCGTCCGCATGTATAGCAGCGTTGAAAACCGATGTATCCGTGTTCATCCATCGGGTCTGATTCTATGGATAGTCAGGGGATGAGTCAAATTGAAATTCAACCCGTTTTTACCGTGTAAGAAAGAATCTCCTTGATGCTGCGCAGGACGGCGGTTCCGTCAGACAGTGAGGATAGACTGGTTTTCTCTGGATGATCGAACAGCAGCACCGCATGATCCATCATTCCGGTGAAATAGCCCGTAGTTCCGCTCCAACCGTTATGAATCCTCTCGAGGGACTTAAACCCTGAGTAAAATGGCGAATCGACGGACTTCCATACCTCAAAAATTCCGTTTCCTATACGGACACGACCGGATGAGAAGCTCCAATCCAATTCAAACACCAGATGATCCCGGCCGCCCGATATCTCCCATTCCACAGTGATGTCTCCGGCGGCGGCGAGAATACAGAGTCCGCCGCCCTCCGAGACGGCATCCCCATGAACATAATCGATTCGGATGTCCGATCCGGTCAAATATCGAAGGACGTCCAGCATGTGGGTTCCGTCGTGATAGATCGTCTTCTCGACGGGTCGCCGCCGTCCCATATACAGCCGAGCGGAAACGGTTAGCGGGTCGCCGAGTTCAGTCTCGTCGATTATGCGCTTGAGTTCTCTATAGTCTCCGCTGAACCGCCTTTCATGGTTCATGATGATGCGAGTTTCATTTCTCTCAACCAAACGGATCAGGTCATCGACACCCCTCAAATTGTCTGCCAGGGGTTTCTCGCACACCACCACCGGCACTTTCGATTCGATAGCGGTGGTGAGGATGTCGATATGCGTTTCCGTCCACGAGGCGATATGAAGGATATCAGGTCGAACTGTTTCCACCATCTTCGCGGCGTCTGCGTAAACGGCGCCAACACCCCAATCCTTGGTAAACTCATTTCGCTGTTCCACACTCGGATCAGCTCCCGCTGCGAGTTCGCACCGTGGGTGCGAGAAAATCGCCCCGGCATGACTTGCCGGTTTTTCTCTGAGTGGGTCTTTTTCCAGAGTGGATCCAATCCGTCCCAGACCAGCTATTGCGCATTTGATGACTCGGCTCATGGTCGTTAAGGATACGACGACTCGCCGCTGTCGACCATCCCCCTCCAGAAAGCGATTTTGTGATTCTGATAATTCTTTTTCTCAATGCTGTTGACACTTTTTCTCTACACCTGTAGATTCCTCCTCGCGCTCAGGCGGCAACGCCCGGGTGTGACAGAGGGCCCCTCCATTAGATGAGCGGCCGGATGTTCTTTTGCAGTGAATAGGGAAGGGAAGAAAGAGACCACGCGTGGTTGTGGACCAAAGGGTTAAAACCTTGAGGGA
>JARGFR010000125.1 GCA_029210985.1 Spirochaetaceae bacterium | reverse complement strand
TGAGCTGCCGTATTTCTCCAGGAGAATATCGACCGGTCCCACCACCTTATAGATGTCGTAAAACCATTTGGCCATCCCGGGCTGGGCCATATCCCCTTTGGTTTTGTAGAACTTGGTTCGTTTCTTGAGTTCTTTACTGATGTCCTTGAGCAGCCGTTTCTTTTCTCGGTCGCTGTCTGAGGATCCGGTTAATCCGGAGAATAGATTTGTGATGAAACCGAGTATGCCGGTATCGGCTGACGAGCCCGTCCCGGGTGGTTTTGCCATGGTCTTACTCTAGGAGAGAACTCAAGACGCTGTCAACGATTATCAGATTCGGGCCCTAGTGAATCAAACCCTTGGAATCTGACGTGAGCAGCTGTCCGAGACTCTCCAATTCCTTCATACGTTTGTATACCGGCGGCTTCCTCGCATGAGAGGCCCTATCGGCGGCGACGGTCTTGAGATACAGATTGTTGACCTCGTCCGAAAGTATCGCCAGATTGCTCTTGAGGTTTTCCAGGGCCATCTGCTCCCGGATTCGGTCGGTCTGCGGCTTGGATTCGTCGGACAGATGATACTTCAGCTCAGGAAGCATTTCGGTCCGGGCTTTATAAGACCACATTGCCAAACCGACGATGCCGCGATACAGCTCATCAAAGAGATAACCGTTGATTTTGTACGCGTCGGAATGGGACAGGAGTATGTCCATCCCGGACTGATATTCATGGGATATCACAATTCTTGAGAGTGCCTTATGAATAAACTCATTGTTCAGCATCGTTTCGACATGACTCACCAGTTTGTCGATCTGGGTGTTGATTTCATAGTCCTGGACCGGCATGAATATCCTCGCTCTTAGAGACTTCATACAATATACTCCTGATTTCGCCGCAAGGGAACGGGATTGACCATACCGAGCGACGATCCTATGGTTGGTTCATGTCGAGAAATCCGTACACGATCACGGCGATGTTCCTCACTCTTATCATCCTCCTCACCCTCGGATCTTGCGGCAGCGGCTCCGATTCACTTCATATCCTCACGGACAAAAAAGAAATGGCTTCGGTGGTCGAAGTCTTCGATGCCTCAACAGACGATCTGTCGGTCACTATGAGTTATGTCGAAGCCATCGATATCACCATGATTGAATCTGAGGATCCCGACTTGGTAATCGGCGACTATCTTTCTTCGTCGGATCTCATCGATATATGGGAAGGCTATGACGCCTCAGCCTCGACATACCCGGCCCTGGACCAGCCGCTTCTCACACCGCTGTCCTTTGAACTGCCGCTCATCATGGGAGAGAAAGATTCCATGAACACCTTGCCGGACCGTGCCGTCGTCAGTCCCGAAGAACTCAGAGAAGCGGCGTCGGAATGGACAATCATCGGTGATGACGGCGTCCCCTCCCGCGTGGGCTTTTCACCGACTTGGAATCCGGCAACTTTTGTCGATCTGCTTCTTCTCCGATATCCCGAATCGCTTAGAATCGGTTTGGAGAATCTGGATGAGGCAAAACTGGATGAAGTTGTTGAAGAAACCCGCTCCTGGGTGGCGGAAGCGACCGGCGGACCGGAGACCGATGACCTTTTCAACGGACGATACCGCTATATTCCCGACGAATATCTCATTCTCGAAGGAAGAATCAGATTTGCTCGTACGGATTTCGATTCTATCGCGCGCATGCCCGATTCGATAACGAACCGATTAAGCTTCCGCTACCTGACCGGACCAAGGCATATTCCCGTGCTGGCCGTCACCGCAGCAGGGATTCCTGAGAATTCCGACAATCCAAAGGCGGCTCAAAGGTTCATCGACTGGATCGTCAAACCCGAAACTCAAACAACTCTGATCGATCGATGGGAACAAGACGGGATCGATATCTTCGGTTTTTTGGGAGGCCTTTCGGCAATTTCTTCGGTGAACAATACGATTATCGTCGACCGATTCCCCGCAATGAAGGGCATGATTCCGGAAAACTATTATCTGAATGCACCGTCTATGCTGCCGAATCGGTGGTTTCGTATAAAAGCCGAAGTCCTGGCGCCCTGGTTCGAAGAATCCATCGAATCCCCGAACAGCACGACGTCATTGACCGATAGCTATCGCAAATGGGATTTATCATCCCTGGACGAAGCCGATTGATATCAAAAAAGAGAATTTGACAGCCCACGCTCACCGGGTTAACCTGAATCCCATAAAATAAACCCTTAAATGGGGAGGTATGCCCAATGGCGGAAGTTTTACTCAAGGACATCACCAAGATTTACGACGGTGGCGTCAAGGCGGTCGATAAGGCCAACATCGAAATCATGGATCGGGAATTCGTTGTTCTCGTCGGACCATCCGGCTGTGGTAAATCCACCACACTGCGGATGATTGCCGGACTCGAGGATATTTCCGACGGTGAATTGCTCATCGACGGAAAACGGATGAATGATGAAGCTCCCAAAGATCGGGACATCGCGATGGTGTTCCAGAACTACGCTCTGTATCCTCATATGAGCGTATATGACAACATGGCTTTCGGTCTTCGGATTCGAAAGTTTCCCAAGGCCGAGATTGACGCACGCGTCAAGGAAGCCGCACAGATTCTGGATATCGAAGAACTCCTTGAGAGGAAACCCAAGGCTCTCTCAGGTGGTCAGCGACAGCGCGTAGCTGTTGGTCGTGCCATCGTCCGTAAACCCAAGGTGTTCCTTTTTGACGAACCTCTTTCCAACTTGGACGCCAAACTGCGAGTTCAGATGCGGGCCGAGATTTCGTCTCTCCACACCCGGCTTCAGGCCACCATGGTCTATGTCACCCACGATCAGGTGGAAGCCATGACCATGGGCGACAAGATTGTCGTCATGAAAAGCGGTCTCATTCAGCAGATTGGAACTCCCCTCAAGCTCTACAACGACCCCATCAATCGCTTCGTTGCCGGTTTCATGGGAACACCGCCGATGAACATCGCACCGGCGGATGTCACCGAAGAAGGCGGCAAAATCGTTGTGAAGGAAGAGGGATTCACCGTGGTGATGCCCAAAAACAGAGAAGAGACGCTTCGGCCCTATGTGGGCAAGAAGGTTCTTCTGGGTGTACGCTCCGAGGATCTGACGTTCACGAAAAAGCCCGAAGCCAGCAACCTGAAGGCAACGGTGACGGTCGTTGAGCCTCTGGGTAATGAAACCCATCTCTACCTCGATACCAAGGACAATCAGTTTATTGCCCGTGCACTTCCCATCAACGAATTCAACGTTGGCGATGAAGTGAACTTCACACCGGACGTCGATATGATGCAGTTCTTCGACATTGAAACCGAACGGTCCCTTTTCTACAAAGCTTAATCGCAGGAATACACAGAAATATGCATTTTCGGCCGTCCTGATGTGGACGGCCGTTTTTTTATGTCCTTTCCAGGTTTGACGCCCCTATAGGCCCATGCTAGACTCAAATTGCAGGAGGTTCGGCCATGACGATATCACGACCCATGAGGTACATTCTTGGGGTCTTGTCCGTTCTATTGCTACTGACATACTCCGGGTGTAAAAGCACTCCGGAACCGGAGCCGGAAGAAGAACCGGTTGTCGAACAACCCGTTGAAGAAACGCCGGAGGAACCTGAATCTGAACCTGAGCCTGAACCGCCGGTGGTCGAAACACCCGAAGCACTCGCTCAGGAAGACATCAATGCCGCCAGAGCGGCTGTTCGGCGGGCCAACTTGATTGGTGCCAACACGTTCTTCCCCTCCGAATACAGGAAATTGCTGGATAAACTCAACAATGGAATCGCCTTGGGTAACACAGATCCCGATTCAGCCAGAGAAGAATTGGCCAAAGTCATCGAAGAGGCGAATGCCTTATACGACAAAACTCTCATAGCACAGCGAAAGGATTACGAAGCCCGATACGCACGAGGCGATACAGCTCTACTGGATATTGAAGCCGATAAGTTCGCCCCGGAGAAGTATCGCCGCACACAAGAACTGGCAATGGAAACTGCGGCCCTATATGAAGTGGGAGACTTGGCCGCATCCAAGGCCAAAGCCGATGAAACGTTGGCCGCCCAGGCACGTCTCCACTATAACTTGAGTGAGAATATCCGCTATGTGGGCATACTCAAAAGAGATACCGAGAACTACATCGGAGATGCCGAGGACAACGAAGCCTTCATCTATGCACCCGAAGAACTCGCCGCGGCCAATAATACATATTTCCAGGGTGTCTCGGCATATAGAAATTATGACCTGCCGGGCAGCGCAGCGGTGATGACCGAAGCGAAACGACAGGCTGTCCTGGCCGCAAGAACCGCGGCGGTGAGAAAACGCCAGTCCGAAACCGATACGCTGATGACGGAAACCCAGCGCCGGATTGAAGAAGCGTCGAGACTCCGAACACTGACCGAGGACGGACAAGTCCTCGAGGCCCGTCCGTGGGAAGGAAACGAGTATCTCCAAGCCAATCCGCTGGTGGATCATTCCACCGATGTCGGCGTCATAGAAATTGACGAGCCCGAACTGCGGGATCTTGATGAACCGGTGGACAATGACGACGGTGTTCCCAAGGATGTTCCCATCGAAGATGAAGACACTCAGGTGAACTCCGATGAGCAGGACACCGACTATCTGGTCTTCGCCAGGACACTGTGGGAAAAAGGTGTTGCGGCCAGGAATGAGGGTCAGTTCGACCTGGCACAGGATTATTTCCGTCAGGCCCAAGCCTACATAGACGTCCATGAAGCCAATGCCGTCCTGAAAACCTATACTGTTGTCTGGCGGGAAACGGCCACCGACTGTTTATGGAGAATCGCCGAAAGGGATGAGATTTTTGACAACCCCTTCCTCTGGCCCAAGATCTGGCGGGCAAACCGCCGTATCATCCAGAATCCGGATCTTATTTATCCGGGCCAGGTACTGGTGATTCCGCCGAAGTAGAGTTGAATCTGTTTGGAATAGAATAAGAGCCGCCCGGCCGGGCGGCTCTTATCATCGCTGTTTCCGCACAATGATGTCCGTTAATCAACCCGAGCCAATCGCCCCAAGTCAACCAGTTCCGGCCGATATTCGAAATGGATCTGATCGAAGAGAAACCATTTCCCGCCCCATGTGAATCCATGCTCCTCGAATATGGACACAACATTGTCGGGCACCTGATATCGATCCTCGTGGGGAACGGCCCACCAATCCTCATAAAAATCCCGTGCCCACCGCCAGTAGGCCTGCTTTCCGCCGTAATTCCCGGGAACAAGATCGATGGCGATGCCGAAGGAGTGCAGGCTCCGATTCGCCGATCCGGCGATTTCCCGCCAATTGTAGGCACCGGCGCTTTGTATGTTGGACAGCCAGGAGCCGATTTCCACATCAGATTCAGCGGCAGCCAGGATTTCTGTTTCCACAGTTGCCAGAACATCAACAAGGTCGGGATGTATCCGGATTCGATGCCCAAGAAAATCAATGGGTACGACGGTCTTTTCAGCCGAATCAAAGTCTTCCATGCCCCATAATGCCGTCATGAAGGCCGGAAATCTGGCGTCCTGCCGGGTTTCACGCCGGTCAATCATTTTCGAAATACGTTCCCTCTCTTCGGGATTGAGTTCGCGAATCGGCGGAACCTCCGGCGGGTTGGGACGAAAACCGTATTTCGAATATCGGTCCCGGTTTTCCAATTCCTCGACAGGCAGCATCCTTCCATCGGCCCAGTAGAAGACTCTGCCGTCGATCAGAACACTCCAGTCCCCGTTCCTGATTTCCAGGGACGTCATCTTTCCGGGATAGGATTTGATGAGGGAATCCAGAATGACCACCGGGCTGGATACGTCGACCCGAACCGGTTTGACCGTCGATTCGGATTTTTCATTTGTCCTGGTCGAGGTTTCGGCAGCGGAGACTTGAACCTCTTCATCGGCCATGAGGCCATTCGGGCCCGCGGCGCATTGGAGAAGTATAAGTATCATAGGCAGAGCAAAGGCTTCCCGACCGCGGGTCATCTCGATTATTTCTCCAGGAACGACGTGAGATACTTAGTGAATTCCCGATCGAAATCCTTCTGAATCATCTCCGTCATGTCCTGATAGGCCCGAGCCTCCGCCGCAGTCGCACTGATACCCGTGGACCGGCTTTGACCGGGCAGGCTGACGGCCGGATAGCCGAGGCTGTCGAGCAGCGAGATATTCAATTCCCAGCTCAAATTCTCATAACCGTTATCCAGTTCCAGAGGCGCCACGGAGACCACGGCGGACAGGAACATATCCCCGCCGGAAGAGACCGAAAACCCTCTACCGGTCACCCAATCGGAGAGAACCGCCTCGATTCGTCCGTCGGTTTCCCCGGCGACTTCAACACGCATCTTCAGAGCTGTGCCCTGATCGGCCCGTGCGGCCCTCAATTCGCCCAATTCGTAGGGATGCATCACAGATCGGGCCATGGGCATGTTGATGATTTCCAGTTGCTCTATCAGAACATTATTGGCTTCTCCAACCACCAGCGCCGCATCCAGAAAGGCAAAACGCCTGAGCGGCTCATCCTGTCGGCGAGCCCTGTCCATCAGCTCGGATACCCTGTCATCGTTTTCGACGATGCGCTGCCGATAAAGATTGCCGGTTTCGGCCCTGTCGAGATAAGCCACGGCATATACCTGGCCCATTTCATCTGTCCAAGATTCTCCATATCGAAGATTGGAGAGGGACTGTTCCGCACTTTGACCGATGGTCTGGTCGTAATCGGTGCGGGTCAGCATGCCCAGCGAAGCGCCGCCTTCCCCTGTCATTTCCGTGTAGCGGGTCCGGATCTGGCTGTCCACCTTCACACGAGTCTGGAAGATTTGTGCGATGGCACCGGCGGCCTTGGATTTCGCATCATTCAGGTTGTCACCCTGCCCCACTTCCGCCAGAAATTCTTCCGGAGGATAGACCGCATCCTTATCCGTCACCCATTGCGGTGCCTGGCCGCCGCCCCCCTTAACCGGGGCGGTGACGCACCCGACCGCGAGAAACAAAACCGCGATTCCCAAGCCTATGACCCATAATATTCGGTTATTTTCAGACATATATCCTCCTATCTCAACATCAGCGCAGTATGAAGCTTTCCACAAGGTTCAATTCACCGGCGGAAAACTCCATCGGACCGTGGTTCATTACAGAGACAATTCCATTTCCGTTCATGTATTCAACCGTCACATCATATGTTCCGGGTTCGGTTTCTATTTCGACGATCCCGGCTCGGGCGGGGAAGAATTGTGAGATACGAAGATCCGCATTTTCAGTGACATCCACGGCGACATCGGCGGCCACACCGGCCAGGATTCCCAATATGAGTCCTCCGGTTCCCTGATCGGACAGGTTATCCTGCATTTTATCCTTACCGATTTCCTTGGCGATATTCTTAGCCGCCGCACGAATAATGGTCTTACCCACAATCAGGGGCTGTTTAAGAAGGAAAGTCTCTCTGGCGATGCCTTCGATGCTTTCTATCATGGCCGTCTCGGCAACGATATTCCCGTCGAATTTGACAACCGCGTGCGTCACGTCGGATCCCCGTTCGGTGAGACGGGGAAACTGGATCTTGAAATGGATGCCGCCCTCTATTCCCGGCATCGCCAGGACGTTGAAGCCCACCATATCCGTCACATAGTCTTCGCTCTGCCCGGTCATGGCGATATAGACGACCCCCGGTCCGGTGGTCAGATACAGCGTGTCGGCCAGCTTCACCGGGCAGAGCCCCGTGAATGTCAGGACATTCACCAGGGCCTTATCATCCGGCGCTTCTTCCAATGGGAATTCCGGCTTGGGGAAATTGTAGATCTGGGCCTGGCTCTGCCAGGCTTCTTCCATGGATTCCCGATCGATCCTGGCGTCGTCCACCTCACCTTGGGAACGATAAAGCAGCAGACTCAGGTAACGGGCAAGGACAGCGTTGTGGAAGCGGTTTTCCCGGGGTTCCAAGGTGCCCTCGGCATATTCCGAGGCGTTATACTCGTCGATAAGCTCCTTGTACTTGTCTTCCAGCAAGTTGAGTTTGATTTGAACACGTCGGATTTCCACCAGAGCGGATTCTTCATCATCCAAGGCAATGTAGTTGAGGGCCTTGAAGACATTCAGGTAGATGTCCTCATAATCCTCGCCGGAATAGTCCAGTGCGTTATCGTTCAGGACTCCTGACGTAAGCGCCTTGGATACACTCTTGGTAAAGAGCTCTTCGATGGCCGATTCGGCTGAACTAAGCATCTGATTGCTTAGTTCATACTCCTCGGACCAATGGTAGAGCATTCCCAAGTCCAGGAAGTAGAGAACCCGGTCTTTCTCTTTGTACTGCTCTTCTTTGGCTGCTTCGATAATCAAAGCCGCCTGGTCATAAGCACCTTCCACCGCCAGCGGTACGGACTCCACATATTGGTCCTGACTTGTCTTCATCGAGGCACAAGATCCCAAGAAGACAATGGACATACTCAGAAGGAGCCAATACCTCGTACGTGAGTTTTTATGGTGTTCCACCAGGGCCTACCAGGAAGCCTTCTTCTGCTCAACGAGTTTCTTGATTTCCTTAGTTTCTATCCAGACCTTCTGGTTGTTCTCCAGGTCAATCAACTCCATATCAACTTTATAAAGAGTCGCCCGTTTGCCCTCAATAGCGTCGGTCTGGCTGGTGATGACGCCCTGCATCATGTAATCGGCACCGGTCTCCGCCGCCAAAGCCGCGGCTGTTTCCATCGTGGTATTGGACTGCTGGTCTTCCCGTTCCTCCCGAAGTTCTTCCCGGGCCTCGCCTCCGGCGACGAAGATGACCTGACCACTGTTCACAAGCTCCCGTTCAATGTCTTTGATGAAGGTCGTCGCATCGATATGTTCGGAACTCCGATTCCGTATACTGCCGATAATCACAACCGGATCCCGCCCCTCTTCGGACACAAATCGGCCCAGCCATGCCCCGGAGAGCATACTTCCAACCATTGTTTCGGCAGTCAGCCTGGAGTCGGTGTCATTCCATCGACCGCTCAAGTCGGTCACCTCATCAGTCGCCGTTCTGGTGACACTGGGCCCCGTAGCGCAGCCGGCCAGTAAAACAGCTGTCGCAATCAACAAATATAAGGCTCGAAATTTCATAAACCCTCCCTTGGAGAATAGCGGAGAAACACAAATTATCCGCCGATTATCAACATTCTAGTGATAAGGTTTTAAAAATACAAAGATGGAATCGGTTTTGACTTCAATTAATTCATGGTTGGAATATTGATTAAGAGACTGTCGGACTTGGGATTGCGAGACGGTTTTTGATGATTTTCTCATTGCTGCAAGACGCCGGAAGCGGAGTTTGGCTGAGCCAAATGAGATCCAGGGTCGTACCGCATCGAAGCGAGGAACGATCCCGACAGATTTCGACAACACAGCAGCAGGAGAAAAGGGCAAAAACCGAGCCGGGAGAAGCAAGCCCGACAGTCTCTTAAACCGCGTATAGCAATAACGTGCCCCTTTTAGACTTAGACAAGAATGACCTTGGGGCTCCGACGGGGGAAGCCTCCCGCCCTCTTGAACAAGCCTTGTGCATCCTCCATCATTCTGTGACTCGGAGGGCTCACTATGGATTCAACGTTCGGCATAGCAATTGTCGGCTGCGGGACCGTCGGAAATGCAGCGGCATCGCTCCTGATTGGCGGGACAGATTGTTTTTTACACAACACCGGCACACGTCTGACGGTGAGGGCCTTGGTGGACGTCAATTTCGACAGAGCCAAGGCAGCCGGTCTGGCGGAGGATCTCTTCAACGAGGACTATGCCTCAGTTCTGGCGGATCCTGAGGTGCATCTGGTGGTGGAAACCGTCGGCGGCCTGACAATCGCCCGAACCATTATGGAAAAAGCCTTGAAGGCCGGGAAACATGTGGTGACCGCCAATAAGGCTCTCCTGGCGCATTACGGGACAGAGCTGTTCGCCCTGGCCAGGAAGAACGGAGTCAGCATCGGCTTCGAAGCCAGCTGCGCCGGGGGCATTCCCATCGTCAGGGCACTGGTAGACGGTCTGTCGGCAAACGACAACGAAGCACTCTACGGTATCGTCAACGGCACATCGAATTTCATTCTCACCGAGATGGTGGAGAACGGAAGTCCTTATTCCAAGGCTCTTTCCATGGCACAGGCCGCCGGACTGGCCGAAGCCGATCCCACACTGGACGTCAACGGCATGGATGCCGCTCATAAACTCACACTTCTGGCCTCACTCGCCTTCGGTAAACGAGTACCCTTGGACAAGATCCCGGTGGAAGGAATCG
>JARGFR010000124.1 GCA_029210985.1 Spirochaetaceae bacterium | reverse complement strand
TGTGTGGAAACAGTCAATTGTCCATTGTTTATCATCAGTTTGAAAGCAAAGTCCAGCTTCTGAGAATTGCTCAGGACGTTCCTATAGAACGTCTCGAAATATATATGCGACAGCATTTTGACATTATCGATATGCTGGATTCCCAGCGATGCGGCGCCATAGACGAATTGCTGAACATACATATTGTTCACGATTTGGCCAACTATGATTTTCGCACCTGAAACCTTATTTAAACGCTTTTAGAACGACTGTAGGAGAAATACATGCGACCCAGAATTATGATCATCTTCGGTGATACCGCAGGTGTCGGCCCGGAGCTTTGCGCCCGGGTCATTAACGATCTCCCGATAGAAGCCCGCTCGATACAGGTAATTCTGACCGGAGACGGACGTGTCCTCGATGAGGCCAAAGTCTCCACCGGTCAAGTCATTGACCTGCCGGCTTACAAGACATTTGACGACATCAAGAATTCCAATGAGAACAAGGGTTTTTGGGACTTCAGAACCGTCGATGTTGATTCGGTTCCCCGAGGCAAAGTGAGCGCTCTGGCGGGCCAGGAAGTGCTGAACTCACTGATGCAGGCGATCGATCTGGCCAAGAGAGGGCTGATCGACGGGATCGTTTTTGCGCCGTTTAACAAAGAGTCTATGCACCTGGCCGGCGCTAAACACAGCTCGGAACTGGAATTGTTCAAGGATGAGTTCAATCGACCGGATATCGCCGGTGAATTCAACATTCTCGATAATCTGTGGCTCGCAAGAGTCACCTCACATATCCCTGTGGCGGACATTGCCAAGAATCTGACAATTGAAAAAATCGTGCATACCATCGAATTATTGGCAGGGGAGCAGGAGCAGGCGGGCATAGCACCGAAACTGGCCATAGCCGCCCTGAACCCTCACGGCGGTGAAAACGGTATGTTCGGTGATGAAGAGGGTCGGTTGATAAGTCCTTCTATTGCAATGGTTAAAAAAAAGCATTCTGCTTGGATTCTTGACGGGCCCATGCCCTCGGATACACTCTTTCCTCGTGCACTGAAAGGCGGATACACCGGAGTTGTCGGCATGTACCACGACCAGCTGCAGATCGCCAGTAAATTGATCGGACTTGAGCGGGGTGTGACGTTTCATCCGGGTATGGGCGTACCAATTGCGACGGCCGCACATGGAACAGCCTTTGATATCCGGGGGACAGGACAGGCAAATCATCAAGCCCTCAAGAACGCCGTCGCCCTTGTCGCTGGAATGGTGACTAATGAGCTTGGTTGAAGTGATCGGCGTTGAGCATTTCGGGATGATCGTGAAGGATTCGGAGCTGCTGGCTGGGTGGTACGGCGAAGTTTTTGGCGCCAAAGTCGTATCGCGGAGTCTCGATGAGCGGCCGATTCTCTTTATCCAGCTTGGCGGCGGATCTCTCATGGAGTTGATTCCGGGAGATGGAGAACCGGCACATCCTTCCGACCATGTTCATGTGAGTTTCTCTGTTGATTCACTCCAAGGCGCTGTAAACCGGCTGAAGGAGGCGGAAATCGTTCTAAATCGCCCGGTTTTTGAAGCATATGAGGGCAGTCCGGTCGCTTTTCTCAGGGACCCCGAGGGGCATCTGGTCCAGCTGGTGGAGAGAGTTTCCAGTCTACCTCAGCCTCGATAGCCGGATCCGAAAAATCGGGACGGCTTGTCGCCGTCCCTGTTCAATTCTCCATATCATGATCGTCCCGGAATTGCTTCTGTTCGAAGGGTGGAGAGACGGAGCATACAGACTTTAGCGGCTCGTGACCGGTGTTCACAACTTGATGAACGCTGCCCGGTGGACAATAGACAACCGTACCGGCTGTGTAGTCTTGACGCTCGCCGTCGACAATCATGAGGCCGCTGCCGCTGACGCAGTAGAAAACCTCTTCATTGTCTTCATGAGAATGCGCGTTCGTTTCGTTGCCCGGTTCAACAGTTGATGTGCCGACCCACAGATTCTGACTGCCAAGGGTCCATGGAGCGGATAAATGCTTGATGACTCTCTTGTTCGGAGCTTCAATATGGTCTCCGTAGACGTCTTCTTCACGAATAATATGCATATAGTCTCCTTGGGATGATTGTATATAATATACTTTTAGCGAATGTCTGTGAACTGGATAAATGTCAAATATGGGGAATATTGCACTAAAAGCCTAAACATTATCTTGACGCCGAAACCTTCATAGTATTTAATATACAATTATGGGGACGAAAATGATTCGAATCAATTCCAGAATTCTACTCCCGGCCGTTTTGGCGGTTCTCGGATTGTTCTGGCTTGTCTATGGGCTGATTCAATATGGCTGGTGGGGTGAGAACGGGCCCCAGAGCGGCTTTTTTCCGGCCATTATCGGAGCTGTTCTGTGCATAGTCGGCACATTGGCCGCGGTCGGCGGAGTGAAAAGTGAATCTCCGAAGTATATCAGTGCGAGTTTTCACCCCCTATTCGGTGCCGTCGCCGTTGTTGCCGCCGCATTGATTATCGGTTTCTTCCCGGCTCTTGGACTGTTCGTATTCGGTTGGATAAAGATTTACGAGAAATATAACTGGACTCAGTCGTTGATCACCTCACTGGTGACAATCGCGATTTTCTATGGAGTTTTTTCTCTTTGGCTTCGTGTTCCGTTTCCGGAAGGCATTATTCTCGATGCAATAAAAGGATAGAGTCGATGACAACTTTTGAATTACTGATGCAGGGCTTTCAGACAGCTTTATCCATCAACAATTTTCTGGCCGCGGCACTGGGTGCGGTTCTGGGAATTATTGTCGGTGCGATGCCGGGAATCGGTTCTCTCGCCGGTGTCGCCCTCCTGCTTCCCTTGACGTTCAAATTCAATCCGGTGACCGGCATCATCATGTTGGCGGCCATCTATTATGCCAATATGTACGGAGGAGCATACTCCTCGATACTCATCAACATTCCCGGCGACGGCCCGGCTGTTATGACCGCGATGGATGGCCACCCTCTAGCCAAAAAAGGTGAACCCGGGAAAGCCTTATTCACCTCGAATATATCCTCCTTCATCGGCGGCACCATCGGCATCATACTGCTGACACTCGTCGGCCCTGCCTTGGCCAGATTCGGTCTGAAGTTCGGTCCTGTGGAAATGGCGTCACTGCTGATGGTGGCCATGACGTCTCTGGCCTGGCTGGTCGGTGGAAACCCTATTCGCGGCCTGGTTTCGACGATGATCGGGATACTTCTGGCGACAATCGGTTTTGACATCGTTGTCGGAACGCCGCGGTTCCACTTCGGCTCGCTGCATCTCCTCGGCGGGATTTCATTCATACCTTTAGTGATTGGGATGTTCGGCTTCTCCCGTGTCATGGAAATGATGGACCGTTCAAACCAAGGCGATCCGGTTGAGCAGAAGCTGACTCTGAGGGACAGCCTGCTAAGCAAAAAAGAGTGGAAAAGAATCATGCCACCGGCCCTCCGATCGAGTTTTTTGGGAACCATCATCGGCATCCTGCCCGGGGCAGGAGCCACCACCGGATCGTTTCTCGGATATATCATGGAAAAGAAAATTGGTAAGCGCCGTGATGAAATGGGCGAAGGAATGGTAGAGGGAATTGCCGCCGCCGAAGCCGCCAACAACGCCGCTGCGGCCGGAGCATTTGCACCCCTCCTTTCTCTGGGAATTCCGGGGTCCGGTACTGGGGCCGTGCTTCTCGGCGGATTGCTGATGTATGGCCTCTCTCCCGGACCGCTGTTGTTCCAAAATGAGCCGGAGTTCGCCTGGGGACTAATCGCATCCCTCTATGTAGCCAATATCTTTACTCTGATCGTGGCATTGGCGATTATTCCATTTCTGATTCGGATCTTGAAGGTTCCGACTCAGATGATGGTGCCGATCATCACAACGGTTTGTATCCTGGGATCTTACAGTGCCAGCAATTCACTTTACGGTGTCGTTCTCATGCTCATTTCCGGTGTGATTGGATATATGCTCAGTAAAAACAACTATCCCATCGCGCCTCTGCTGCTGGCGTTCGTGCTGGCGCCGAAACTTGAAACCGATATCCGCCGGTCCTTCCTGATTTCCGACGGTGATCCGTTGATCTTCTTTCAGAAACCCATATCGGCGGTCTTGATTTCGTTCCTGATACTCACACTGTTGTCACCCATCATTCGTGGACTGGTTTCCCGGCTGACGGCGCGGAGGACGACAGGAACAAAGTAGAGCCGGCGGAGTTGGCATCATAGTGAATAACGGCCGTTTCATCGGCTGTGGAAATAGTAATCAAAACTAACTAAAGGAGTTAGAGATGAGAAAGATTCTGAGTGCAGTACTGCTTTTGACGGTACTCGTGTCAATGTCGGCTTTCGCGAATGGCGCTGCTGAGGAAGTGGCAGGTCCTTGGGCACCGTCCAAGAATGTCGAGTGGGTTGTCACCTCATCGGCCGGCGGCGGTTCGTCCATTTTTACACAGAATATTGTGGAAATTATCAAGGCTGAAGGCCTCGTTGACCAGGATATCATTATCAACTACAAGACTGACGGCGGCGGCGCAGTCGGTCGGCGACAAGTTTCCGGTATGAAGGACGAGGCCCATACCATCTTGACGTTCAACTCCGGCGATCTTCAGCCTTTCTCCACCATAGAGGGTGGGGACCTTGATAAGGTGACTCCTCTGGCGGTCATGGCCCTTGACGGTCAGATTATACTTGCCCAGTCCGGTTCCGAATATCAGACCATTGAGGATGTTATCGCTGCTCTTGATGCAGGTGAACGTCTGATTATGGGTGGATCCAAAGCCGACGACGAAGCGATCTTCACGGCTTTCAAGGCTGAAACCGGCGGCGATATCGAATACCTTCGCTCCGATTCCACCGGTGAAGCTCTGACTCAGCTCCTCGGCGGTCATGTGGATATGGCTGTCGCCAAACCCGCAGCGTCCTTTGATCTGGTTTCCAGTGGTGAACTTGTGCCCCTCGTGGCTGCAACCGCAACACGGTTTGCCGAGCCTTTCGACGCTCCCACTCTGCAAGAAATCGGCTATGACATCGAGTTTACCATCTGGCGAGGTGTTGTCGGACCCGCGGATATGCCTGCCGAAGCCGTTGAGTTCTGGACGGATGTGTTCAAGAAAGTCTCTGAAACCGACGCATGGATGGACAACTACATTTCCAAGTTCCTTCTGAACTCCTACCACATGGGTGGAGAAGAAGCCCGTGCCTTCATGCAGAAGACCGAAGACGCCGCTAAGAAGTAGTTGATTTAAAAGTCACACCAAAGGTCTCCCGATTTTCGAAAGACGACCGGGAGGCCTTCTGCCGTATCAGGATGTTAGGGATGTTGAGATGAAAACGATTATGGTGATGTTCGATTCACTGAACCGAGATTTTCTGTCACCCTATGGCTGTGATTGGACCATCACGCCGAACTTCCAGAGACTGGCGGAGCATTCGGTCACCTTTCGCCGCAGTTATGCCGGGAACCTTCCCTGTATGCCCGCCAGGCGGGAACTGCACACCGGAAGATACAACTTTCTCCATCGCTGCTGGGGGCCGGTAGAGCCCTTTGATGACTCGATGCCGGCGATTCTCTCGGAAAACGGAATCTACACTCATCTCATCAGTGATCATGCACATTACTGGGAAGACGGCGGTGCCACTTACCACAACCGATACAACAGCTGGGAATCGGCCAGAGGGCAGGAAGGTGACTCCTGGAAAGGTGAAGTGGCCGAACCCGCAATCCCGACAGATGCTGTCGGACGAATGAAGCACTCCTGGCGGCAGGATTGGATCAACCGGAAATATCTCCAGGATGAGTCCAGGATGCCGATGCCCCAGACATTCAGCCGGGGTTTGGAATTTATCGATAAGAACAGGGACAGCGACAATTGGTTCCTTCAGATCGAAACCTTCGATCCCCATGAGCCTTTTTTCGTCCCGCAGGAATATGTGGACCTCTACCAAGACGATTATAAAGGTCCGCATTTTGACTGGCCCGAATATACTGAAACATCCAATTATACCGAAGAGCAGGTGAGGCACGTACGAAAACGGTATGCGGCGCTGCTGAGCATGTGCGATGCCTATCTGGGTAAAGTCCTGGACACAATGGACCGGTACGGTCTTTGGGACGATACCATGCTCATTGTGAATACCGATCATGGTTTCCTGCTGGGTGAGAATGGCTGGTTCGGCAAGAATAGAATGCCGACATACACCGAGATTGCCGGAACGCCGCTTTTTGTCTGGGATCCGAGGTCGGGAGTGAAAAACATGACAAACGATCAGCTGGTTCAGACCGTCGACATAGCACCGACGGTATTGGAATTTTTCGGCATTACTCCCACCAAGGACATGACAGGTCATCCCCTGGCGCGGACAATCGGCGACAATCGTTCTGTACGAGAGGCCGCACTGTTCGGATTGCACGGTGGACATATCAATATCACCGATGGGCGATATTTTTATATGAGAGCCCCGGTGAATCCTGACGATCAGAATCTGTTCAACTACACCCTGCTACTCAACCATATATACAGCCTCTTCACACCGGAAGAGCTTTCGGAGATGGAACTGGTACCGCCTCTCCCATTCACAAAAGGCTGCCGGGTGTTAAAAATCAAAGCTCTGAACCCTTCACATAATACCTATCAGCATACGTTGGGGGATTTCCTTTTTGATTTGGAAAACGACCCGAATCAAGAGAAACCGCTGGACGACCCCGAGATCATTAGGAATATGAAGAACCTGATGTATAGGCTTATGATGGACGCTGATGCGCCGGAAGAAGCGTATATACGATATGGAATCACAACACACGAGGAAGATAATGCAGAGAATTATTAACAATCCGGACATGGTCGTGGAAGATATGCTCAAAGGCTTCATCAAAAGTCATGACGACATCGTTGTTCCTACGAAAAATCCACGGGTGGTCAAATACAAAAACGCGCCGGTGGAAGGCAAAGTCGGTATCGTCACAGGGGGCGGCAGCGGCCACAAACCCGCTTTCATCGGCTACATCGGCAAGAATCTGGTGGATGCGGTTGCCGTCGGCGAAATATTTAGTTCCCCCACCGCCATATCTTTCTACGACGCCATCAAGGCAGCCGACAGCGGACGTGGGGTCGCCATCCTGTATGGAAATTATGCCGGTGACAACATGAATGTCAAAATGGCCGTTTCTGAAGCCGAAGATGACGATATTGTCGTGAAGACAGTTGTGGCCAATGATGATGTGCCCAGTGCGCCCAAAGACCAACCGGATAAGCGCCGAGGAGTCGCCGGTGAAGTTCTGATGTGGAAGATTGGAGGAGCCAGGGCTGCTCTGGGCGGCAGCCTGGACGAGGTGATTGCCTCGGCTCAGAAGGCCATCGACAACACTCGAAGCGTGGGGATCGGTCTGACGCCCTGCACAATCCCTGCCGTCGGCAAGCCGAATTTTTCCATTGAGCCGGGGAAAATGGAAGTTGGTATCGGACATCATGGAGAGCCTGGTATCAGCGTTCAGGACCTCACCAGCGCCGACGAGATGGCGGAGATGTGCCTGGATATTGTACTCCCGGACCTGCCGTTCTCTGCAGGAGACGATGTGGTTGTTCTGGTCAGTGGTCTGGGTGCAACTCCTGTGATGGAAGAGTATATATTCTACAATCGAATTGCCGAAGTTCTGAACGGGAAGAACATCAACATCTACAAGTCGTATGTCGGTGATTATTTTACCAGCCTGGAAATGATGGGTATCACCCTGACTGTGATGAAGCTGGATGATGAGCTCAAAGAACTGATAGATCTTGACGCTTATTCCATGGGTTTCAAACAGCAGAATATTTGAGGAAATATCATTATGGGAAATCATTTTGCGAATGCGAACGGCCGCATCATCGTCGAAGAACTCATCAGGACGATACATGAAAATCGTGAATACTTGAGCGACATCGACGGGAAGATCGGCGACGGAGATCATGGCATCAATATGGACAAAGGTTTTCAACTAACCGCGTCCCGTCTGGAAGATGACATGGGGATGAGCGACGCACTGAAACTCCTTGGCCGGACACTCCTGCTGGAAATCGGAGGATCCATGGGTCCCCTTTACGGCCAGTATTTCAAAGCTATGGCTAAAGTGAGTCAGAATCACGAAGAAATCGGCACGGAAGTTTTCGCGGATATGCTTGATGCCGCCTACGAGGCAATCCGGAATCTTGGAGAGGCCAAACCTGGAGATAAAACTCTGGTTGATACACTTGATCCGGCGGCCGCGGCAATGAGAAGTGCTGTTGATGAGGGACTCGAACTGCCGGCAGCTCTGGATCGTATGGTTACGGCGGCGGAAACCGGCTGGAAGTCCACAGAAGACATGGTGGCAAAAATCGGCCGGTCCAGCCGCTTGGGCGAACGGTCCCGGGGCGTTTTGGATGCCGGGGCCACCAGCTGCTGTCTTATGTTGAAATCCATGGCCAAGACCATGACGGAATTGGCGGACTGAACCATGAAGATTGCCGTCGGGTGCGATCCGAATGCGAAAGCTTTGAAGAATGTTGTGATTGAAGAATTGAAGAGCCTCGGTCATCAGGTGAAGGATTTTGGGTCCGAGGACCCGATTTATGCCAATGTCGTCATTGAGGTTGGTGAGTCTGTGGCCAAGGGAGACCAGGACAGAGGGGTGGTTCTCTGCGGTACCGGCATCGGTGCCAGTATCGCAGCCAATAAGGTGCCGGGAGTTTACTGCGCTTTGGTGACCGACACATATCAGGCCGAGAGAGCGGCACTGAGCAACAATGCCAATATGATCGCCTTGGGACAGCAGGTCACCGGCTCGGTCATTGCTCAGCATATGGTCCGAACTTGGATTGAAAACACAGAAAAATTCGATCCCGAAGGCCGTAGCGCACCGAAGGTGAAGAGAATCAGCGACTACGCGGGAGAGCATGGTTCCTGATCAATCACCATATATGAGGCGGTATATTGACGGGTTCGGAAGTGATGATGATATCCCTGGTAATCCGACAATCACCCGTCCGATCTTGATTTATCGATGAAGTAGACAGTGACGGGTTCATACAATACTGTCTAGCCATGGCAAGAATACGTGTTATCAACGAAGACGAAGCAGATGGTGAGCTGGGAGAAATCTACCGTGAGCTCACCTCATCCCGCGGCAGGCTTGCCGAGGTGCATAAAATCCACAGTCTGAACCCGAAGAGTCTCCGGGACCATATGGCTTTATATATGACGGCCATGTTCTCCCGGTCACCACTCTCACGGGCCGAACGCGAGATGATGGCGGTGGTGGTTTCCGCGACGAACAAATGCCGCTATTGCGTCGCCCATCATGGAGAGGCCCTGAATCATTTCTGGAAAAACCGTTCCCGGGTCGATTCTCTCGCACAGGATGGATACTCATCCGCCGTGCTCACCGGGCGGGAGTCGGCTCTATGTCGGTATGCCCAGCTGGTGACCGAAGAACCTTCCTCACCTTTAGTCGACAATGTTTTGGAAGAGTGCAGGTTAAACGGACTTGACGATCGGGCGATCCTTGACGCGACATTGGTGGTTTCCTATTTCAATTTCGTCAACCGCATGGTACTGGCGCTTGGAGTTGAAGCCGAAGAAAATGTCGGAGGGTATCGCTATGATGCGGCGGAATAGTCCCGATGATCCCGGGCAGCCGGACCGGGGCGACTGATAAGCCTCGGTCTTTTGTGAGAGCATCTATATTAGGCTCAGAGCACCGCTGCCGCCCCTGGTCGCGCGGCATAGAGGTCATATAAAGGCCGTTGATCGACCCGGTTTCAGCCGGAGAGGTTCGCGATAGTGGCCGGAGAAAGGCCGATTCGTTCCCAATGCCGAATACACACCCTCAGGGATCCCGATATCCGCCAGGACGATTTCCGGTGGATTGTCCGACATCACCAGGGAAATAAGTGCGAGCTTCGGCAGTGCTAATGTCATCACAATGTCCGGATGGACGACAGCTTCCGGCAGGTCCACACCGTCGGCGGGCATTCCCGAAGGAAGATCCAGCGAAATGACCATAATGCGGTGCCCGGCCCGGTATTGATTGTGAAGCGTATTGATTCTATTGATGAGAGACGCTTCGGGTTCTCGAACTTCGCCAACAGCGCTGTAGCCCAGCACCGCGTCGATAATCACCACTTGGTCCTGTGTCTTCTTAAGGAGCACGGACTCCGCGGAGTCCAGTGCCGAAAACGGATCTGCTATTGAGGCACCCGTTTCTGCGTAAATATTACGCTGCTGTTTCGGAACAGTGCGGAGTTCGTTCGGCCGGGTCAGTGCCAGTTGGACATCGACACCATGGTTGGCCAGATGTCGGGCCGTACAGATTCCTCCTCCGCCGTTTCCACCGACTCCGGCGACAACGACAACCCGGCTACGGTGTTCCTGCAGTTCCATCACCAGTTCGGCCAGATTCCGGCCGGCGTTCTCCATCATCTGAAACAGATTCGGCCCGCTACCCTCCATAGCGATCCGGTCCATTTCCGTCATCTGTTCCCGTGTCACCGCCGTGACAGATATATCTGGTTTTCGGTCGATGGCAAAATGATGTACCGGTGTTCTCGAGATTTTCATTTTTGGGCCTCTTTCTCAATACCAAAAAGTCAGCGTTCCCTCATCTGTTCCGACGGCGACCACCAACTGTCCGTCTTCTCTTGAGGCCGCGATGAGATTCGTTGCGACAGCACCGGGCAGGGCAAGCCGTAAAACTTCGCGTGAGCCGCC
>JARGFR010000123.1 GCA_029210985.1 Spirochaetaceae bacterium | reverse complement strand
CTGATTGACGCCCAGTAGGGCCTGAATATCGTATTGTAAGAACAGCGGCCCGTGATAAGCGGGCCGCTTATTTAGACAACCTTCAATCAATCGCGAATCGGTGCCGCTTGATACTTCGGCATCGTCCATCGCCGTCTGAGGAGATCCGTCATGTCTGTTAAATCGCGGAAGAACTCCCTTTGGATCCTGCTGTTTCTGGCACCGGTCCTCTTGCTTTTCTTCATCTATTTTGTGTATCCGTTGGGCTTTGTCTTCGTCACCAGCACCGTGGAATGGAACGGAGTCAGTACGCCGAAATTCGTCGGCATCCAGCATTACCTTTCCAACTTGCAGAACAAAACCTTCCTTCTCTCGGTGAAAAACAATTTCATCTGGCTCTTTGCCAACGGTTTCCTGCAAATCGGCATGGCGGCCACCGTCGCTCTCATCCTGGCCCGCAAGCCGAAGTTCTGGCGCACCCTCAGGACGGTGTATTTTCTGCCCAACGTCATCAGTCAGGTGGCCATCGCCATGATGTGGTCGGCGCTGTATAACGCCGAGTACGGAGCCCTGAACCAGCTGCTCACTGCCATCGGCCTGGAGAACCTGACTCACAACTGGCTCGGCGAGTTCAACACCGCCCTCCCGGCTATCATCGTTCAGCAGGTTTTCTACATCGGCTATTTCATGATTATCATTCTGGCCTCGGTGATGACTATCCCCGACAGCCTCTACGAGGCGGCGGAAATCGACGGCGCTGGCGTCTGGCAGCAGGAATTCCACATCACTCTACCGATGATTAAAGATATTCTTGTCACCGCCATGACTTTGGCGATGGCGTACGGGCTGAGGCATTTCGAAGCCACTTTCCTGCTCACCAACGGCGGCCCGGCCAATCGAACCTCGGTTCTGGGAATTCTGCTCTACAAGAAATTGTCGGCCTTGAAGTATGGAGAGGCTTCGTCCATCAGCGCCACGTTGGTCATCCTGGGGCTGATTATGATTATCGTCATTCGATCCACCATCGGACGGAAGAGTTCCGCCTCCGATCTCACCCAGTAGGAGAAAGTTATGGCTATCGTTCAGACCAACACCAGTTCTCCAAGCCGCATTTTGGGGCTTATCGCCAAATGGCTGGTCCTGGGATTCTTCTTTGCTTTCACCTTTCTCCCGCTGCTGTGGCTGCTGCTCTCGAGTTTTAAAACCAACCTCGAACTCCAGATGAAGCCTTTTGCTCTTCCTGATGTATGGCAATTCGCCAACTATGTCCAGGCGGTGAGCATTTCCGGCCTGCCCAGGCTCTTTCTGAACAGCATCATCGTCTCGTCGGTCTCCACGGCTCTGGCCATGCTCGTCACATCCATGGCGGGTTTTGTCTTTGCCCGGGAACGATTCTTTTTCCGGCAGGGGCTATTAAACCTTATTCTTGCCGGCGTCCTGGTGCCCATCATCGCATTGATGGCTCCGTACTTTCGTCTGACAAACACCTTGGGATTGTATGACACCTTATGGGCCCTGATTTTTACCTATGCGGCCATCAACATCCCCATTTCCACATTCCTTCTCTACGGCTTTATGCGCACCCTGCCCAAGGAACTCGAAGAAGCCGCCATCATGGATGGAACCGGTTTTTTCGGCCGATATTGGCGCATCATCCTGCCCCTCACCAAACCGGGTATGGTGACAGCCGGTACGTTCGTTTTTCTGTTCAGCTGGAATGAATTCATTTATGCGATGCTGCTGACCTCCCGGCCGGCGGTGCGAACCCTGCAGTTGGGCATCCGGTTCTTCACGAGTCAGTTCTTCACCGACTACACCTCGATGTTCGCCGCCATCATCCTGACGATGCTGCCCACTATTGTCATCTACGTCCTGCTTCACGAACAGATTATCAAGGGTATGACCAGCGGAGCACTGAAGGGTTAGGAGAATTGCCTGTGGCTGATACGTACAGCGCCCCGATCGTTTCGGGAAATTCAAATTTGAGTATGCCCGTAACGATTGTGGAGAACGATACCGAACTCTATTGGCGCATGGCCCTGGATTTGTTCCGGGAGGTTGTCCGGGGAAATCGGGAGGGGCGCCGGACGTCCATTATTGTCCCGGTGGGTCCGGTGTGGCAGTACCGGCGATTCATCGTCCTGGTGGAGGAACTCGGGCTGGACCTATCTCAGCTCCATCTTTTCTTCATGGATGAATACCTGGCCGACGACGGTTCGCTCATCGACACCGCTCACCCCCTCTCGTTCCGGGGTTTTGTGGAGGAAGAGTTGGCTGACCTCCTGTCGGCGCCGACGTTGGGATTCACCCGGAATCAGATCCATTTTCCCGACCCCGCCGACCCTGGCGCCTATGATGAGGCTATCGCCGATATGGGCGGCGCGGATGTGTGCTACGCCGGTGTGGGCATCAACGGGCATCTGGCGTTCAACGAAGCACCCTGCGGTCCTGATGCACCCTCACGAGTCCTGGAACTCACCCCCGAAACCATTACCACCAATTCTCATACCGCCCTGGGCGGCGCGTATGAACGAATCCCCAAGAAAGCCGTCACTGTGGGGATGAAGTCGATTCTCTCATCCCGACGCCTCTCTCTCTGGATGAACCGTCCCTGGCAGCAGACAGTGGCTCGTAAACTTCTCTTCGGCCCGGTGGGTCCGGAATTCCCGGCGTCCTTCGCCAGAAAGCATGAGAATGCGAGTTTGACGATGACATCCAATGTGGCGGAAGTGCCGAAATTCTCTCTTCGGTAATCCGGTCTGATGTCACCCCAACCCGGCGTATTCGATTTCCACGTTCATGCCGGTGATGCGTTCAGAACTCATGAAATTTCCGCCTATATCCGGGATACTCAGCTGACGGGTTTGTGTCTCCTTTCACTGCCGACGGCGGGATATCCGGGGGCCGACAAACTTCCTCCTCATATGAATGAAGCGGTATTGGAGTCCAAAAAAAGGCTTTCTGCATCCGAGAATATTCCGGTCTACGCCTTCGGATGCCTCGATAATCGGGATCTGCTTCCTGCAAGTCGGGCCGGCGGTGCGGTCAAGAGCCTCCCTTCTCCAGCCGAACAGATCGCAATACTCCATGAAGCCGGTTTCGACGGCCTCAAACTGTGGGAAGGCAAGCCTCTACTGGCCGCCGCCCTTGGACTGAAACCTCAACATCAACGTCTTGTTGACGCGTGCCGCGAAGCCGGGCGGCGGGACATGCCGGTGATTTTTCATGTCGCCGATCCGCCGGAGTTCTGGACAAGAGCCGCCGGTGAAACGGCTTATGGTGATGGCTTACCGGGGTTTGATGAGCTGATCGAAGGGGCCGCCCTGCTGTGCGAACAGGCGCCTGAGACTCAAATCGTCTTTCCTCACCTGCTGTTCCTGGCCGGAGACTTGAAAAGGGCGGCATCGTTTCTGGAGAGATTGCCGAACGCATCTCTGGATTTGGCTCCGGGGAATTACGCTTATGAACCCCTGGCTGCCGACAGAGAGACCTCAATTGCATTCTTTACCGAATACTCAAAACGCATCCTCTTCGGAACCGACGCCTTTTTTTTCACTGTCGATGCGTTTCCGTTGCCAGGGGATTCCCTGGAGGGGAATTGCCGGCGCTGCAGCCGGCTTCTGAGCTTCCTTTCCGGCGGAAAAGACGTGGAGAATCCTTATCCTCTCGCCTCCGTCGGCGCCCGCCGCGTTAGGGGGCTGAGTCTTCCCGGGCATTTTCTGGCCGATATCCTGGCTGGAAATGCCCATCGAATACTCACAAAACCGCCTAAAGAGGTTGGAGGATGAATTGCGCTGTTGTCGGATTGGGAATCGGCATGGCCCATGTCGCCGGATATCGCAAAGCCACGGAGGCTCGACTCGTCGCTGTCGCCGATCCTTGGACACCCCGACGAGAGAAGATCGGCGGGACCTTTTCCCAGGGCAGCATGGCCGTCCTTCATCCCCTCATCGCTGAGTCGGATTATCAGCGGCCATGGAGCGACTGGGGTGTCCGAGCGTACACGGATATTCGGGAGGTTGCCGAGGACGGGGATATTGAACTGGTGAGCCTGTGCACTCCGGACTTCCTCCATGAAGAGCATGCTCTCTTACTTCTCAAAGCCGGCAAACACCTCATTCTGGAAAAACCCGTGGCGTTGAGTCTGGAAGGAGCCGAGCGCATCAGAGATGCAGCGGAAGCCGCCGGTCGGCGGGTCGCGGTGGCTTACGAATTTCGGCGGAATCCCGGTTCCCTGGCGCTCAAGGCTGTAATCGAGAGCGGAGAGCTGGGGGATATCCGGGCTTTCAACCTCTACCATTTTCGAACGCCCTTCCGCCGGGATAAGTGGAAAAACTGGATTCAATCCGAAGCCGGTTCCGGGGGCCTGATCGTGGAAGAGACCTCCCACTGGTTCGACCTGGCTCGTTATCTCACCGGCAAGGAATTCGCCACAGTCCAGACTGTCGGCACCGCTGATATCCATCCGGATTTCGATTATGAAGATGTGGCCTTCTGTCAGGGGCGATTTACCGACGGGACTGCCTGGCAGATTTCCCATGCCCTCAGTGGATTTGACTTCAGCTTCAACATACAGGTTCACGGAACGCGCGGTACAGCCTGGCTGGGATTGAAGGAAGATGCCTACTCAAGTCTCGACGCCGGGGCTTCCACGCATTGGGGTGTCCTGAGCCATGCTCCGTTGAATGCGGGAAGTCGGGACGCCGTCGTACAGATTTTCGACAGCGAGGCGGGGGAGCCCGAGTCCATCCGGGACAATGTAGTCGCGCTGGTGGAATGTTTTCATCAAGACAAACCATTCCCGACGACACTGGATGACGGCATCCAGGCACTGAGGGTGGCTCTGGCGGCTCGTGAATCCTACCGGAGCGGAGAATTGGTGAGGCTGGAACGGTGAAAACGTCTATTCAGCCAAAGTTTCATGGACAGTCGGTTCTAATCGGGGTAGCATGTTTGGTGTAAAGGTCGGATCGTTAGCGACCTCAAGTGACGGTATACAATGGATCAGAAAATTACACCGATAAAGAAAACTCGAGTTTCGGAAGAGGTGTTCAGGCAGCTTTCCGAAATGATTCGGGATGGACATTTTCCTCCCGGTGATCCGCTGCCCAACGAACGAGCATTATCCGAGCAGTTTCAGGTCAGCCGGGCATCGGTTCGTGAAGCACTGAGAACCCTGCAGACAATGGGCTTGATAGAGTCCCACGTCGGCGTGTCCGGCGGAAATTTCGTCAAGCAGGTGAATGTTCGAACGTTGCTGTCCCCGTTTGCCGATTTCCTCCATAACGAGAAGCAGACTCTGCAGGAAATCATGGAGTTTCGTCTGGTGCTGGAGACGGAAATTTCCCGAATTGCGGCGAGCCGACGAAATAGCGAGGATCTGGATCGTATACGAGAGTCACTGGACGCGATGAGAGAGAATGTGGAAGAAGGCGGCATCGGTCTTGAAGAAGACAATGTCTTTCATGAAGATATCGCCCGTGCGACACACAATGAGGTCTTTGTTCATATGCTGATGATGGCGCGAACTCTGTTGAGTAAATCCAGAGAGACGACACTGAGCATCAAGGGTGTTCCCCAGACCGGGATTCGGCATCATACGCGGATACTCAAAGCAATCGAAGAAGGTCATCCCGATAAAGCCGCCGACGCGATGCATCAGCACCTCATCGAAGCTCAAAAGAACGTGGCTCGGGGTTAGCTGCTTTTCAGCTTTACGGATGCCGTATTGTCGGTCGGCCGACCGACATACAGACTGTGCAGAACGAGGGCCGCGATGATGACGGCCCCGCCGACGAATGTGGCACCGCCGGGCTTTTCGCTCAACCATATCCAGGGCCATACAGGTCCGAAAACCGCTTCCAGAATCACAATCAGGCCCGTTTGCGATGCTTTAAGATAACCGGACCACGTGACAAACAATATGAATCCGATACCCACCTGAACGATACCGAGATAGGCCAGAATGGCCAGGGATTGGAGGTCAATTATCAATTCTGGTCCGAGAATCAACGCAAAAATCATGGCGAGTAAGCTGGCTGTCGTTGTTGCCGGAAGATGGCTGATATTTCGAAGTCCGCGAATCGCGACTACCCCCGAAGCGAAGGATAAAGCTTTCAGTAAGCCGTACAAGTTTCCCGAAAGTCCTCCGTTTTCAAGAGATTGAAACATGATAATACCGATGCCGACGATGACAAGGCCGAGTGCGGCGATGGTGATTTTTTCCGGTATATCGCGGATGACAATCCACCCGATGATGGCGATGAATATCGGCGCTGTACCCTGAATCAGGAGTGAATCCGCCACAGAGGTATTGGAGACTGAAAATACATAGAAAATAAACGACATAGCAAAGAACAAAGCGACAGGCCAGCCGTGCTTAATGCTCTCTGAAAATGTGTGAATGGTTTTGCGGCGAAATCGGATCAGGCTCCATACCATCATCGTGACCGTCGTGAACAGGGCTCGCCAGAACAGTATCGTTATCGCGGAATAGTCGAGGATTCGGACTCCAATTCCACCGGTGCTCCACAATAACGGCGCAAGAGCCGTCAGAATAACCGCCCGAATTGGAAATGATCTGTTCATAAATTTTCGATTTCGGCTGTGTTAAACAGTGTTGCTGTCGACCGCCAGTTTCTGCCGGTTTCTGTTTGATTTAATGAACTTGGAAATTTTATGGATGTGGTGACTCATGATTTCACCGGCCAATTCTTCATCCCCAAGTTTGATCGCTTCAAGAATCCTTTCGTGCTGACTCAAAGCTCTGAGGGATTCCTCGTCGCTCCCCCTGAGATGCTCTTCTCTCTCAACTTCCAGAAGATTGCCGCACATATTTTGAAGCTGCTGTATGACTCGGTTATTTGCCGCTTTCGCTAACGTGTAGTGAAAATCGTTGTCGCCTTTCAAACCGGTTCCACCGGATTCAATATCTTTCCTCATGGTGGTGATGGCCGTCTCCATGGCATCGATATCGTCTTGATCCCGGCGCATAGCCGCAAGTCGAGATACTTCAATTTCCAGGAAGAGGCGCAGCTCCAGAAGCTCGACAATGAACTCATCATTTCTAAGCAGAACCTGAGAGAACGGAGATATGATGCTGTCCAGGGACATGGTTCTCACGTATGTGCCGCCGCCCGTCCCCACTTTGGATTCCAAAAAGCCCATCATTTCCAGGGCCCGCAGTGCTTCGCGGATTGACGTGCGGCTGACTTTCAGCTGTTCGGCAAGTTCTCGCTCCGGCGGGAGTTTCTCGCCTGATTTCAGATTGCCGGATAGGATGAGGTGCTGAATCTGATTGACAATACTTTCATAGAGGCGAATTTTCTTGACCGGTTCCAACATTGGCTAAGTCTCCCATCCCAACTGCTGCGGGGCTGTTTTTTGTTTCTCTATTATATGAAATTTATCCGGAATTATTTTTTTTACCGATATTTGGAGAATTATTAGTATCGAATAGGACACAATACCGGCAATTAAGAGATACCTGTATCCCGTCTTCATCGCTATCGTCAGAGACAAAACGCCGCCGGCGAGAGTCATGAAGCTGTTGAATCCCATAAACCAAGGGTAGAGACTCCTCGTTCCGGTGATATTCCTGCCATGTCTCAAGAGATAGGGGAACGGAATCCCCATTAGAACGAATAAAGGAGCCACAAGGCCCAGCGTTACGGGAATTTTCCAAATCGGCGGCAGCACCGCCGCGCCGGCCAGCACATCATCGGCATAAAAAGCGTACAGAACCTGGAGAATCAAGAGCAGTCCCATGACGGCGGAGAATGTCTTTGTGTTTTTTATCCGGCTTGAGAGAAGGCTGCCGGTTCCCGCCGCGGCAAGAATGGATGCGAGGACAACCGACAGAGCTTTTGTCTGGTGGTGCCAGAAAACGGTGAACATCTGGATCATTTCGATTTCCACCATCATGAAGCCAATTCCGATGCATCCGAAGGAAAGAAACATCATCAATGAGTTCCATGTCGGGAAGTTCTGGGATTCATTTCGACGACTCAGGATGAAACCAATGACGGCTCCGGCGGTGAGTACGAAAACAGTCAACAGAACTGTTCGCAGCTCAGACGGGAGTTTTTTTGTCATCTGATAGAAGAATGGGGAATCATCCGTTACCCACGAGATATCCTCGTTGTGGGCATCAATGAACTGAGACAGATCGATCTCATTCCGGGAGAGTGCCACCATTCCTCTGTCAAATAAAACTTCACCGGTAAATTCTCCCGAGAACGGGATGAAGTTCACCGAACCCGATACCGGAAGGTTGGTCAATATTGCCCTAAGGCCGTTCACTTCCCCAGGCGAAAACACACCGTTTTTCAAGATGAGAGTCGGATTTCTATCGTCGCCGATTGTAGCTATGTGCTGCGTCGCGATTGATTCTGAAATATTGTATTTGTCGGATACAGATTTTACGGCGTTTGAGAACAGCCGTTTGAGTTCATTCGGGTAGTGGGCGATGACAATCAGAAATCCGCCCGGTTCAAGAGCCTCTAAATATTCGGCAAAGGCATCCTGGGTGAAAAGATAGTTCTCTGTGAGGGAATGATTGGTGAAGTTTCGGGAACTCTTGATGATGGGCAGTCCCATGAGTATGAGATTGTAATCCTCATCCTGATCTCTCAGGAACGATCGGCCTTCATCATTATAGACGGTAACGCGAGGGTGACCGTTGTAAAGGCCGCCGTTATATTCACTCTCATCGCGAACCAAGCGGATAAAATCGGGATTGATTTCCACCGCATCAATTTTCTTGTAGTCGGCCAGGAGCAGGGTGACGACATCAATTCCGCCGCCACTCCCGATCACCGCGGCTTTTTGCCTATCCTCCTGCTCAACGATAAGAAGGGGTACGCCGCCCATATAGCTGAAGAGCAGACTCTCGGCAACGGCCGGTCTCACCTTGCCGTCTCTCATCTCGATCATCTTAGTTCCGGCACCGCCGTCGATAAATAAGGTTTTGAACAGCGGATTATCCGTCTCGACAAGGTCGACGCGTCCGAACGAGGTCCACTCCGTACGGGTGATTCGAGGTGATGTGTCCTTATTGTCCATCATGACGGTCATTTCTTTCTGCCACATCTGATTAGGATGCATGTCACGGCCGAGTCCTGTCCAAAGTGAAACCAGGAGGGCGACCGTGACAATTCCCAGAATGATTCCATAGTGCCGTTTCCAGTTCCGCTGCAGACCGCCGGATAAATTGATGACGAGATAGCCGATGGAGAGTCCGAAAATCGACAAATAGACAGTGATGATGACACCCAGACCATTCATGGCGAAATATGAAGCGACAACGCCCACCGACGCGCCGAGAAGATCAACGGCATAAAGTGTGGAGCTTCCAATTCCCGACTTCTGAAAAATCTGAACCTGTATGACCCCCACAGACGAGAAGACGAGAAAAGTCATGATAAGGGACGGAGCCAGCATCGCCCGTGACGTATTAATAAGGAAAAGAATCACCAGCATCAGGGCCGGTACGAGTATCATCGCTCTGAGCAGTGTCGATCGAAATTCATCTTTGACGTAGTGCATGGCGACAGCACCAAAACCAATGCCGGCCATGCTGCAGGATATGATGATATAGACGTAGCTTTGGACGAAAAGATAGGAATAGATACGGGTAATCAGCACTTCCAACCCCAGCGAGGCGGCGGTGATGAAGAAAAGTCCGATAAGGGTGATGCCTTTGCGCTGTGTCTTTGGTCGGTCCATTGGCCAATGATAGTCCCCGTTGCACTGCGCGGTCAAGAAATATCATTTGCTGGAATTTAGACAAGCATGCTCAGTATTTTCAATATTGGCTATGTAAGTTACAAATAGCGGTCCTAGAACTTCACTTTTGAACGACAAAAAACTTAATCGATAAAAAAGTATTTCTTGACAGCCCGGGATTCACCGGTCAAAGTATAAAGGTAATACCAAAGGACAACTATACCATATGTCCATTCGCAAAGGAGTTAAAGGTGAGTGATTTTCGTAGTGTGGAAGGCAAAGTCGCCATAGTCACGGGTTCGGCCCGTGGTATCGGTAAAGGGATTGCCGAGACTCTTGCGAGCGAAGGTGTTCATGTCGTTCTGGCCGATCTTCGAGAGCTGGTACATGAAACATGCAAGGAAATAAACGAAAAGTATCCCAAGAGCAACTGTTATTCCGTTGAACTCGATGTTTCGGACGAAATGGCCGTGAAAGCCCTGGTTGAAGGGGCCGTGGAAAAATTCGGGAAGCTGGACATCATGGCCAACAACGCCGGGATGCACCTGGCTACCGGAAAAGTCTGGGAGACCGAAGAGAGTAAACTCGATCGGATTCTCGCGGTCAACTTCAAAGGGGAGTTCTTCGGCTGCAAGTATGCGGCGATACAGATGATTAAGCAGAAGAGCGGAACCATCGTCAACACCGGTTCGTTCTTCGGGAAAGTCGGCCATGCCGAATCCGCCAGCTACGGTGCCTCAAAGGGTGCTGTTCATACGATGACCCAGTCTTTGGCCTTGGAATTGGCGCCATACAACGTGAATGTCAACGCTCTTTGCCCGGGTCTGGCCGCCTCCGAGATGCACTGGGCGTTTGTTGAGGCTGATGCGAAAGCGTTGGGCATCACATTCGATGAAATGAAAGAAAAAGAATTGGATGAAATTCCTCTTCATCGCTACGGCTACGGCAAGGATATGGCGGGCGCCATCATGTGGTTGGCGACTCCCTCCGGTGAATACGTCACCGGTCAGCTGATCAATGTCAACGGCGGTTTGGATTTCACCTAATCATTGTCGCAATTCAATTTCGATCGGCGGGATGGCCAGCCGATCGATTATTCGAACCCTCGGTTTGTCCATTAAGGATGAAGAAGCAGTGAGACCAAAACAGGCTAATTAAGACATATGAAAACAGTAATAGAAGAAGGTTGCCTATGACGCAGTCTCGGTTAAAAAAAGGGCTGGTCGACTTTCTGACGAAACAGGGG
>JARGFR010000122.1 GCA_029210985.1 Spirochaetaceae bacterium | reverse complement strand
CTCACCGCGTCCCTCACTTCCTGTTCCCAGACCGACAGATGCTGTGAATGCAGCCCATTCCCCCGGAGCCATTCGCCCATCGTCTCTTCATCAACGGATCGCGATTCCAGAAGCAGGGAGAGCTTCTCCGACAGCTGCCTGCTGCGGTTTGCCTGCACCCCTTCGTCTACCTGTAGGGTACCATTACGAATCTTTGATTTCCAACCGTAAATGGTGGCTACTGAAAGGTTGTACTCCTTGGCTAGGGAGAGGGCCGAGCGGCTCTCAGGCGGAAGAAGTTTCTTCAGGACGGTGTTTCGAAACTGGGCGCTGTAACGGGACATGTGTCACCTCCAAATGATTCAGGTATTGGTGACAACTATCTTGGCAGAGCGCGATAGTCTGAAGCTCTCTCGATTTTCCCAAAATCTTGATTCAGCTTTATTTTATTTCTCTACAAAGTATATTTTTATATATAATTTTTCAGCCTGACCGATATTGGCACAATTATTGCTTGTTATATGATATTCTGAAAATGATTGATGAAAGGAGTACCGAATGAACATGAAGAAAATAAAATATTCAAAAATAATCCTCGCAGCCGCTTTGGCCGCCCTGGCCTTCGGCTGTAATAACCCCTCAAGCCCGGCAGACGCCCTCAGCACTCCGATTAAAGCGGCGGCTCCGGTTATTTCCCCGAATTCGGGAACAATTTCCGAGTTCACCGAAGTCTCCATGGACGTCTCGGCAGGCACCACGGCCTATTACACCACTGACGGTTCGGTCCCCAGCGAGACATCTTCGGTATATACAGCGCCCTTCACACTCCCGGTCGGTTCGGTAACCCTGATGGCCTACGCCGTTGCCGACGGTTCGGATGACTCGGATTTCGTATCGATCGACTATACCGTGGAAGCTCAGGCCGAAGTTCCCGCCGTCAGCGACGCCTCTCTCTTCCAACTCTCGGGCAGCACCGTGTCCCTCTCCACCACTTCCGGACTGGAAGCCATTTTCTACACTATCGACGGCAGCGATCCGGCCGTATCGGGGCTCGCCTACACCGCTCCGATCGCCATCAATGACTCAATCACCCTCAGAGCCATTGCAGACGGAACCGGCTATTATCCTTCCTCGGAGCTCAGTGTTGAATATAAAGCGTATGAAAACGTGGCCGGTCTGGCTGTCGATATCGGCTCTCTGATGGCCGCATCCCCCGCCGGAAATGTGACGATTCGCAACGGCGGTTCCTACTACGACTTGAGCACAAGCACGCTCTCGGCCCGAGCCCTGAGTGTTGCCGAACCCGCCGGCAGCGTGCTGGACTTCACCGTGAATGATTCGGGCAGCATCTATGCCCTCTATCTCACGGGAACCGATCTGATTTACTGGACCTCCGATGCCGGGACTGTGAATACCGTCAGTACCGACGAGGTGAACCTGGCCGATGCCCGCATCCTGACAGACTCGTCCGGGAACGCCCGAATCGCCTTCGCCCAGTATGCCGACACCATCGCTGATGAACTGGTGGAGGTGGTCTACTCCCCGGCTGGAAATGAAGTTCGCCGATCGGTGTATGCCATGAGTGAACGGGCCACCGCCGTGGATGCGGTCCTGGATTCCCGCGATGTCCTCTCCATCGCCGTATCCGAAGTGAAGCTGTCTTACGAGGAAACCGCCGTTGTCGCCTATGACGAGATTTCCGGTGCCCTGGTTGATGTACTGGCCTGGAAGAACCGTGCCGGCAGCCCCGCCATGGCCCTCCGGGACGATGAAAGTCTGGTGATGGGATATCTCAGACCAGACAAGAACTGGTTCATCCTTCTGGATGTGGACGCCGGCGTGGATATCTACACAATGAAATCGGTCGACACCTCATTCACCGGGGATTCGGTCCTCACCCTGGATGCCGCGGGTAATATATATGCTGCGACCGCCGGATCGATTTGGTACTACGACGGTATGGCGGAAATCGCCCTGCCTTTCAGCGAGGCGCCGTACCGGATTACCGATTCCTACATCCTGGGTGCATCCGGAATGACCCTCTATAACGTGAAGTAAATATAGCTCTTCATTCTCTCCGGGAAGCCCCGTCGGTCTTTGGCCGTACGGGGCTTTTTTTGTCTATTGACCACCACCACGATGTAGGCTGCAGCCTCTTCATTCCGACAATTTTGTCGGTTTTCGCCATCACCAACACAATTGTCGTTTTTCACCGACAGCTGTCTGAAAGGAAAAAATCAAGGGTGAGTGTCCTCTTTAGGGCCTCCAGAGATATAATCGACCCTCGGCGCCCCTGGAGGTCACTTAAAAGGCACAATTCTTGCATTTAACGAGGGCAAAACCTAGACAACGAGTCTCTTGTGAAACGATTTCTCATTCTCGGCGTCCTACTGCTTTGCGCCGGAACACTGTTTGCCGACAGCATCGACATCGCCGATGTGGCCCGGGTCTGGATACCATGTGGGTGTTGGTGGCCTCGTTCCTGGTATTCTTCAAGCAGGCGGGATTCAGCATGGTGGAAGCTGGATTTATCCGTGCCAAGAACGCCACCAACATCCCGACCAAAAACTTCCTGGGTTTCTGCATGGCTTCCATGGGATTTTTTTTGGCGGGCTATGACATCATGTTCGGGAAGGGCGGCGGTTTCATGGGACTCTCCGGCTTTTTCATGAGAGGAGCGGAGAACCCCTCGGGTGTGCCGACATTGGCATTCTGGCTCTTCCATCCCGCGTTCTGCGGAGCGGCGGCCGCCATCGTCGCCGGCGGCATGGCCGAACGAATAAAATTTCCTGCATACCTGATTTACTCATTGCTGGTGTCCGCATTGGTGTACCCCATCGTGGGTCATTGGATCTGGGGCGGCGGCTGGCTGGCCGGACTGGGATTTGCGGACTTCGCCGGGTCGGCGGTGGTGCATACCACCGGCGGCGTCGCGGCTGTTGTGGGAACCATCGTGCTGGGTCCCCGAACCGGGAAATATCGGAGTGACGGTTCGGCCAATGTGATGGGCGGACACAGCATCCCCCTGGCAGCCCTGGGCGTCTTCATCCTGTGGTTCGGCTGGTTCGGATTCAACCCCGGTTCCACTCTGGGCGTGGGCAGAGGAGAGCTGATTTCCCTGATTGCCGCCAACACCAACCTGGACGCGGCGGCCGGAGGCATTATGGCGATGGTGACCGTGTGGATTCTGGTGGGCAAGCCCGATCTGTCCATGGCGATGAACGGTGCTCTGGCCGGCCTGTTGGCCATCACCGCGCCCTGCGCCTTCGTCGACCCCTGGGCCGCCATCGTCATCGGCGGCATCGGCGGTGTGCCGGTGGTGCTGGGCGTTCTCTTCTTGGATAAGATTCATGTGGATGACCCCGTGGGCGCCTTCCCCGTCCATGGTATCAACGGCATCTGGGGCGCCCTGGCCATCGACAAGACCATCGGACTTCGGGTAAGCCGCGAAGAGGAACTCCGCAGACTGGACATCGGGGAGCAAGGACTGGAATCCTATGCTGGTTTCCAGATCGTCGAGTAGCTGAAAATCACATGATAAAACCCGTATTAGGAGACAAACGAATATGAAATTAATCACCGCCATGATTAAACCCGAAAAGCTCGAAGACGTGAAAAAAACGCTCTTCGACGCCGAAATCCATAAAATGACCGTCACCTAGGTTCTCGGCTGCGGCCAGCAGAAGGGATACGAGGAAACTTTTCGAGGCGCGAGGACCGAGATCGATCTGCTCAAGAAGATCCGCTTCGATATCGCGGTCAACTCCGAATTTGTGGAGCCCACCATCGACGCCATCGTCGAGGGCGCACGGACCGGCGTTATCGGCGACGGGAAGATCTTCGTCACCGAGCTGGGGGAATGCGTCCGCATCCGTACCGGGGAACGGGGGCACGACGCCATAGGATAGGAGGGGGCGGGACGAGCGCAGGCCTCTCGCCGGCGATCTAAAAACCGGGGATTTCCGACGACGGCTTCCCAAAGATGGGCTTACCGTCGTCGTCCCATTCAATTTTCTTCATCCATGTGTGGCGATTCGGATCGTCCAAAGGTTTCCCCTCGATTCTCTCGTAGTCCCGTGCATGGTAGACCAGCCAAACCTCGGTCCCGTCGGTGGATTCCACCCAGCAGCTGTGGCCCGGTCCGTAAAGACCGGCCTCGGCGTCGCCGGCGAACACCGGCCATTCGCTTTTTGTCCAAGACGAGGGATCCAGAAGATCCGCGTCCTCAGGCGCACTCAACAGGCCCATGCAGTAATTCGCATCGGTGCCGCTCGCCGAGTAAGTAATGAGCACCCGACCGTTGCGAACCAGGACGGCCGGTCCTTCATTCACCCAATAGAGTATTTTCTCCCAGGGATATTCGGGAGTGGAAAGCATCACGGCCGGCCCCGCCAAGCGAAGCGGACCGTCCATGGGCGCGATGTAGAGGTTGGAATTGCCGCGGAGGGATCGGTCCTTCTGGGCCCATACGAGGTAGCGGTGTCCCCGGTGATCGAATGTTGTAGCGTCCAGGTTGAAACTGTCCCAACCGGTATCAAGCCGCCCCATCTCCTCCCAAGTCCCCTCGATGGGATCCGCCTCGGTGCAGCGCAGCACATGGGTTCGGATATGCCATTGATCCTCGGCGGGGGCCGCCGCAAAATAGACATACCAGGCACCCTCGATGAAATGCAGTTCCGGCGCCCAGATATGGGCACCCATGGAGCCGCTATCATGCCGGCGCCACACGGTGACCTCCTTGGCTTCGGAGAGTCCCGCCAGGCTGTCCGCCCTGCGAATTTCGATGGAATCGTACTCCGGCACCGTCGCGGTGAAGTAGTAGCGGCCGTCGGGTCCCCGGGTCACCCAGGGATCTGCCCTTTGACTGACGGCGGGAACCAGGGCATCGGATCCCAGAGTGGCCGCGCAGGAGCATAGGCCCATTACGGACATGACACCGGTCATCACGAATAGTCCCTTCATCGGAGGGCGACGCTGACCATGCTCCAGGAAAGCGGCGGCAGGGCGCCGGATATCCGTTCGCCGGCCAGCCGGAAAATATCGGTGTTCACGGCCCGCACGCGGTTCGGATAGGCTTCGTCATTCACGGCTTTCGGGTCTTCTGAGGTCATCAGCACCTGCTTTTCGATCCCTTTGGCCGAGAAGCCCCCGAGGCGGACGTCGATGTCGACGGGTTCATCCATGGATCGATTGACGATGAACAGCACGGCTCGGCCGGCTTCTTCATCATGGGTGGCGGTGACATCCAAATATGGGATGGCGCCCAGATCAGGGTCCTCATAAGCCGGAGAATCGCATTCGACGCCCAGGGAAACGCCCCGGCCGTACCGGGACGCGTAGTAGAAGGGCCAGTAAGTGGCCTGGGGCCAGCACCCCGTATCGGAGGTCATGATGGGAGCGATGACGTTCACCAACTGGGCCAGGCAGGCCATTTTTACCCGATCGGCGTTGCGGATCAGGGAATTGATCATGCAGCCGGTCACCAGAGCGTCCTCAAAATTGTAGAGGTCCTCCAGAAGCGGCGGGGAGACGGTCCACGGCTCCTGCTTGCTGTCGGCTTCTTCGGAGTGGTACCAGACGTTCCACTCGTCGAAGGAGAGCATCATGGTCTTCTTGCTGCGCTTCTTCGCCTTCACGTAGTCCGCGGTGCCGACGACGGTCCGGATAAAGTTGTCCATTCCCACTGATTTGGCGAGAAACGAGGGCAGATCGTCATCCAGATTCTTAAAATATGTATGCAGCGAGATGTAGTCGACGAATTCATAGGTGTGGTCGAGTACAGCGGCTTCCCAGTCTGGGAAGGTGGGCATCTCCCCCGTGGAGCTTCCGCAGGCCACAAGTTCCAGTGAGTCGTCGAACTGCCGGATGGCCCGGGCGCATTCGGCGGCCAGGCGGCCGTATTCGTCTGCGGTTTTATGTCCGGTCTGCCACGGACCGTCCATTTCGTTTCCGAGACACCAAACCTTGAATCCATAGGGGTCGGCGATCCCGTGGCTCCTTCGGAGGTCGCTCCAATAGGTGCCGCCGGGATGATTGCAGTATTCAACGAGGTTTTTCGCCGCCTCAAGACCCCGGGTTCCCAGGTTAAGAGCCATCATCACGTCGCTGTCGGCCTTTTTCGCCCATCGGGCGAACTCATTCAGGCCCATCTCGTTGGTCTCGACGGTCTTCCAAGCCAGATCCAGGCGGGTGGGTCGTTTATCCCGAGGGCCCACACCATCCTCCCAGTCGTAGGCCGAGACGAAATTTCCGCCGGGATATCGGACGATGGGAACACGAAGGTCCCGGACGAGGTCCAGGACGTCCCGCCTGAAACCTTCGTCGTCGGCCGTACCTTGACCAGGCTGGTAGATTCCGCCGTAGACCGCGCGCCCGAGGTGCTCGATGAATGAACCGTAGAGCCGATCGTCGATGGGACCGACCTTGTGCATGACGTCTATAAGCAGTTTAGCTTCCATGGGCATTCCTTTCTGATCAACCTTTCACCCCACCCGCCGTGAGTCCGGCGATGAAGTATTTCTGGAAAATGACGAATATGAGAATTATGGGGACCGTCGCCAGGACGGCTCCGGAAATGAGAACGTCGTAATTGTTGCCGTAGGGAGTGAGCAGGCTGTTCAGCCCGATCGGGATGGTGAACTTCAGATTGTCTCTCAGCACGATCAGGGGCCAGAGATAGTTGTTCCAGGCCTGCAGGGACTGGAAAATCACCATGGCTCCCAGAGCGGGTTTCATGATGGGCGTTACGATGCGGATGAAAATACCGAATTCTCCCACTCCGTCAACTCTTCCAGCATCAATGAAATCTCTGCTGATGCCACGCATGTACTGGAAGAAGAAAAAAGTGGCGAAGGGCGAGACCGCGAATGGAAGGATGACGCCGAGAACGGTATTCATTAAGCGCAGTCCGATCATGAGCTTATAGAGCGGCAGGATGAGAATCTGCAGAGGGACCATCAGGAGGAAGAGGACCAGGGCGAAGATCAATCCCCGGCCCCGAAACCTATAGATCGACAAGCCGTACGCCACCATAGAGGAGAGGTAGCAGGAGACCGCCGTCTGAAGTGCGGTAATGTAGAGGCTGTTTCTGAACCAATAACCGTAATAGACCCGGTCACCTGTGAACAAATAAATGAAGTTCGAGAAATCCAGTCCTTTGGGCACCAGGGCCTGGAGGGTGATGCCGTAGCGCAGGAGGTCGCGGCTTGGCCGCAGGGACGCCAGGAGGAGGGAATATAGAGGCACTAAGACCAGAATGGCCACGCCAACAAGGAATAAGGATCGGATGATTCGTTCAAAAGGATGAATGCGTTTCATTCTAATCCTCCTTCCGGAAGCCGAAAATCTTCAGACTCACCATATTCACCGACAGAATGAGAGCAAGGAGCACGACGCCGATGGCCGCTGCCGCGCCGAGTTCTCCCTGCTGGAAGCCCTTGCGCCACAGGTAGCCGACGATGGTGAGACCGATGGAGTTCGGTGAGTTGGCCTGCCAGAAGATGTAACTCTCCTCGAACATGGCAAAGCCCCCGAATATACTGATGGTCACCACAAAGATGATGGTGGGTTTGAGAAGCGGGAGGGTGATGAGTCGGAACGACTGCCGGCGATTGGCCCCGTCTATCCTTGCAGCTTCGTAGAGCTCGGAAGGAATGTTCTGCAAACCGGAGAGGAAGTACACGATGTTCACGCCGAGCCATCGCCATGTGGCCAGAGTGACCAGGAGGAACATCGCCAGACCCGGCCCTTCCATACGCCAGTCGTGGATCGCCAGTCCCAGGATGGCCATGATCTGGTTGGCCATTCCCCGGTCGCTGCCCGCGAAAATCAATCGAAGGACGGTACCGGCGACCACCACCGAGACCAGGGACGGGATGAAAAATATGGACCTCAAGGCCGTCCGGCCCCTCTGGTCGGGGCTGTTGAGCATCACGGCCAGGAGGATGGGAAAAGGAATGAGCACTGCGAGGGTCCAGAAGGTGTAGCGGCAGCTGTTCCAGACGGCCGTATGGAACCGGGGGTCTCGGAGCAGCGTATAATTGTCAAATCCTATGAAAGTCGTTTCCCCCGGCACGATTTCCTGGAAACTCATGATGACCGAATTCACAATTGGGTATGAGTAAATCAAGAGGAAGGTTACGATGAAGGGCAGAACGAATAGATAGGGGACCATCCGGACCTTGAAGTAGTATCGGTTCATAGTCTTCTCCCGACGCGCCGGCGGGGCACAGGACGTGCCCCGCCGACCGTTCCAGTAATCGTTCTATTCTAACGGTTCACGTCGGCAGCCGCTGTGGTTAATACACCTCTGACGTCGGCATTGCCTTCTAGGATCAATTGCGGGTTGATGGTCGTCTTCACCTGCTCATGGATGCGAGGCAGATTCTCGGTGACCCGAACGCCGTTCATGCTGTCTTTGACCGCCAGGAGCATGCCGAAGATGTCGTCGTTCTGGAAATAATCGGTGAACTTGTTCGGCGCGTTCATCCGGGGGTCATCCCAGACGTCCCATCTGGGAGGATCAAAGCCGAGGAACTCCCAGAGTTTGACGTTGGCTTCCTTGGACATCTTGGCGAAATACAGGTAGTCCTGAGCCAATTCGATGTTCTTCGACTGATTCGTGATGCTGGTGCCCGTACCGCCCATACCGGCCGACTTGAAGCCGCCTTCGGGCCATTCGGGCATCGGAGCCACGACGATCTTGCCCTTGAGGTCGGGCATGTAGTCGGTGAATCGCCCCATGTACCACATCGGCATCCATACCGAAGCGGCGCCGCCGTCGTTCATAAATCCGTAGTACTCCTCGGCGTGGTGGAAGCCGCCCGGAGAGGCTATAGCGATCTGGGAATCCCAGACCATGTCATAGAGGAATTGGAAAACCTTTGTGTTCTGGGCATTGTCCACGACACACTTGCCGTTGGCATCAAAAAAATCGCCACCGGCCTGGGCTAGGAGCGGCCAGACGGACCAGATATCCGTCGATTCGACGGTGACCATGGGTTTACCGGTGGCGTTTTTCAACTGTATACCGGCGGCAACATAGTCGTCCCAAGTCTTGATGTCCCGGTAGTCGATTCCCGCGGATTCCAGCAATTCCGTGTTGTAGTAAATCACGCTGGCCCCCACATGGAATGGAACACCGTAATATTGGCCGTTTTTGCTATAAATGTCGAAACGGCTCATGATGAACTGGGATGCCTCGGGTTCGACATAGTCGTTCATCGGGACCAATTGCGGTGTGCCCTTGAGGAACAGGGGATACTTGCCCAATTCGATGTCCACGATATCCGGAGCTCCGGATCCGGACTGCAGGGCGAGCAGCAGTTTATTATGCATGTCGTCGTAAGGATACACTTGGGCATCCAGGACGATCTGTCGATCCGGGTTCTCAGCATTCCATCGGTCAACGGCATCCTGATAGTACTGGACATGGATTTCCTGGAATGACCAGAGAGTCAGGGTTGTCGCACCGCCCTCTGCAGCCTCTCCGCCTCCATTCGCCGCCAAAGATCCGACGGCGATGAGCGCCATGGCCAGGATCATGATTCCGATAATAGCGCGTTTCATGGCTATTGCCTCCTTTTCTATTTGTATCACAACATATGATACTTATTACATATCATCATACAGTTCGTTTCTTCTGATGTCAAGATTCAAACCGGCTATCCAAACCTAACTTTTAGCCTTCTCTGTCATCAGTGAAGGCCGACAAGAAATCTTCATTGACTATATCACGATTGCTGATATAATAATCAAGCTTATGGAGTACTACAACAACAACATGCTGATTCTGAATCCTCAGCAAGACGTTCACATTCTGAAGGGACTGGCGTCGGAGATCCGCGTCCAGATTCTCTGTTCTCTCCAGGATGGACCGATGAACATCAACGACATCGCCCGGAAGCTGAGCCTTCCCCAGTCAACCGTCGCTACAAATGTCCTCGCCCTGGAGAAATGCGGGCTGATAGAAACAGAAATGCAGAAAGCCTCAAAAGGCACGCAGAAGATATGCCGGGCGCCCTACAGCGAATTCGTGGTTCGCTTCCACGACGCCCCCGTGAGGTCGGATGACGTCATTACCGTGGAAATGCCCATTGGTCTCTATATCAATTGCCAGATATCCCCGCCCTGCGGACTGTGCAGCCCCAGGAAAATCATCGGTTATCTGGATGCGCCCGAATCCTACCTTGAACCCGACCGAGTGAAAGCCGGCCTGCTCTGGTTCGAAAAGGGATCTGTCCAATACCAGTTCCCCAATAACTCCTTCAGCGTGGAAAAACCTGTCAGCAAGCTCGAACTTTCCCTGGAGTTGTCCTCCGAAACCCCCGGAACTAACCCGGACTGGCCATCGGATATCTCGATCACCGTCAATGACAAGGTGATCGGCACATGGACGTCTCCTGGGGATTATGGGGATAAACGCGGCCGGTTCACCCCCGACTGGTGGAAACTCGAAGGATCCAGTTACGGGATTCTGACCACCTGGAGCGTCAAGGCAGACGGGACCTATATCGACGGCCGAAAAATTTCGTCCACGGGCATCGCTGACCTCCACCTGGATCAACATCATTCGATACGGGTCACCATCGGCGTGAACGAAGACGCCAAGCATGTCGGCGGTATCAATATCTTCGGACGGGGTTTCGGCAATCATGACCAGGACATCGTCCTCCGATTGTTCTTCTAGCTCCTTCACGATGAAAAGGCTGTGATCGAGTGGGCAGCCGCCCCGGCCTGCTGTAGAATAAACCCCTATGAACGTTCTCTTCATCGGCGGCACAGGCATCATCAGTTCGGCCAGTTCCCGCCTGGCCCTGGACAAGGGCATCGATCTCCATCACTTGAATCGCGGCATCAGCTCATCGATCCGTCGGGTCGACGGCGTCAAGAACATACTGGCCGACATCCATGACGAAGATGCCGTTCAGGAGGCCCTGGGCAACCGGCATTTCGACGCCGTGGTCGACTGGATCGCCTTCCATCCAGACGACATCCGCCGGGATATCCGGCTCTTT
>JARGFR010000121.1 GCA_029210985.1 Spirochaetaceae bacterium | reverse complement strand
TCCGACGGAGCGACGGCATAACCGTAGTCGATGCCATACCGGGCGGTCTCGTCCACGAACACCGATCCTTTCACATCTTCAACCAGAGGGATGAGGGGCGAGGAATCTCCGGCGGAGCGAAATACCGTGTAGGAGTCGGCTCCGGGTATTGGTGTCCAGGACAGTCGGATTTGACGGAATCCCCCGTCGGCTGCAGGTTTTAAGGTATCACCGGATATTGGTATGGCGTCGACTCCCCGGGACACAAAGGCTCCCCGGGGTGTGTCTGCCGTCAGGGTGAATGTGTAGCGATTCCCGTTGGTCAGACCGCTTATGATCGACTCAGTCGCATCACCGGATAATCGAATTGACTGTATCTCCCCTCTCGCGTCTGTGACGGAGGCCACATACTTAACGGTTTTCGGAACCGCATCCCAGGTCAGCCTCGCCGACTCATCGGAACCGACGGACGAAAAACTCGGGATGGGACCCTCCCCGCGTATCATCGGGACGGACACTCTCATCGCTTCGCCGTTGGCTCCCAGGGCGATGATCGACAGCTCCGCATTCCCTTCCACGCCTTCAGGAATCAGAGGGAATTCGAATATTCCATCTGCGGCGGCGAAAATCTCACCGGCGGCTTCCGTTCCCTCCCAACGGGGATCGGTCGGCCGGAATACCCAAGTGAGAGCATCGATACCGCCGTAATCCTGCGCCGAGGCATAGGGATCGGTGACTTTGCCGGAGGCGATAAGACCCGCCTCACCGTATTCGGTGCCATCAAGGGGATATTGAATTACTAGAGCCGGAGGAAGACGGCCGTCCTCCAGATGAAAAGTACGCTCCGTCTTGTTACCGTTCAGGTCTTCGGCTTCCAGGTGCAATACGACGGTACCCGATTTTTCAGATAGATCCGCCATAAAGGAAAACTTCCCGTCTTGGTTGAAGAAGACCGGTCGGCGCTGCTCCGCTTCATCACCAAACCACCAGTAAAGACCTTTAAGATCCGCCAATCCGTCGTCCCCGGCCGAATCCCGTCCGACAACACCAGACACCTCAAGCTCATCTCCGTAGAAGCCGCCGTCTTCGGGTACATCCACACCAAGATACGGCCCGATTCGGGCGTTGGTCAGGGTAATGGACACCGATTCCTTCCGTTCGGGATACTCGGCAATCACCCGAACCATCAGGGTCGCTGAGAAACCTGCCGTGGAAAAAGCGAAGTGAAAACCACCGTCCTCTCCGATTTCAATCGGGCCTTGTGCTCCGAGTTCCTCGGCGACCCAGGACATTCCGATCGGCTCGCCGGCGACTCGGCCGGAAACATTCACCACCGAACGGTACACATCCCCGTCCCGGGGGGATTCGATGATAACGGGATTCTCAGGGAGCGGAACATCCGGAGGGGGCGGTTCTTCTTCAGGTTTGACCTCTTCCGTTTCGACCACTTCCGGCGTATATGTGAATCGGATCGTTCGGATATCCCGACGGCCGGCTCGATCGATCAGTGTCAAAATAAGCGTCAGGGGTATGCGAGCGCCGCGGACGGGAATGGACCGGGAGAATTCTCCGCTTCTGTGGAACATTATATAGCCTGAATCATCCAATTCAGGCACCGACCAGCTGAGGGTATCCACACGATTGTCCCCCTGCCCTTCATCGGGGGAAGGAACAACCTTACCGGAGATGCGTATCGTCTCCGAGTATGTTCCGCCTTCTTCGAGTATCGAGAGAACAAGGCTCGGCCCCGCCGCATCGCCGGGAAAACCTAAGAGCGGCAGGACGGGCGCAAGCAAGGCCAATCCAAGAATAAGGGCGATCCCCCGAAATGATATTCGGTTCATGGATCGCTAGGGAGTCAGATCGACCGTCGAGGTGGCCGCAACCCGGTCTCCCGCGGTTCCCGCAGCGTCGGTGAAATCGATGGTGTAGGAAATAGGATCGACCAAAGACAGATCCCCGGTGGTTAGAGTGTACTCGTATTTGTAATCGGGCGCACTTGTCCCTCCATCCTTGACAACCGGCGTCAGAGACCCTCCCGACGAGAACGTGACGGTTGGGTCGGCATCCAGTATCCTTCCGTTGACGACCGAGAAATCCAGGACAATGGTGTCACCTTCCGCCGGATCGGCGCCTGCCTTATAGAGAGTCATTGAGACACCCGTGAGGGTGGGTTTCCCTGGATAATACACGGCAAGACTCCCGGATGTGACACCGGTAACCGTGCCGGGAGATGCCATGGTGCCGACAATGCTCTCGATGTCCGAGAACGAGAGAGCGACGGTGCCTTCCCCATCGGAAGGGTCACTCGTCGTGGCCGTCCATGATGTACCGGATCCGGTGGCCGACACCGAGTTTCCGCCGATATCCACTGTCGGACCGTGATCCAACGGCTGGCTGGAGACGATGGTGACTGTGATGGTTTCGCCGGATGCCGCATACCGGTCTCCCCCGGCGGTTGTGACGGTCCGTGTGTCGAGTGTCGGCGGTCCAACATAAAGATCCACCTCAGTACCGTCAGTGGTGGCGGTCGGGACCGCCGGGAGTGTACCCGTCGTACCTACCATGTTCTCGAAACTGATGATTTCAAAATCAACGGGACTCGTTGTGTATCCGCCCGGTATCGTTGCTGCAGCGGTGAGGGTGGTGCCCGATCCGCCGATCGTCGCCGACACACCCGCAATCTCCACGACCAGAGCCGTCGGCTCCAAGTCCTGATCGGCCGTAATTGTCAGCGTGATCGAATCACCGGGCTTGGCTGCATCAGCGGGAGCAACATCGGCGGCGATGGAAACGTCGGTGATAGACGGGGTCCCTTCGTAGAATGTGATGGGTTCAAAATCGCTTTCGTACAGAGATGAGGGATTCCCGATGTAATCCTCGGCTGTGATGGAGACTTCCAATGCGCCGCTTCCCTGGGTGGCGGCGGCCAAATCCACTTCCACGCTGTACGAACCGCCTCCGCCGTCAACAAAGTCGCCGGAGCTCAAGGCAATACCGGCAACCGTACCCGATAGTGATGTCGGGTCAAAACCGGTTTCAAAACTGCCGTCGGAAACGTTGAATGAAAGTGTCACGGTCTGGCCGATTCCGACATGAGCGGACCCGTTGCTGGCGGAGATATTCATTAACGAGAAAACCGGTCCGTCGGAATCTTCATATATCAGCCAACTCTCTGTTGAAGTACGAGCGTCAGGAGTGTTGTCCACAGCAGTCAGCGTGATTTCTGCCGTACCATTGCCGTCAAAGCTTTGAAATGTCGAACCAGCCAATGTATACCGATAGTGATAATAGTCCCGTCCCCAGATCGCCGGATCACGATATTCTATGTATGATGTTTTGATATTGTAATTTTGATTGAATCCACCGCTGGAAAACTGCATTGTTGCTGTCTCCACAAGTCGGCCTGAAATAAGAGAATAGACCCAACCGTCACATATCAAGGACGAGTAAAGTGTACGGCTTGAACCATTTACCCACAGTAATGGTTGCGCTGCAGTAGCGGGATGACTGGAATAATAGTAAGTACCGGACGTGTAAGGCGTATAGAAAAATAGCACAGGTCCAGCTTCCTGGATCTGGGTCATGTAATGAGTAATGACCTGAGAATTCCCGTTTCTATCTATCGCAGTGATCCTAATCGTTAGACTTGTTACACCATCATCGCTGGAAATCAGATCTACTAGGCAATTGAATTTTCTATTGGCCGCATCATATTGGAAAGACCCAGTACGCGGGAAAATATCAGCGGAGGTTTCTCCACCCGCGATGTCAATCTCAGCACTAATGCCGAGAGCAAGTATCTCAAGTTTTACTGATGCCACCTCATCGGCGCTGATCGGATCCCCAGCCGCCGTCGCATCTATGAAATGTTGATTAGAGTTCGCTACTTCACCTTGAACGGTGAACGAACCGCCTTTCACATAAGAAAGAACGTCTGGTGCCGGCAATTCGAGTTCTACATAAGGCCCTTCACTCCGAATCAGCTGAATGGTCTCAATAGATTCGTTCCCGTTGAAATCCACAGCCGTTATCCGCAAGTACAGAATCTGGGGCGGATATCCCAGGTCGGAGGTGGGAACCGAGAAAGAGAAACTCCGATCGGCGGAATTAAAGGCGATATCCACATTCCCGTATCCGTTGTCCTTTGTGACATCCCCGCTGGAACTGATGGTGATTCGGCCCCTGTGAGCCAAATCGGAGGCGATTTCAAACGACAATGAAGAAAGGAGTCCGATATCGTCTCCGGAAGCCAGGGAGTCGTCATTCACATGCCCGGAAACATCGATGGTAGAGTAGTAGGTTCCGCCGGCAGTGGGAGTATCCACGATAATCACCGGAGAGTAGTCGTCTTCCACTGCGGCGATTAGTTGCCTGGAGAGCGGCTCGCAGGCGGTGAAAATCAACCCCGCCAATAGCGGAAGAAATGCCAGAATGGCCGTGAAATTGCGTTTCATCTTATTCCTCCTCGAGGAATTGAACGCCCAGGGATCGGCTGACGTCCGCCGCTCTGCCCCCGGCTGTGTCGGCCAGATAGGCGTATCGGTCGGCCATAGAGGGGCTGACTTCGGCAAGTTTGTCGCTGTATTCGGCGGCCAGGTCGAAACTTTCCATTTCATAATAGGTTCGGGACAGATTCAGCAGAACTCTGGCATATCCTGAACTTGAGATGTGTCCGGCTTCCCGGAGTACCCGTTCGGCGTCGTGGAACAAACGCAGGGCATTGGGATACTCTTCCCTCAGGAAATACACATTGGCCAGGTTCACTTTGGGCGACACATAGTTGCGGTCCAACGCCAGAGCGTTATTGAACGCCCGCTCGGCCCGATCGAAGTCTTCGAATTGTGCGCTGACGATGCCATAGGTGTTGTAGCTGCCCTTGTTGCCCAGTTCCTCGGCGGTTTCCTTGTAGCTGTCCATCACCAGTCCGGTAATTTTGTCCACTTCGCTCCGGAAATCGGAGGTGACCCGGGTTCTATCCCCATATTGGAGACCAAGATCGCTTTCCTGGAATCCGACGGGCCGATAGGTCTGCTGAGCGCTTTGGGTAAAATACAGGGTGAATTGACCTTCCACGTCGACGAATCTGTGGAACTCTTCGGCACCGGCTCTCCAGGCGGTTTCAAAGTCATCCTCACCGATGAATGTGATTTCCAGAGGTACCCATAAAACTCCGTCAATGGGAACCGTCATGGATTTATCGGGGTGTATGAGCCGATAATCCTTCGCCGGTACCCCGGTGTTGAATATCGAATAGATATGTCCCGGCACGGTGATGAAGCCGGTACCGATACCCGAAGACTCGAGCATGGCGTTATAGAGAACCGTGAGATCGTCGCAGTCTCCGGCGAGTTTGGTGAGTGTTTCCCTGGGCAGATTCACCGAGTCCACCACCCGGGTGTCGCCTTTGGCGTCTTCATAAGAGAGCGTGGGGTCTCTCTGGTAAAGACAGCCGATTTCGGTCAAACCGTAGTACACCTGAATCGCGGTCTGGACGGTTTCGCTGTAGCCGGAATTCACCACATCCTTGGAAATGACTTTCAGGTAGCTCAAGAAGTTGCCCAGCGCACTGTCGCCGGAGGTGATAAACGCCGCCACTTTCCTGTCGTCGTCCCAAGTGAGGGAATTCTTGTCATACAGGTCGTAGGTGACCGGGATGGTTTGCCGGGCGCTGCGTGTTCGCAGGGTGTAGTCCACCGAAATTTCACCGGTGAGGGGCGTAACGCCCTCCAGGTTGAACACATTCTGATCGAATGAAGCGGTGATGGGAATGGTTAGGGATTCCCCGGGCCGGAGTTGGTCGAATTTCGCCACCGATGTGGCAATGTTCATATAGCCGGGCTGGAAGAAGGTGACTTCCAAATCGGTCAGGGCGTATTTTTCGGTATTGGTGATGGTGACCTCTCCCGCCGGGTTGTTCACATAGTAGCTCTGCATGGCGGCGAACATATCGTCGATACGCGGTTTTTCGAACTGTATGGACCGTATTTCCGCCCGTGGATCGTCCGGGTCGGTGCCAGTTCGATAATCGGCGATAATACCCAGACCCAGGACAAACCCGTTGAATCGCTCCAGCGGGGAGAGAGACCGGGAGTACCCTAAGGACGGACGGACGGCGATGGACAGGTTGAATGACGGACTGAAGGACAATCGACCGGCCAGCGAGGTTTGAAATATCCATGCGCCGTGAGTGACATCTCCCACCGGATCGATTTTCGGATACATCTCATAGCCCATGCCGATCTCAAAATCGGCGCCGGCTTCGAGACTTTTATTGAACTTGTGGAGGTAGCCCAGACCGCCGTTCAAGTAGAAGCGGGTATGGTCGAATTTGTCCAGGTCGGGATTCGCGGCATCGTACTCAGCTCTGGTGACAGCGAATCCCAAACGAGCCATGGGTTGGAGGATGGGCATGGAAGGCAGCGGCAGCCGGCCGACAGCCGAAAGGTCGATTGCCGTGAAATTGCCCTGGTAATCGGTGCCGAGCAGTGTAAACGGAGAGACAAACTGAGCCTCGAATCCAATGGATAACGGATATCGATAGGTTTGGTTATAATCGATCTGATCGCCGCCGCTTTGACAATACGCCGGCGAGGAGAAAACAAGGATAATTAGAACCGGGAGTAGAGAATAACGTTTCGTCATAAATGTAGGCCGCCCTAAGCTCAAATTTACTCCATTACGTCTAAAAAATCCCTGGTTCCGACGTCATGTTTATCTTTTTTAGAGGACCCTCTTCATTCTGCTCAGACCCGGTATATACGGCCCGCTCCAGGAAGAGCCCCTTTGCTGGGGCTGTGGGTCCGGCATCACTCCGAAGTCCTCCATCAAGAAGGCCGCTGAGACTGTGAGCATCCCGCTCTTCACGTCCCACTTCGATCAGTGTGCCGACAATGATGCGCACCATATTATGGAGAAATCCGTCGGCGACGAGACGTATGTACACAATGGATTCTTTGTTCGGGTCCTTCTCTATGTCGACGGACTTCAATCTTTTCACGTAGGATTTCTTCTTGGATTTCATCGTCGTGAATGCTGAAAAATCGTGCTCTCCCAACAGGTCCTGAGCCGCTCGAGCCATGGATTTGAAATCCAGAGGTTCGGGAATATGCCAGGCGTACTTCCGTTCAAATGGATCGGGCCAGAGCCCTGTATCCAGACGGTAGAGATAGATCTTTTCTTTCACCTGATAGCGGGCATGGAATCGGTCGTCCGCTTCTTCGGCGGCGGTGACGGCGATGTCGTCAGGAAGGTATCGGGCGGCATGGGCCAATATACTTTGGGAAGACAGACTCGCCGTGGTGCGGAAGTGGGCCGCCTGAGCCAGAGCATGAACGCCGGCGTCGGTTCGTCCCGAACCCGTCACCAGGATCTCTTCGCCGCACAGGGTGAAGAACACCGCCTCGAGCTTCCCCTGTATGGTGGATTCGCCGTCCTCTTTTCCCAATCGCTGCCATCCCTTGTATCGGGCCCCGTCGTACCGAATCGTCAATCGCCATGTTGCCATGTGGTCAACCTACCCCTTCGCCGTGAATAAGAATACCCACCCGCCATTGACCCGACGGGTTTTTCGCCGCAACATGATTCATGACCATTCGGGAACATGCCGACCGCACGGAAGAATTGATCGGACACCGAGCCGAAGAGATTCATCGCTGGATCGATCGATATTTCGATAATGAAGGGTTCGCCGACTTTCTCCGAAACGGTTACAAGAATGGATATAATCCCTATTCCCACCGAAAACACCGCCATTGCCGGGAATCACTACCCGAGGTTCGCGAAGAGTTTCGCGGACTCTATTCCCAGGATGTCATCGATGCCGTCTTCGAACGTCACATCCGAGATGACTACGACGGCTATTTCCCCTACAGAGAGGACTTCGAGAACGGAACTTTCCGGGAGAAGTACCATGAAGACGACACGAGAAAGGAGCACGCCGGCATCAATCCCGACGATCTGGCGGCGTACTTCAAGGGCAAACATTATGAGCGAATCGCCGCGTCGACGAAACGGCGTGGGATTCGTTTCCTCTGGCGTTTTCTCCTGCCTGTCTTCACTGCACTGATCCTCCTGGTGGGATCCCTGTTCGCGGTGATTGTCCCGGTCTCCCGAGAAAACATGATGAATCTCAAGAAGGATATGATACGGGAACTCACCGCCGTGGCCGTCGGCGCGCTGGAATATTACGCCGATCTGACTGATGAGGGTTCCATGACGGAATTGGAGGCCCGACAGAACGCCGCCGAAGAGATTCGCCGTATGAGGTACGGAACCGACAGCAAGGAATACTATTGGATTATCGATTCGGAACCTCGAATGGTGATGCACCCTTATCGCCCCGAATTGGAAGGCGAGGATTTATCGAACTACAGGGACAGGGAAGACACCGACGGTGTCTATCTCTTCCGGGAAGCGGCGAATATCGCCTTGGAGACCGGCGACGGCTACCTGTCCTACTGGTGGCAGCACTGGGACGATCCCGGCGCGGTGGCACCCAAACTCTCCTATGTCCGTTACTTCCCGGAGTGGGACTGGATTGTCGGAACCGGCGTGTATATTGACGATGTCGATCTGGAGATGCGAAGGCTGGCGATCAGCCTTGAGGTTGTATTCGGCGGTATCGCATTGGTCTCCATTGCACTGTTGGCCTGGGTTCTCGCCGGTGCGCTCCGGGTCCAGCGGCGGCGGGATGCCGCCGAGGAGGGACTGCGGGAAGCTAAGGAGCGCTATCGGGCTCTGGCCGAAGCGTCCACCGAGGGCTACATGCTCATCACAGGCGGAACGCCGGTGTTCGCAAATCCGGCGATGAGCCGGATGACGGGAAGGAGTGAGGAAGACCTTCTCTCGATGGGGCCCTCGGACCTGCTGGATTCCGGGATGGCGAAAGACCATCCGGCCAGGTGTGCTTTGGCCGCCCTGAAACGCGGAGAGGCGCCTTCGGGAACCTGGACTGTGAGTATTCTCCTGCCGGGCGGCGGTCAAACGGAACTTCAGCTCAGTCTCTCGAGAATATTTCTCCCCGGTTCCAACGGTCATGTCATTTCTCTGCGCCGGCCCGTCACAGCCGGCGAGCGGATCACGGCCTCGGAATCCACAGGTATCTCGTCGATACCCGCGATCCCAACCTCCGAACAGCTGAATATCGACGACAATTCAATGACCCGGATCCGAAAAGCCAAGGACAGACTCACCGTCATCGACGCGGTCGGCGAAATGGGGGAGGAATTGAACCGACTGATTGACGGCGGCAGTCCGGCATCAGCACTGAGAATGGCCGTCGCGGAGCACTACGAGGCCGCCATCGCCCGTTTTGCCGATCTGGCTGCCGATAAAATCGGCTCCCGCCAACCGCTTGAATGGACCTTAATGTCCCTGGGCAGCAATGCCCGCCGGGAGATGACCCCGTTTTCGGATCAGGACGGAGCCATGATATTCACACCTCGAAAAGGAGAAGACCTCGAGGGTTCTCGGAAAATATGCCTGGAACTGGCCGCATCGGTGACTGATGGATTGGAAGCATCCGGCTTTCCACGCTGCGAAGGCGGTGTGATGCCCATCAATCCCAGATGGTGTTTGTCCCTTGAGGAATGGAACACGCGAATCGGGGAATGGATATCCTCGCCTTCGGCGCAGGCTATGCTGGAAATCAACGTCGCCCTGGATCGCCGTCATGCCTGGGGTGACGGGGAATTGTTTTTGAGGCTGGATAAGCTCTTATCCGAACTTTCTCGCCGAAATCCGGCCCTATTGATCCTCTACGCTGAATCGGTGATGCGGTATCGTCCGCCGAGGATACGGGGATCCCGGGGAACGGTGGACATCAAGGAAGCCCTCAAACCCTTGGAGGGACAGTTGCGTCTGCTAGCCCTGCGTCATGGGATTTCAGCCGCAAGTACGATGGATCGTCTTGCCGGACTCCGGTCCGGCGGTGTCATCGACGAGTCCCGCTTCAGCGATTTGGGGGCGGCTTTCGAGACGCTCTGGACGCTGCGATTCAACCACCAGCTCAGAGGACCCCGACGTCCGGTGAAACCCGACGATGTGATATCCCTGGGAGATCTGTCCAAACTCCAGAGAACCAACCTGAAGGCTTGTCTGGAACTCATCGAAGATTTTATCCGGCGCAACGCCATGGAAATGACCTGACGGCGACCGGTTAATACCGCCGTTTTCTCCATGCGGCCAACCGGCCGCGAAAAGTTTCCGCTGCGCGATAGAGCCCATACACTGATGGACGATAGGGGAAATCCCAGGCGCCGATATAGTGAAGGATGTCCCCGCCGAAGCCTGTCTTGAATCGCCAGAGTCCGTGCATGGGGTGGGACGGATCGTCCGCCGGCGGTATGCCGAAAAAATCGTATTCCAGGGCACCCTCGGCCCGGGCCTCTTTGATGGCCGTCCACTGGACGAGGTGGTTCGGCATGAGTTCCCTTTTCAGCGAACTTGAGGCGCCGTACATGTATGTGGATCGATCACCGCATCCGGCGACGATGATGCCCGCCAGAACCTCGCCGTCATGTTCGGCCAGATACAGTGAAAAGCGCGGTGTCGCGGTACCGTTTTTACTTGGAACCGCCGACAGAGAAAAAAGCTTTTGATAGTACGACTCGGGATGAAGAGCGATGCCGTCCCGCTGGGCGGTTTCCCGATATATGGCATACCAGTCCGGAAGAGTTTCCAGGGCTTCGGTTCCCTGTAGGCGACGGACGGCAACGCCTTTACGCTCCGACAGTCTGATATTGTAGCGGGTTTTCTTGTGCATCCCGGCCATCAAAGTCTCTTCGTCGCCGTCCAAGGCAAGCAGCACGGTATCCTGAGGCTGAACCCGATACGGCGCGCTCTTCAGGGGCCGATTCAGCAACGGCGGATTATCGATGTCTGAAGGCCGGGAGGCGGGACCGCGGGTACCGCCTCGCAGATCGAAACGGATGACGAAGCAGCGCCTGGAAAGATGGTTTTTTAACACTTCGGACATGTCGGCGAGTACGGTGGATATCACACCGGGAGGAGTGTT
>JARGFR010000120.1 GCA_029210985.1 Spirochaetaceae bacterium | reverse complement strand
CTGGGTAATGGCGGCGCGAGCCTTTTTCCCAGAACTGGCCGAACAGATCGCCGACAGCTACACGCCAATGGTTGAAACCGCCAAGAAGATTAAAGAAACCAACACGAAGACAAAGGTCATCTTTATCGGGCCCTGTGTCGCCAAAAAATATGAGGCATTAACTGAAGAAATGGCTGAATATGTTGATCATGTGTTGACATTCGAAGAACTGGCGGCGCTCTTTGTCGCCTATGATATCGATATCTCAATGATTGAGAACGCTGATTTTATAGAGGATGCAGGCGCCCTGGGTCGAGGATATGCAATTGCCGGCGGAGTCGGGGAGGCTATAATTAAAACGGCGGAGAAGGAGTACGGACTGACTGATATTCGCTTCGAACGAGCGGACACCCTCGCTGATTGCCGCCGTATGTTAGCTCAATTACAAAAGGGATCTATCCATGCCGATCTTATAGAGGGCATGGCCTGTCCCGGTGGTTGTGTCGGTGGTCCGGGAACCCTTGCTCCGATAAAACAGGCTTCGCGACAAGTGGCACGTTTTGCCGAGTCTGCAACTTTTACTTATCCGACATGTGATGACGATAGTATCCCAAACGATTCATCAAATAACGGATAGTCTCTCCATCTATTATTTTTCCCGGCAGAATAGCATCCGAGCCGATATGAGATGTTTTTGAAATTGGTTTCATACTATTTCCTATTTGTTTTTCCCTGCCACATGACAAGTGATGCAGCTAAAGAGAGGAGGGCCCCCGCTGCTGCAAGACCCAATATTACCTTTTCAAACCAATCTCCATACCTTGTATAAATCGTTTCCCTCTCCGTATTGATCGATACATCCGTGAACAGCAAACCTGGGACGAATGTCGGCAGCTTCTCAAGCATACGGCCGAAGGATCGATGACGGTGGTGATTCCGGATGTGGTTGCGCGGACCAGGCTTTGCCATCCTTTCCCAGCTGCCGGTCGCCTCATGGCACGGTCTGATTGGCGACTCCACTATCGCCGATGCCATCATGGATCGAATCGTCTATGGAGCCCACAGAATAGAGCTCAAAGGGGAGTCGCTCAGGAAGAAAATGCACCGGGTTTCTTGACTTAAACCTGCCACCCGGGCTCAGATGAAAAGAGAGGTTGGACAAGTCGTCTCAGGTGGCAGGTTAAACCCGGAATGGGTGGCAGGATTCGCCGGAATACGCACCATTGAAATCCTCCAATGGGCGGCAGTATGGTACGTATCAATTATATCCGGCAGGTGGAGTTGGTTGGACGGTTACTCTGATTCCTCACGAAACCATTATTGATGAGGGTTAACATGGAGAATATGGTCTGGCGGGTTTCGTGATAGGGCGGATGGGGCAACTCACCTGCCCGGCAAACTGAATGTTTCCGGTAAAGTGAAGCTCCCCAAATTGGGGGTGCGGATGTTTGTCTTAACCCCGAGAAAGGTTCGCCGTCACAAGAAGGTCCGGACAATATCCGCTGGGTGTTTTCCGTAAAAGACTACATTCGTTTCCGCCTGGCCGGACTGAAGGCCGGTACTCCTTTTGCCGAGTGCCTGTTCGATATCGACGTTTGCGCGATCGGCATGAATATCGTTTCTCCCAATCAATAATGATCCAATCGGCATGACCCCGAACCACAACAAAGAATATATGCTGAGGGCGATTTTCGAAGACCTCGCTTCTTCCCAAAAAATCCACATCGATCATCTTCTCTCAGTGCGCGGCATTCCCCCCCCCACACCTGCTACGGAAGGATCTTCTTTCGAAGCCAATGTGACGCTTCGATCGGGTCGCCCCGATGAATCAGGCCGCGAATTTCCTCCATCGCGGAGTCGTCCATCAGGGTCTCTAGGCTGCGCAGAAACTGGACGCTCGCATCAATTGCCCCGGCACCATCCTCACGGTATGGGTACTGATCCATGGAGTACCATCCGTCGTACCCGGTTTCACGGAGCCAGTAAAGCATTTCGATGTATTCTACAAAGTGTACACTTCCTACAATCATATCATCGTCCCAGGAACGATAGTTATCGTTGAAGTGCATGTGAAAGAGCTTCTTACCCCGCTCTTGTAAGATCACAATGGATTCCGCGACATTTTCGTAGGCGTTGAGCGCATGGCCAACGTCGATGCACACTCCAACGTTTTCCGCACCGGTGTCCTCCGCAACGAGTAATGTATCCGCGGCCCGTGCCAAATATGAATGGGTTCGCGGCTCTTTGGGTTTGTATTCGAGAGCAAAGCGGATGTCGGGATACTCTTCGGCCACTGTCCGGATTCCTTGGGTAAACCAGCGTCGTTCAGCGCGGAAATCCGCTTGAAGTGAATAGTCATAGCCGTCCTGACCGGGCCAAATGTTCAGCATCGGACAACCAATCTTGCGAGCCATCTCCGCCGCTTCTCGGATTGCATCAATTGCCTGAGAACGGATCGTTGGGTCTTTTGCAGCAAGGCTTCCCTTGCCCCAACGCTTCTGGCTGAATAAATCCGGTATGATGGATACGCACTTGAGGTTGTTTTGCCCTAACAATGTCGCCATCTCGTCGGTGTTTTCCGATGTGATATCCCATGTTCCCACGAGCTCAATACCGCTGATTCCTTCTATCTTGGCGGCTCGTTCCACCATTTCTTGTTTCGACGGTTGATCCTTGTACCCGGTAGAAAGAAACCGATCGTTGGTATTGCCCAGGTTACCCAGAATCACAGAATACTTAGTCATCCTCATGCCTCCTTATTTGGCGTCTATTCATACACTCAGTTGGCTTCACTTCGATTATCTGGTGCCGACTCACAATTGTTGTAAATCCAAATCTCGATGTTCCGCTTGAACCGGTTCCCCAACTCGAGCAACACTCTCCCGTTCGTTGAGCGTTCCGCCTACGACGATCTTGGCATGCGGCATTGCCGGATTTCGAATTCTCAAAATGAGACGCCTCATCGCCGTGGAACCAATTTCTTTTTTTGACACGGCCATACTCGTCAAGGGCGGGTCCAGCAGTTCAGCACTGGGTAAGTCATCGAAACCGACAACTGAGATGTCCTCAGGAACCTTTATGCCTTTCTCACGTAACGCCTTCAGAACGCCAAATGCAATGACGTCGTTGCTGCAGAAAAGAGCTGTTGGGAGTTCCCTATCTTCGCTCAGGTGGCGCGCCATATCTCGATACGCACCATCAAACGTTGAATCCACAGAAAACATGTATTGACGATTTAAATCGAAACCGAAAGAGTTCATCCCTTCGAGGAACGCTTTTTCGCGAAGATGAAAGTTGCGGGTTCTTATGCTGGACTTCACCATGCCAATCGCCCGATGTCCATATGCCAGGAAGTGATCAATGACCTTGAAGACCGAATCGACATTGTTCATATCCACGAAATCGAAAGGAACATAGTCTAAGAAGGTATCGATGAACACCAGAGGCAAAGAGACCCTATCAAACATCTGCACATCTTTGCGGCTCAGCTCTGTACCCAATACGATTGCACCGGCCAGGTCAGGTTTGGAGTCGATCGACGCCACAATTTTTTCCATCGGTGTGGTCCGAAAGGACGTAACCTCCGTCTTGAACTCAAGCACTTTACCGGTTTGGACAATCCCGTCGATATAATCGGAAATAAATACGTTGTGGTCTCGGTTTACCGTGTGACCATGCCGAGCGATTTTCAGAAAACGGACCGTTCCCTGCGAACCGATCGATGAGGAAAAGCGCGGAGATGTGATGTAATGCATATCCCGAGCGAGTTTCAATACACGTTTGCGCGTAGCATCTCCGACACCCGGTTTTTTATTGAGCACCAGTGAGACTGTCGCAATCGATACATGTGCCTTCTCGGCGATATCCTTAATGGTGGTTCCCATTTCCCCTTGAATCTCTACTTTTGGATGAATAGCTGTGTTTCATGCATCAGTTCAGCGCCGGTTTCTGTGATCCTGATCCCGTCCTCGAGATGCAGGCCACCCCATGGACGATTGAACAAAGGTATTTCAATCGAAAGCATGGTGTTCTTCGCGACGGTACCGTCTACACCGGGACCGAAAATTGGTGTTTCGAACTCCTGGCATCCGATACTGTGAACACCCGAATAGGTATACCGATGGCTGGCGAGCTCAAGAACGTTTCTGCCGGCACCCTCAATCTCCGCGCCGGGTACACCCGGTTTCGCCGCGTCGATACATGCAGCCCTGGCCTCGCACAATGCGTCAAATCTCTCCTTCATCGCCGAATCCAGGTTCCCAACGAATACAGGTCTCCCGATGGTTGCGCAGTATCCTTCGTATCTCGTGATGATGGTCAGTCTGACAATATCGTTCATTTCGATGATCCTCCGGCTGGCGCGGCATAGCACCGATGCGGCATTGGGTCCCGCTCCGATCATCGGCTCGATGCCGAAGCCGTCAGCACCCTCGGTGAACATGACAGATTTGACAACGGCCGAGACATCCATCTCAGTCCTGCCTGGTTCAATCACATTCACAGCTGCGTCGAATGCCTTCCTGGCAATACTGTATCCATACCGCATGACTTCAACTTCGGCATTGGATTTCACCATTCGGAGCAATGTCAGGTCATCCTCAGCATCCACCCATTCCATGGTGCCCAGGAAGTTCCGAACCGCTTCCCATGTCCCGACATCCATGATGTGTCGACCTGCAATACCCACACGCGTACTCTTACCAACTGAAATCACCTTGGCAACAACAGCGCCGAGGTCCAACACGTTTTCAAGACTGTAGACTTCCTCGGGGTGTACGAACTCCTTGAGGATATAAATGCTCTCAATGGCGCTGCGGTTCAAAGCAAAATGCGTGGATTCGGGTCCGGTGGCCATAATCGGTTTGCCGGTCTGTGCGAAGATCAGACAAACCGGCTCCAAATGCACCGGAAAGTCACAGAGCCAGCGGGCATGAGCCGGACCAAAAACTTCCCTGTCATTGGAATATGCAATCAGCAAATCAAGGTCGTTATCACGCATCATATTCTGAACACGTTTCCAGCGCTGCGCATACTCTTCCCTGGGAATTGTGGGTTGGTTGTGGTTGTTGATTCGACACCTCCCTTCGGCAATCACCGAATACCAGATGTTAGACGACGCTCATCCTCATAGGGCTGAAACACCTGTTGCGGAACTGAATTGTCGTCGGCACTTTCATTACAATAATCCTTTCTTCAAGACATATTAAGTGTCAAGTTATAATTTTAGTGATGTTTTTAGTAAAATATGTGGTCCGGTTTTATTGACGCAGCCGCTGTGGGGGGCTAATCTGCTCAATATGGGGAGTCATTTAATTCCCCAAAAAACAAGGAGGGAACATGAAAAAATTCCTATTTGTGTTTATCGCTGTGTCCGTGCTGATGACACCGAGTCTGTTCGCCGCTGGAAGTCAGGATTCCGGTGACGGGCCGGAGATTGTTGTTGTCCCGAAAGACTCATCGAACCCCTGGTTCGTGAGAATGGAAGAGGGTGTTGATGAATATGCCGCAGAAACAGGACTGAACCTCTATCAGCGGGGTACAGCCGAGATCGATGCGACTCTCCAGGCACAGCTTGTTCAGGATCTCATCGCTCAGGGTGTTGACGCAATTTGTGTCGTCCCGGTCGATGTTGTCTCCATTGAGCCGGTTCTCGCTCAAGCTCGAGATGCCGGCATTGTCGTGATCAGTCATGAAGGTGCGGCTCTGAAAAACGTTGATTATAACATCGAAGCATTCTCCAACGCGGGCTATGGTGCCTTCATCATGGACAACCTGGCCGAGGCGATGGGCGAAGAGGGTGTCTACACAACGATGGTCGCTTCGTTGACGGTTGGCGCCCATAATGAGTGGGCCGACGCAGGCGTTGCGCACCAAAAGGCCACCTATCCCAACATGCAGCTTCTTGAAGCCCAGCCCCGAGTTGAATCTCAGGACAACGGAGATGTGGCTTACAACACCGCCATGGAGCTGTTCAACGCGTATCCCGAACTGAAGGGTATTATGGGAACCTCATCATACGATGCTCCCGGAGTAGCCCGAGCTATTGAAGAGCTTGGCCTGGTTGGTAAGGCTTTTACCTCCGGTACAGGCCTTCCTCTGGACAACGCTGAGCTTCTGGAAAGCGGCATTGTTCAATCCCTCACCCTCTGGGATCCCGCTGTCGCAGGGAAGGCAATGGCCTCTCTCGCTGTGAAGGTTCTTAATGGCGAGAAGATTTCGGAGCCGGTGGATCTTGGAATTGCCGGTTATGATGCAATGACCTTCCGCGAAGCGGGTTCAAAGACACTCGAGGGCGAAGGCTGGATTGTGATCAATGCGGACAACGTATACGATTTCGGATTCTAATCGTTGAGTTGAAAGCCAATTACTGAGTTACGTCCTGTCGGTCGCATCGTGACCGGCAGGACGTCTTCGTGTACAGTACTTTAGCTGCTGAATAGGCGAGCGCCGGACCAGATAAGTCGTATGAAACTATCACTCGTTAACGAAGGAAAAGGATCATGGCAGGATCATTGCTGAAAGCTATCGAAGTATCGAAGTCGTTTGCAGCCGTTCAGGCTCTTATGAACGTATCCTTCTCTATCGGCCCTGCGGAGGTCCACGCACTTGCCGGTGAAAATGGAAGCGGTAAGTCCACCCTCATCAAGGTCATCAGCGGCGTACATGCTCCCGACTCCGGCAAGATAGAGATAGAAGGGGCGACCTTTGATCATTTAACTCCGATGCAGTCGATAAACCAAGGTGTTCAAGTTATCTACCAGGATTTTTCCGTTTTTCCAAACCTCACTGTTATGGAGAACCTGGCCGTCAATAGTGAGCTCGCTGAGCACAGGTTCTTTGTGAACCGCAAGCGCATGCGGTCTATTGCCGAAGAGGCGATCAGCAAAATCGGTTTTGATGTCGATCTGGACGAAACCGTGGAGTCACTCTCGGTGGCGCAAAAACAAATGATCGCCATCAGCAGGGCGCTTCTATTTAATACCAAGCTCATCATTATGGATGAGCCTACAACTGCCCTGACAAGAAAGGAAGTCCGTACTCTTTTCGACACAATTCTTTCGCTCAAAGAGGCAGGAATTGCAACACTGTTTGTCAGCCACAAGCTGAACGAGGTGTTCGATATATCGGAGAAGTACACGATTCTGAGAAGCGGTGAAGTTGCGGCTCACGGTGTGGTGGACGAGCTGACGGAAGAAAAGTTTTCCTATTATATGACCGGCAGAACTTTTGAGAAGCGGCATTTTCAACCGAAAATCCAGTCCGACGAACCGGTTCTCGAGGCGAAGGGCATCAGTCGAAACCGCCAATTCCATGACGTCTCGTTTTCGCTGAAGCGCGGAGAGATACTTGGAATAACCGGCCTTCTTGATTCTGGTCGATCTGAAGTTGCATTGTCATTGTTCGGCATTTCTCCGATACACTCCGGTCAGTTGTTCATCAACGGCGCACCCGTGAATATCGATACGCCGCAGGCCGCAATTCGAAACAAAATGGGGTTCGTCCCGGAGGACCGCTTGACTGAGGGTTTGTTTCTGCCTCGAAGCATCGCGGACAACATCATCGTCGGAGAGATCGATAAGCTGACCCGGCAATTCAGTTTCCTGGACCGGCAGCAGCTGGGTAAGGAGGTTGAGAGATGGGTTGGAAAACTTGCCATTGCTACACCGGACCCCGACAACGCCTGCCTGACCCTTTCGGGAGGGAATCAGCAGCGGGTGGTTCTCGCCAAGTGGCTTGCATGTAATTTGGACATCTTGATTCTCAACGGGCCTACAGTCGGTGTCGACATCGGTTCGAAATATGATATTCACGGTATTCTGCAGAGCCTTGCCGGCGAAGGCTTGAGCTCTATTATCGTTTCCGACGATTTACCGGAGATTCTTGAAAACTGCTCCCGCATCCTTGTGATGAAATCAGGGAGAGTTGTTGCGAACCTGGATAGCGAAAAGACGGATGAATCAGAGATTTTGTCATACATGATGTAGGATGAGGGCGTTGTGGAATCACGATTTAAGAAGAAACTGAAGCGATTATCTCGGAGGAACGAGCCGTATATCACTCTTGTGCTGATTGGGCTTGCGTTACTCATTCAGTACCGGTCCGGGCAATTCTTTACGGCAAATAACCTCGTGAGCTTAGCGTCGGCGTTTATCGTTCCCGGGCTTTTCGCAATTGGAGCGTATCTCGTACTTGTGTCCGGAGGTATTGATGTATCATTTCCGGCATTGGCTTCGCTGAGCGTTTACATATCTACCGTCTTCGTCATCAAGACAGGGTATGAGGGTGGAGCGGGACTGCCCTTGTTGATAGCCATCGTGTTGGGCGCTCTATTGGGTGCGTTTAACGGTCTCTTTGTCGGTGTCTTTAAACTGCCGACACTCATTGTCACCCTCGGAACCACGTACGTTTTTCGAGGTTTCATGCAGGGAGTTTTGGACTCTGTACAGTGGGCGACCATACCGCAGGGTATGGAGGACTTCGGCAAAGCTGCGCTATTCACGGCACAAAATCCTGTCACCGGACTGACGGCGAGGATGCCGATAGCTTTTCTGGTCTTTTTACTGATCCTTTTCCTTGTTTCGCTGATGATCCGGTTTACCATGTTCGGTCGTTCCATTTATGCCATCGGCGGTGCGGAGGTGAGTGCGATACGCGCCGGATACAATGTGGTACGCACCAAGGTTCTGATCTATGTCATTGTGGGAATCATCGCCAGTGTCGCCGCCGTGATTCGAGTGAGCATGATGCAGCAGCTGCATCCGACCAACATGCTTGGAATGGAACTGCGGGTCATCGCCGGAATTGTCCTCGGCGGTATTTCCATCACCGGAGGCAAAGGGTCCCTGTTTGGCGCTATGGTTGGAACACTTCTCATAGTCATCGTTGTGAACTCTATGATCCTGTTGGGAATACCCACCTCCTGGCGGAGCGTTTTTACCGGAGCTCTCATCATTATCGGTACCGGAATAAGCGCCAGACAGGTGACTGACCGTTACCGTGGAAAGAAGACTCCGTTCACCAAACGACGAGAGAGCGAGGAGGGAGCGGCATGAAGGCTCTGACCCGGAATCTCCATCGACGAGACCCTCATATTACACGTCTCATCGTCATCATCATCGTTTGGCTGGTATTTCTCGCCATCACCAGGTTCGGTCGGTTTTATTCACTTTTGAACTTCCAGACAATGGCTGCCCAATTTCCGGAATATGGGCTTATGGCACTGGGAGTCATGCTCTGTATGATCACCGGCGGAATCGATTTGTCACTGGTGGGCATTGCTAATCTGACCGGGATTCTGATGGCTTATTTGCTCTTGGCTCTAACCGGTGAAGGCGGAGATTTGCCCTCCTTTGCCGTACCCGCCGTCTTTGCCTTAGGCGCCGTGATCGGTGTCCTTCTTGGGTTCCTGAACTCAATCCTCATCACCCGATTCAACATCTCACCAATTCTTGCGACACTGGGAGCAGGAGAGCTTTACAGGGGAATCTCCATGGCCATGACGAACGGAGCGGCAGTCAGCCGTTTCTCTTCTGATTACGCCATGACAATCAATAATCGCATCCTTGGCGATCTCATTCCTGTTCAAACCCTTGTCTTCGTCGTTGGTGTGTTGATCGTCTGGGTGCTGCTGACCAAGACATCCTATGGCCTCAAGGTCTATATGCTGGGCACCAATCCCGTGGCGGCCCGCTTCAGCGGTCTTAAGACGAAAAGACTTTTGACCAAGACTTACATACTCTCAGGACTTTTTGCCGGTGTCGCCGGAATGGTCATGCTGGGCAACTATAACTCAGCCAGAGCCGACTATGGGGCAGTCTATACATTGCAGAGCATCATGGTCGTCATTCTCGGAGGGGTGAGTCCTTTCGGGGGTAAAGGACGGATAAGCGGCGTCGTCCTGGCAATCATTCTCGTGCAGCTGCTGCAGAGCGGCATTAACCGTTTCCCCGCAATTGACAGCTTTTTCATTTTTCTCCTCTGGGGAAGCGCACTGCTGCTTGTTATGGTGCTCGATTTCTTCTCCAACAATAATTCCGCTGTAAAAAAAATTAAGCATGTGGAAAAAGAAGTAACATGAGGGTGTGGTCACAATTCCCTGGGGGGCTGTACCGCTCCCAATAAGTGTTCGTCACCAAAAGTCGAATGACCGTCCGACGGACTCCTGTGCCTTACGCTCCAAAATAGAGTCCGGGACACCCAAGACCCAGATACGGGACACTTATGTCCCATATCTATTGATGGTCGTCGTTGAACTCTTCAGTTCCGCTAGGCTTTTATTCCTATTCCATAGTTGTATTTAGATTGCAGAATATACCTCAAACCAAACGTAAATGCGAACTTGGCCTCGTTATTGCACATTCATCTGCGGTCGTACGACCAAAACCATTTCCGAAAAGGAGCTTTTATATGAAAAAAAGCCTTTTAACGCTTTTCGCCCTGATCGTTCTCGCCCTCGTCGCGATGCCGGCTATTGCCGCGGGAGCGCCCGAGGCCGGCGATGACGAGGTGACCATGCTCTTCATGCCGGGTATCGCCGATCCGTTTTATTACATGATGGAGAAAGGCATACAGTCCAAGGCTGAAGAACTGGGGGTAAATCTCATCGTCGCCGAATACCCCAAGTCATGGGGTCCCGAGGCCCAGGTTCCCATCCTTGAAGCCACGGCTGCCCAGGGGGGGATTGATATGATCCTCGTCGCCCCCACATCCGTGGATGCATTGGTGACCCCCTTGAAGAAGCTTTACGACGAAGGTATCGAGATTATTACCGTCGACACCTTCCTTGGAAACGGAGACTACTCCGTGAAAAGTGAATTCTCCTTCCCTTTGAGCTATATCGGCTCGGACAATGAAAAGGGCGGCAGGGAAATCGCGGCGGAACTGGCGGACCTCATCGGAGGATCGGGAAAAGTCTATGTGAATACCACAAATCCCGACGTTTCTTCGGTGGCCGGACGCGTCAAGGGTTTCCAGGAAGGCATTGAGGCGTTCTCGGGAATCGAGCTGGTAGGCGTGGATTATAATCTGGATGTCCAGCAAAAAGCCACCGACCAGACCCTGGCGGC